>CAIQCJ010000020.1 GCA_903870315.1 uncultured bacterium | reverse complement strand
TGGTTTGTGAAGTGATATTTACGAAGCTGTTTACCTTGATATAAGAAGTAGTAGCTACAGATCCACCAGGTCCTGTACAAGATAAGATAATAGTTGCATCACTTGTCAGTTTGGATAATGTGGTTGTACCATAAGTCTTTGCTATTTGATAGGTAGACTGCGAGTAAACATTAGGATTTGACAAGGCTGTGTTCGGCCAATCACCAGAGCCCGTACAGTATGTAGCATTGGTAGTAGACCAAACCAAAGTAGCACTACCGCCGATAAAGACTGTGGATGTTGAAACCGCTAGGTTGATAGTTGGCAATGGCTTAGTACTTTTCGA
The DNA here is from genome assembly GCA_903870315.1 of uncultured bacterium. GTDB lineage: Bacteria > Patescibacteriota > Minisyncoccia > Phycocordibacterales > PALSA-1337 > C7867-002. Next base: position 19,886 of record CAIQCJ010000020.1, on the reverse strand, counting down.
AGCAACAACCGAAAAACTGGCTGCTGTACTAGTGCCATATACATTTTGAATAGCCAAAGTATGGCTACCAGCCTTAAGAGAGGCTGGGATAATCACACTTACACTACTACCGTCTTCTGAAGCAATTCTTCCAGATGATACACCGTCGAACAATACGGCGTTGATAGGTGCAAAATTGGAGCCATATAATTCCAACCTGTCACCTACAGATACAGATGACTGTGATATATTAATTTTTGGAGTGTACTGTGTACATACAAAGCCAACTGGACACCCTGTTGGGGATACTTGTTGAGCACTAGCTGGATGTATACCGAGTGATGTGGTTACGGATATAACAACCAATAACAAGACGCTATGCGATATTGATTTCTTCATAGAAATTTTACGTGTCTCTAGAGACGAAATATTTATAATAAAAATGACTAAACCTTCTAGACTTCTTTTCCGCATTTCCGACGGAAGCAGCCTGTGAGTATTGTACAGTACTTATCCGTCGGCCACAACGGTATGGTTTGTGGAAAATGGGGCTTGACTTCCTTATACTATCATATATAATCATACATATCGCATATATAAGATAATATGAAAACAAATTACACAAAAAGTATATATGATCTACCTGCAAATATTCAGGATAAGATTACTGAAATAGATCAACTGAAAGCCAAGTGGATTAATGGAGCAGAGCTTGATCGTGAAGTTTTGACCAGACTCAAAAAGTCTGTGCTTATTACTTCTACAGGTGCGTCCACACGTATTGAGGGAGCAAAACTATCTGACGATGATATCGAGAGGCTTTTGCGTGGCATGTCAGTAGAGAAATTCAAAAATCGCGACCAGCAAGAAGTGGCCGGTTATTATGAGCTACTTACAAACGTCTTCGATTCATATCAATCAATTCCCTTCTCTATAAGTACTATAAAGTTCTTCCATCGTGAGCTACTTAAACATGTAGAGAAAGACAAGGAACATGGAGGAGAATACAAGAAGAAAGAAAACCAAGTCGCTATGGTAGATGCTCTTGGCAACCCAGTTGAAATCGTCTTTGATACCACGCCAGCATACCTAGTTGAAAAGCAGATGCAAGAAATCGTTGAATGGACACAGTTAGTTCTAATAGAAAAAGAATTTCATCCACTTATTGTTATCGGAAACTTTCTAGTCCAATTTTTGAAAATACACCCATTCACTGATGGTAATGGTCGACTTTCACGCATCCTAACAAATTTACTACTGCTTCAACAGGGATTTGCTTATATGCCATACATCTCGCACGAGAAACTGGTAGAAGACAACAAACCAGAATACTATGTAGTTCTGAGACAAAGCCAAAAAACATTCGGTACGGAAAAAGAGACAATCGCCCCTTGGCTCAATTTTTTCCTAGAAATGCTGTTAGAACAATCAAAGAAAGCTGTCGAGCTTATATCGCACGAGCAGATAGAAAAGCTGTTATCACCTCAGCAGGAAGTGGTATGGAGATATCTCGAAAAATCACAGGAAGCAACACCTCTGGAAATATGCACAACCACAAAAATACCACGACCAACTGTGAATCAAGTGTTGACTAAATTACTCAAACTCAAGAATATTGAGCGTATTGGATCTGGTAGAGGGACAAGATATAGGGTCATATAGATAAATACACAGCAAAACGACCCCTCATAGAAGGGGTGTTTTGTTGCTTGACAGACCGCCATAATGGCTCTGTTGAGCCCTCCCAGTAGGTCTCTTATGAATGTCCGCCCTCTAGGATTCGAACCTAGGACCCTCGAGGTATAAGCTCGATGCTCTAACCAACTGAGCTAAGGGCGGTTAACTCTAAAAACTGACTGAACAGTCCATAAGTTATAGCATAAAAAAAACCGTCAGCCAAACTTCTGTTGGCTGACGGAATCTTGATAAACCACTTATTCAATTTTGCTGATCAGACATATCCTCTCGACTAACAAACGGTATAACTGGTGCGTGAATCGAATTCAATGGCATATCAAATGTTTTGACTGGCCGGAGGTTGTATAACAACTCCTCTCGCACAGCCAAAACCTTTGGATCTACCACAATATCTACGATAGCCGCAGTGAACACAAGAAGTGAAAACTCTTGTGAGAGTTCCAATCTTTTGGCAGCTGTCCAGATATCTTTCGAGGTCGAAGGCAAGAAACCAGTTACCATCCGCGATACCACAAACAGTGGGTGTGCGAATGTCGTCGGTTCCTCCATGACTATATCCAACGGTAATCTGACAAGTATTTCACCGCAACGATCGATACAGCACAAACCACCAAGTGTCCTCAAGTCCCTACAGCACTCGAAGAAATATTTATCTTTCATATCACACCTCCTTTTCTTTTCATAGATTACTCCTCAAGACAAACAAGTCAAGGCTATGGATGCGGGGGTATACTTACAGACATCTGATACAGTCATACTAAGCAATCACTCCTCCACATTCAGCTTTTTTGACAGATATACCTTGAGCCACGAGTATAGCTTCATATTCCTCACGTTCAATAGTCTCCACTTCTATGAGCCTCTTAGCGATGGCCTCAAAAGCTTTCTTGTCGTGAACCAGCACATCCTCGGCTTGCTTGCGAGCTTCGGTCATAATGCGTGTGACTTCACCATCGATCTCAGCGGCGACTCGCTCTGAATATTCTTTGTCGCCGACACCCATACCAAACATAACTTTTCCGGCTGGTGATTCTAGTGCGACTGGACCGATCTTTTCTGACATACCATATTGCGTGACCATACTCCTTGCAAGAGCTGTCGAGACTTGGAGGTCGTTGGATGCACCTGTAGTCATGTCACCGAACATCATACGTTCCGCCACATAACCACCCAATGAAACAGCGATGTCATCTAAGAATTCCTTACGCGATTGGAGACGGCGCTCTTCAGTCGGTAACTTAAGTGTGTAACCAGCAGCGCGTCCACGTGAAATGATAGAAATCTTATGAACAGGATCAGCGTACGGCAAGATAGAGGAGACTATAGCGTGACCAGCTTCATGATATGCGGTGATCTCTTTCTCTTTTGTAGAAAGAATATGGCTGCGACGCTCTGGACCGAGCATGACTTTCTCTATCGAACGTATGAGGTCAAACTGACCAATCCTGTTTCGATCTTCACGAGCTGCAAGGATAGCGGCTTCATTCATAAGAGAAGCTAGATCAGCTCCAGAAAAACCTGGGGTACGTTCAGCGACCACTGTTATGTTCACATCTTCAGCTAACTGCTTCTTCGCACAATGGATCTTGAGAATAGCTTCACGGTCAGCACGATCTGGTAGATCTATAACTACACGTCTGTCGAAACGACCAGGACGTAGTAAAGCCGGATCTAGAACGTCTGGTCTGTTTGTAGCAGCCATGACTATAACCTTTTCATTTGGTTCGAAACCATCCATCTCGACAAGAATCTGGTTAAGGGTTTGCTCACGCTCGTCATTACCACCACCCATGCCAGATCCTCGAGCACGACCGACCGCATCTATCTCATCTACGAAAACTATAGCTGGTGCGGCTTCTTTGGCCATCTTGAATAAATCACGTACACGAGAAGCACCAACACCGACGAACATCTCTACGAACTCAGAACCTGAGATGGAGAAAAATGCCACACCTGCTTCTCCAGCCACTGCGCGCGCAAGTAGAGTTTTTCCAGTTCCAGGAGCACCCATAAGAAGGACACCCTTTGGTATCTCAGCGCCAATATCTATGAATTTCTTAGGATTGCGCAAAAAGTCCACAATCTCCAAAAGTTCTTGTTTGGCTTCTTTGGCACCAGCAACATCCTTGAAAGTGACTTTTTGTTTCTTGTCGTCAGGTAGAGTTATACGTGCTTTCGATTGACCGAAAGATAGAGCTTGCATACCAGCCCCTTTCATCTGTCTAGACAGAAGCCAGATGAAAAATGCTAAGAATATGAGTGGTGCCAAGAAAGGTGCCAACTGCCCCATCCAATACCAGAAACCACTTGGACCTTCGACAGTGATAGTTGTAGAAGCTAGTCGTGAAGGAGAAACTCCAAGACGTGTCAAGCTTTCCGTTATAGAAGAATCGACCTCTTTCTGTGCGGTTTTGGTAGTTCTGTCTTTGTAGTTCGCAACTATCTGATCAGTCTGTACATCCAAAGATATAATGGTGCCATTATTTATATCATTCACCAATCCTGAAAGTGAAGTGGTTCCAGTTTCTGAAGTCGCTGAGGTAGATGAAAATTCACTATATATTGCAGTTATAAGTAGAAATGCCAGGAATATGATGACGACAATCTGTAGAAATCCCATCTTTGGTGGCAAGATACGAAAGGGCTTTTTCGGGCTATGGTCTTGCTGATTTTTCCTCGATCCCAATGGTCTGTGCTGGTTATTTGGGTTATTTTCCATATAGACTGATTATACAGAAAAACTAGATAAATGGAATGGTGTATGCAGTTAACAACATGAGGTGACCGCACGATTAAACTCATAAGGCCATATGGTTAAGATATAGACAAAACTAGCGTCTCTTTTACAAGAGGCGCTAGTTCGAGCTTAACGGCGCGCAAGGAGTTTTTCTGAAGACTTCATTCATGAGAAGAAGACGTTGGACGGAGAGACAGTGTCCAGCTAAATGCTTGTCTGAAAGCAATGGCTGTAGGAGTCAATCGTTCAATAAGCCTTGTTCCCATGGATCTCGACTTCTGGAAAGAATTCTTTTTACGCCGACACTTGTTGACGGATCGTGGCATAAGAACCCCCTTTGTTCAAACCTATATAATAGTAACTCTTATCCACAGTCTTTCAACAGAGTTATCCACCACTTGCTAATATACAATATTTATTGTAATGTATGTGAAGCCGTTCAAACAAAAATAAAATAAGAAAGGGTCAGTTTATGAAGACAAGATCATATGTAAGCGTGTTGGTAGTGGTAGTAACATTAATTACAGGCTGTGTGGTAGCGCCCACTGGAAGGGTCGGATTGGTCGCTCCTATAGTGGTCTACGAACAACCGGCAGTTGTCATATCATCAGCACCAGTTGCGGTGGTTCAAACAACTACAGTTGTACCAGAAGCCTATATCCAGACCGACATTGGTTGGATTGGATGGTATGGTGATACATACGTATACCTTGGGCCAGGAAATGTTTGGGTAGTCTGTGATGAGTTTCGGTTGCGTCAATTCCATCGATGGGAATCTTACCACCATGGATATCGTGAGCGTGCCATACGTTACCACCGGGAAGATAACCGTGGACGCGATAATGGCCATAACGAGCGGAAAGACAATCGTTCTGATAAGCGCGATCGTGATCAACACTAACTTGTGAAATGCCCCCGTCTGGCACTACACATTACAAAAATGCGATGCCTCTACAGGTATCGCATTTTTTGAATGAATTTTATTTGAAATCAAAACCCAAACAACGACTTGAGACCATCCCATGCATCTGCTGTCATAGAGTAGATATCAAAGAAAGCTGTAGGACTGATAGTTACAATCGTAGAAACTGAGGTCGATCCTCCAGAACCAGTACAGGTGAGTACGTATGTACTGTTGAACATGATATTCGTTATGTTTTCTGTTCCACCAGTCGCACTCTTATTCCTAACCCAGTTACCACTAGATGGACCGTTACTCATAGTTGATGCTACACACTTTACAGCATTGGTTACGACCCAAGTCAGAGTGGTAGATCCCCTCTTAGTCACAGACGCAGGAGATGCTGTAAAAGTGATGGTTGGGGCTGGAGTAATAACTGTATTTGTAGATGTTGAAGTGGCCGACGAGGAGGTTGCTACATTTTGAGGTGGTGTAGATGTGGCTTGTGAAGTGATTAGTGATGCCACCGATCCTACAGGAGTAATAGGTACAGATTGGTTATAAGACGTAGTAGTGGCTTGAGTTCCAGTAGCACTAACTATTGAAAATGGTCCGCTAGCATCGGTTATCATGGTAGACTTATTGGCTTGAGCTACAATCTGTAGTTTATATATTCCAAGTGGGATTTTTTTATCTATAGTCACACCAATACTTGATTGCTCAACTAGTCCGGAGGCTAGTTTGATAGGCTTACCACTTATATTGGTATTTGGATCATATGGAACAAGATTCAAAGTTACCGGTACACCCTGTGGAGCAGTATCGAACACACCAGCCCAACTAAGGACCTGTACGACACCGCCAACTATAGGACCAATCACAGGAATCATATTTATTGCTATCAAAGTCACCCCTCCACCTGGGACATTTGAAAGAAGCGCATTGTCTCCATGATCATAGGGGTCAACTCCCCCTCCATATACTCCATAATATAACTTCACCCCAGCGTACTGAGCTTCTCCAGTATTGTTTGTACCTTTAAGAAAATTAGCCAGCCAGGAGACTTTATGTTTTGTTCCACTCACCCACCGGTCTCCTATTATAGGATTTGTAACTGTTAGGAAGAAATTACCGAATTTAATAGTAGATGTACTGACTACAATAGATACTGTTGGATTGATAGGTGCTGTTGTCGATGAATTGGAAGATAAACATACTCTGTAGAATTGATTTGAACCTATAGGAGAATCTATAGGAGCAGTATTGGAAAAAATCGTACCTACTGGACATGACATCTCTATTACTTTGACTGCATATGTACCATCTGCACCAGCTGGTCTCCCAGATTCATAGTTATCTATTGGAACACTGAAAGAATTCAAACCATCAATTATGGGACGATTTGAATAAGAAGAAGTAATAGAATGGCCGAAACCAGGTATATCTGTACCAAAGTATCCTGCTAGGATAGCGGATTTGTTTGTAGAGGTTGATGTGGTGATTGGATCGACGAGAAAGACACCAAATCTAGAAGACCAACCAAATCTCAAATATCCCTGAAAAGATACGTCTGCACCTGTAAGTATTCCCTGTGAATATGGTAACTGAGTAGTCTGGACTGATAATATCTTCGGATCACCACAATATGTTTGACCTGGATAACAACCACCACTTGTCTGTGCACTAACATTTACCGGCAAGACTATGGTAGCCAGAGGAGACAGAACCATAGATGACAAGACCATGGCAGATAATAAGGTTTTCTTCATGTTTTTGTTAGTATTTTTAATAAAAAATAAATGAAACACTAGTGTGATTATATCACCTTCTCTAGAGAAAAACATTTAATTAATGAGTGCAATATGTATGTGAGGTTAGTCAGCTTCACTACTCAGTTCTTACTTCACACTTCCTATACAAAACCGGCCTATATTATTAGGCCTATTTTAAAAAATGGTGGAGATTAATGAACGAAGTTAGAACCTCTTACTTGGAGGTATACCCTATTAGATGTTAACCATGTTAATAAACAATAAAAACCCCAAGCGTTATACCTGAGGCTGAGATTTGAAGTTGTATCTCGAACTTACACTAGAACCTTGTCAGTAACCCGCCCAGACGCAACCGTCCTTAATTTTTCCGCTGGGTAGTACTGTGGCGAAATACGGCATGAGGTTCGTCTTACCTTCACCTTCCTCGGCGAGGAAGTCTACCTGAATCCGTCCATCACAGACCGTTGAAGCTTTGGCTTTCAGGAAGTCCTTGAGGCCTTGCTTCTCTGCGCATTGGCGGACATTCTTGAGCGCCGTATATTTCATGCAGGCACTGCTAAGATGCGGGGCTAGGCAAACCATTGCAGCAATCACGACCATACAAACGATAATCATTCTTCGTGTTTTCATTTTCCATTCTCCAGTTTTTGTTGAGTTCTGTGGCAGCTTGCAAGCACATGGGACATGGCCCAGCTTACAAACTCTCTTCAAAACTCAACACTTTTAAAGAACTTATCTTACTTGCCTATTATAGCACACCTAACAGTCACTTGTCAACCCAGCCCAAATTAGGTTCGAACCTCCTTGTGGCTCAAAACATAGCTCTTTTCAGACTAAAACCAAAAAACCCTGAAAATATCAAGGTTTTTTGTGCTAGTGGAGATGCCGGGAATCGAACCCGGGTGCAATCAAGATGCATCGAACGAATCTACAGCGGTAGCAAGATTTTTGTTGTCATGATCATGCTAGAAAATTTTGCAAAACACATAATCACTATCTCTTTTATTCGAGGGTAAAGCCGAGAATTCTCCACCTCCCTACATCCAAGTTATTACGCCAGTACTGTCGTCAGGATCCCAACAGAGTGACGCGCCTCGTTAAACGAGAGCGAATGCGAAATCATTAGCCGTAAAATACGGTGATTGTTTTGCATTTAGAATTTCCATCAGATTTACGAGTTAATGGTGCTCGCGCCGCACGAACGAACATGATTGACTGTCGAGGCCAATCATCCCCATTTATATAAATCCTAAACATTAAGTCTAACTTCTATATGTTCAGGAATTTTTCAAAGTACGTCTGACCTCTCTGTCAGTTTCGCGTTTCTTGGCAGTCTCACGTTTATCGTATTTCTTTTTTCCGCGGACTATAGCAACGCTAACCTTAATGAAGTCGCCTTTATTATAAATCGCAATCGGCACTATTGTCAAGTCATCCCCTGAGAGTTCAGCTATTTCCTTCTTATTGAGCAAGAGCCTACGATTTCTTCTTGGCTCATAACCACTTGGGGTATTGTTCTCTTGATATGGGGGTATGAAAATATTTACAGCATAAGCTTCACCTCCACGAACTATGACATAAGCTCCTTCTAGAGATCCTTGCCTGGCTTTCAGGGCCTTAACCTCATGACCGAGCAGCTCAATACCAGCCTCCAGAGTTTCCTGGATTTCATAGTTGAAACGAGCCTTTGGATTTTCGACAAGATTAGCCATGAGAATATGTTAGCACACACTTGCACCATGACCTACTATATGCTATAAATACAGCCTGTAATACCTTGATCAAAGCACGTATAAACCACCAGATAAAGGCTCCTTCACTACGTGTAATAACCGTAGATGGTGAGAATCTAGGAGTTTTAGCTATTGATAAGGCGCTGACAGAGGCCCGCAATCGTGGTATGGATCTTATAGAGATCTCTCCGAACGCTGTCCCTCCAGTGGCCAAGATCATGGATTATGGAAAGTATCAGTACGATGAAAACAAGAAGGTCAAAGCCGCCAAGGCCAAGACCGTGACGACTGAAGTCAAAAGCGTACAGGTCAAGATAGGAACTGGTGAACACGACCTAGAACTTAAAGCCAAGAAAGTTTCAGAATGGCTTGGTGAAGGCAATCGTGTAAAGATAGACCTCTATCTCGTCGGTCGCTCAAAATATATGGATGCCAACTTCCTGAAAGAACGCTTGGCTCGTATATTGAAACTTATCACCGTAGACTACCGAGTGTCTCAAGAACCAACAAAAGGGCCAAAAGGTTGGACATTATACGTAGAGAAAAAATAACATGAGCATAAAAACAAATAAATCATTCACAAAGCGTCTGAAGGTCACAAAAAATGGCAAGATTATTGCACGCCGACCAGGTCAGAACCATTTCAATGCAAAAGAAGGATCACGCACTTCAGGACTCAAGCATCGTTCTCAAGCCATCCAGATGAAGAACAAGGCTCGTGGTCGTTTCTTGGCAAATTCGTTTTAGTCAACATATTATTTATTATCAATGCGCTTTGCGCCTTAAAACTTTTAACTAAACTACTAACATGACACGTGTAAAAAAAGCAGTCCATGCCCTCAAGAATCGCCGCAATACCCTTCGTCAGACAAAGGGTTTCCGTTTCCGTCGTTCAACTAACGAACGTGCTGCCAACGAAGCTCTCGCTCATGCAGGTGCTTACAGTTTTGCTCACCGCCGTGACAAGAAGGGTGATTTCCGCCGTCTCTGGAACGTCAAAATAAACGCCGGCCTTCGTCCACTTGGTTTTTCATATAGCAAGTTTATCGGTGCAGCCAAGAAAAAAGGTATTGCTCTAGACCGTAAGTCTCTAGCTTATCTAGCCGAAAATAATCCTAAGACTTTCGAAAAAGTGGTAGCTATGGTAAAGTAATTTCTAGTTGTTCTCGCTATCCGACACTATTTGGGTCATCTGGGGCACTCCTCCCTCAGACGTAACAATACCTACCCAGATAGTTAAGTGGCATTGGTCAGTCGGAAGCACGGCTCAGTATGTGTTAGCCGGCAGTGCAGTTGGTTGGTGGTTGCCTAGTGATGGCTGGTCGTATGTACTTATGCGTACGACCAGCCTCCTAGGTTTTTTGTTTGACTGGATATTATCTACAAATGAAAAATTTCACCTAATAGAGCTCATATGGCTTGAGTCTTTCTGGTACAAGAGCATTGCCACCAAGCTCATCGTTTATACGTTGTGCTAAGTGCATAGAAGCTTTTGGCTCCCCCATTACGACGAAGACCTTCTTTAACCTTTTGTCTGCTGTTGCTACGAAGCTGACCAGATGATCCCCATCCTTATGTGCAGAATATCCATATATGGTCTCTATCTGTGCTTTTACGTTTACGACACGATCGTGCATAGGTATCCTCTTCAGCCCATCGGAAAGTTGTCTCCCGAACGACCCGGGACTCTGATACCCCACCAACAATATAGTGTTCTTAGGATCTGGCAGATATTCTTCTTCGTGACCAAGTATGCGTCCACCCATAGACATCCCTGATCCAGCCATGATGATCTTGGCACCATGGACACGATCTATACTACGACTCTCGTCTGGTGATGTAGTAAATTGTAATTTAGGAAATGAAAATACATCATCTCCATTGGCCATCTGGGATCTGGCTTTTTCATTGAAAAGTTCTGTACCATAAGCATATATACGAGTAGCCTCTGTCGCCATAGGAGAATCCACGAAGACTGGCACAGAAGGTATCTTCTTCTGTTCGACCAGGTTGTTCAGTTCGTACAACAGAACTTGTGTACGATCTATAGCAAATGTTGGTATGACTAAGGTTCCACCACGAGAGACTGTCTGATTTATAACATCACAAAGCTTTTTTTCTCTAGTATCACGCTCTTCGTGATTGCGATCCCCATAGACACTTTCCATAACTATATAGTCTACATCCCCTACCGGTTCAGTATCTCGTAGAAGTGGCGCTGGAGAGTTACCCAAGTCACCGGTAAATAAGACCTTGATCTGATTATCTTTACCGAGATTACCAGCATCGGTATTTTGAGAAGTAGCACCACTCACCGTCACCTCTACCATCGATGATCCTAGTATATGTCCTGCATCTTTCAAAAAAATAGTCACATCGTCAGTTATCTTGGTCGGTACGTGATATGGTATCGTCTGCCACAAAGGAAATACTTTCTCTAAGTCGGCGGCTTCATATACAGGAAGAAGTCCATCTCGGCGTGATTCTATAGCTATCAATTTCACCGCATCACGCAAGACCAATTCTGCCAAAGCTCGAGTTTCTGGAGTAGAATATATAGGTCCTCTATAACCATCTTTCACAATCTTCGGTATGCGTCCTACATGATCAAGATGTGCATGAGTGATGATAAGAGCTTTTATGGTTGAAAGGTCGTATGGAAATGCTTCACGATTCTCATCATTGGCGACTTTTTCACCTTGTACCATACCACAATCTATAAGTATGCGCGTACCAATACCAGCGGAAACAGCTTGTACTTCACCATCCTCCACAGAAGTCTCAAGAAGAAAATTGGCTCCGGTGACAGTACCTACACCAGTACAGAAAGTTATTTTTGGATTTGAAGACATTATATATGCAAAATTTTATGATTACGTGACTAATTATACATTAATTATGATGTACCTGCTGGAAAAGATAGATCTGATCAAAACTCTACCTATAGATATTGACCATGAATCATAAAACGCCTGCCAGCGTCTTCCTTGTGAGGAATATCTTGCAGACGTTCTCTGATAATTACGAGAGTACAGAAACCTGTAAGTACAGGTTGGTGATCTAACGCCAACACCAAGGTGCTGGACGAAATCGATCTCCTTAAAAAATTGATTTTGTGGATTTGTACTCTCGTAACTGACTTAAGTGTATTACTCATACAAATAAGCGCAAGTGCTTTTTATAGTTGTGACACTTATTTGACGTATTTGCAAAAAGAGTACAGAAAGCTCCTCGAAGAAATGGGTATCTCTTACAAAATACCATTCATATTCACATCATACATGATATGCTCTTCATATAGATTGTAGTCTATGACCTCATCTTTCTTGAACCAATGTGCTATCTCATCCCTAGCCTCGTCGATAGTACCAGAGGCGTGGACTAAGTTTCTGATAGACCTGTTATCATGATCACTCATCTGATATGAGTCCAGAACATAATCTCCACGAATAGTACCAACATCTGACATAAGCGGTTCGGTACTGCCTGTAAGCTTGCGAACTATCTGTACCGCATGAGCACCCTGCCAAACCATAGCCACAACTGGACCACTCGTCATATATTTAACAAGATTCTTCAAGACTTTTTCACTAACTTTCATAGGATCAGTGCTTGGTGGTTTGAGGCCCTTGTCGGTATAACCCTTAATAGCCTTAACTCCGGTCTTCATAAGCCAATCTGAATCCATCGTATAGTGTTTCTCTATAAGTTCTGGAGTTGGTACAATCATCTTTATACCAACTAGCTTGAGACCTATACGTTCATATCTTTGTATAATCTCACCTATCAAGCTGCGCTCTATACCATCTGGTTTGATGATGGCCAATGTTCTCTCGTGGGAAGGGTGCGACGGGTGTGATTGTTTCATTTGTTTGTTATTTAATTTATTAAAAAGATGGCTGTATTCTAACATATCCATCTGACATCTATTCAGAAGACAATATCCTTGCTAGATCATACTGTCAGTATCTCTGCTCCACTTTTCGTGATAACTATCGTATGTTCGAAATGGGCACTCTGGCGACCATCGGCTGTACGGAAAGTGTAACCATCTTTTTCGAGTATAACTTTCTTTGTACCAAGATTAAACATCGGTTCAAGAGCTAGGACCATACCAGGCTTCAATATGGCTCCTCTCTTGGCTGTACCATAATTGGGAATGTATGGATCTTCGTGCACTTCATATCCAACACCATGACCAGACAGATCTTCGACAATACCATAACCACTAGCAACGCCTACCCTCTGTATAGCTTCACTAATAGCGCCAACCCTTTTACCGGCTTTGGCTGCCTTGATACCAGCCATCAAAGCTTTCTTGGTGACTTCAAGTAACTTAGAAGACTCATCTGAGATCCTGCCGACAGGGACAGTCACAGCGGAGTCGGTGATGAGATTCTTATGTATAAGTCCTAAGTCCATACTTACAATATCTCCTTCTTTCAAGAACTTCGCGTTGCCAGATTTATCTGGTTCATTTGGTATACCATGAACCACTTCATCATTTATAGAAACACACAGAGCCGCTGGATATGGTCGTGATGCTCCTTTCGGTTGATAATCAAGAAAGGCCGCTTTATCATTACCATCGAAGCCACTACCACCACCTTCAGAGATAAGTCGACGTGCTGCATTCTCGAGATCTATCACTGCCATACCTGGCCTAACCATGTTCACCAATTCACGCAATATAGACGCGTGTCTCTTACCACCTTCTCGAAGTATAGCTATGTCTTCTTTTGTCTTTATAGTTATCATATAGAGTCGCTATTATGCCACTAGTTCACATTACACAAAACCTAAATCTCTAACAATATCGGCGTGAACTTCTTCTGGCATGTGCTCGCCATTTATTTTCAGAAAATGGAAGGCTGAATTGTCACGATAATACTCAACCGTTGGGACAACATCTGTCTCATACCACGAAAGCCGCTTAAAAACATCTTCTTCGGCATCATCCAAGCGATTGCGCAATAGAAGACGCTTCTCAGCTTCTTTTGGACTGATATCTATGTTGATGACATGTGGTTTATTTAAAATATTCCCAGCAGAATCGGCTACACCAAAACCATAAAAACCGAAAACAGAGTCCAGAACCTTTGCTTCATATAACTTTCTTGGAGTACCATCGAGGATGATATGCTCATCTCCGTGATAATTATCAACAAGAAAATCGACCCACATCTTTATGGCTAGAAATTCCGGCTGAAGTTTGTCAGTTTTATAATACTCAGCTGAAAGTTTTTCTGTAAAACTCTGACCTTGTATAAATTTGCGAAATTCTTGACCAGTCTGTATATACAACACATCGCGTGTCGGATCTAGCTCCTTCAACTTCTTGATAAGCAGGTCTGCTTGAGTTCCTTTGCCACTACCAGAACGACCTATAAATACAAAAGCTTGAGGAATAAGTGCTGATTTGATGATATCTTTGTCAAACATAATGGAGATATTGTAACATAAGTCCCCTCTTCATCTTTCAACTTATACCCTGAACCTTTTAGCCTCTTTTAATACTCTCTCATAGAAACCTGAGCATCTATCTTCTTCAAGAGATCCAAAATCACCGAGACGACGATAAGGAGAGCTGTACCTCCGATAGCTAAGGACTTGTTGGCAGTGAAGCTTTGCATGGCTAGAGGTAAGATAGCGATAACACCAAGGAACAATGCTCCGACAAGAGTGATACGTGTAACTATGTTACCTAGGAAATCACGTGTATGATCTCCAGGACGAACACCGGGGATAAAAGCACCACTTCTTTGGAGATTCTCAGAGATCATAGCTGGATCGAAAGTAACGGCTGTATAGAAGTAAGTGAAGAGGACAACAAGGAAGAAATAAGCGCCTCCGTATATCCAAGGATTATTGAAGAATAATGTAAATGAATGCGCATATCCAGCGATGATCGGATGTGAGGTTAGACCTGATAGGAAGTTGGATATTATCTGAGGGAACAAAAGTATAGACAAAGCGAATATGATCGGTATGACTCCGGCTTGGTTAAGACGTAGTGGTATATAAGTAGAGGCACCACCATAAACCTTGTTGCCACGGACCTGTTTTGCATAAGTGACTGGTACGGAACGTTCAGCCTCTGTGATATAGACGACACCAGCAACCACAATAAGTCCTACAGCCAAAGCAGCTACATATATAGGAATCTTGGCGGCGTCGTAGCTAGCTATGAATTGATTGATATCTGCTGGCAAACGAGAAACTATACCGGCAAAGATAATAAGTGATACTCCGTTACCTATACCGAACTCAGAGATGAGTTCACCAATCCACATAAGAAGCATGGAACCAGCAGATACAACAGCTACGTTAACGGCCATAGCGAAGAATCCTAGATGCGGAAGGACGTTTTGTGATTGCAATAGTATGAGAAAACCTATGGCTTGAAGTATGGCCAAAGGAGGTGTTATCCAACGAGAATATTGAGATAGTTTGAGACGACCAGCCTCACCTTCGTCATGCATAAGTGCCTTCCATTTTGGAAGGATCATAGTGAGAAGTTGGATAATAATCGAAGATGTAATAAATGGACCGACACCTATCATAACTATAGAAAGGTTTGACAGACCTCCACCAGAAAAGATGTTCAGGAAACCAAAGAATTGACTAGAATTCAAAAGTAGATCCAGGCTATGCTTATCTACTCCTGGTATAGGTACCGCAGCCAAAAGACGAAAACCTATCAAAGCCAATATAGTAAAAGTCAGTCTCTTGCGCAGAGTCTGATCCTTAAAAACTGTTATGAATTTTAGGAGTAATTCGTTCATTTCTTTATTTAAGATTATTATTTTTTGGCGACTTTCTTCTCAGTACTCTCAACTTTCTCTGATTTCTTAGCTGTCTTGGTCTCTGTATCCTTTTCGGTTTTCTTTTCAACTTTCTTAGCTGGCTTTTTTTCAGTCTTTTCGGACTTCACCTTTGGAACAACTACTGTTAGATCTTTGGGACCGGGATTTTTAACCATGGTTGGTTTGGCAGCAGAAGCTACAGAACCACCTACTTTTTCTATCTTAGTCTTTGCAGATGCAGATACAAAACAGCCTGTTATTACAAACTTTTTAGTCAGCTCTCCATCACCCAAAATCTTGACTACCGGTATCTTTCCAGAAACTGTCTTTATAACGAACTTCTCTACCAATATAACAGGACTAATACTGTCCCCCGCTGCGAAGAGTTCTTCGAGCAAACCGACATTAACTATAGCTGGCTTATCTTGTATAGACTTGTGTTGGTTGACACCACGACCACGCAACTTAGGCAGCTGCTTTATGATATCACGCCATTCTGGACGACGCTTGTTACCAGCACGAGCAGACTGACCCTTACCTCCACGACCGGAAGTCTTACCACGCTTTCCACCACGAGCGACGATCATACGCTTTGTGTTTGGATGATTCCTTCTTAGTTGGTTAGTTTGCATGTTATTGTAATGAAAGTTAAGGGTTGAAAAGTAAGATATGAAAAATTATTTTGCTTTTTCGACGGATTTCTCTGGTACCTTCGCTACGACTTTAGCTGGCTTCCCAAGCAAAGTGTTTCGAGAAACTTTACTTAGTTTCGACAATGCTTCTATTGTTACACGGGCTATATTCAGGCGATTCTTACTTCCAGACATAAGCTTGGCACAGACGTCCTTGATGCCTGCTAGTTCTATAACCGTACGAGCCGAGCTACCTGCGACGATACCACGACCACGTGCTGGGAATATAGTTATACGAGCACTAGAATACTTGGCTTCGACTCCGTGAAGA
This sequence comes from uncultured bacterium, assembly GCA_903870315.1. Classification (GTDB taxonomy): domain Bacteria; phylum Patescibacteriota; class Minisyncoccia; order Phycocordibacterales; family PALSA-1337; genus C7867-002. The sequence goes on along the minus strand of CAIQCJ010000020.1, from coordinate 3,297 downwards.
ATAGTCATGGCTGGGGAAAGAGGAATCTTTATGAGATTCTTCTTGGCTTCACGAGTAGCCTTTTCTACAGCACCGGCTGTATCGTTACCTTTTCCTAGTCCAACACCTACTCGGCCCTTCCTGTCACCAGCGACAACAGCAACGCTGAAGTTCATGCGGCGACCACCTGAAGTGACACGTGTGACGCGACGGATATCTATAATCTTGGAATCAAATTCTGGTTTGACACGTTCTCCCCTATCACCACCACGGCTTCCTGGACGGCCTCCACGACCTTGACCACGACCAGCCCCTTGACCAATACTACCGTGTCCACCCCTTTGTGCAGAGTCTCTCATGCGACGACCTTGAGTGATCTTGTTCGCAGGAACAGCTCCAGCGACAACTGGGGAAACAGCAACAGGAGCAGCTGTTGTTGGTTTGATTTCGTTATTCTTCTTTAAGTCTTGGTCAGTCATGTTTTTATGATTTATGATTTGAATTTTTATGATCTAAAATAGCAGGCCGCCTTCGCGAGCAGCATCGGCTACGACTTTGATCTTACCAGCATAAAGATATCCTCCACGGTCAAAGACAACCTTTGATATCTTGGCTGCTAAAGCCTTCTTGGCTATAGCTACTCCTACCTCTTTGGCACGATCTACAGGCTTCTTGCCAGTTGCTTCTCTACTGTCAGCAGCGACAAGAGTATGTCCCTTAGTATCGTCTATGATCTGGGCGTATATATACTTGTGTGACTTGAATATAGCCAAACGCGGACGCTCCGGTGTACCAGAAATCTTAGCGCGTATGCGAGCCTTGCGACGAGCGAATATCTTTTGTTGTGTTTGCTGAATAGTTGTCATGGTATTTGTTTTGAGTTTATGACTTAGAGTTTAGTACGACATTATGCAGCTTTCTTACCCTGCTTCCTACGAATGACTTCGTCTGAATAATGAACTCCCTTACCAAGATATGGTTCGGGTTTCTTGAAGTCTCTGACTTTGGCGGCAAATTGGCCAACCTTCTCGCAATCTATACCTGATACAGTGATGGTACTTTTATCTACTGTGACTTTCAGATCTGCTGGTATAGAGACTGAAATAGGATGTGAAAATCCTAGAGCCAAGACGAGATCCTTTCCCTTCACATCAGCTTTGTAACCGATACCGTCAACTATAAGTTTCTTTTCGTAGGCCTTGTTGACTCCAGCGAGCATATTCTTCACATGAGAAGCATATGTACCCCATAGAGCTTTAGCTTGCAAACTCTTGCTACATAGAGTCAAGGCAACAGTGTTGTTCTCTATGACCACATCTATCTCCGAGCGAAACGTCTTAGAAAGAGAGCCTAGCGGTCCTTTCACTGTAAAAACACCTGCAGCATAAGTAGCTTCTGTCTTGGTTGGTATTACTATTGGTTTTTTTGCTATTCTTGACATGTTTTTATTATTACCAAATCTTGAACAATACTTCACCGCCGACTTTGAGTCTCTTGGCTTCTGTGTCTGCCAATATACCCTTAGGTGTAGAAAGGAATGTATTACCGAAACCGCTCTTGAAAGTGCGAATGTCGCCAGATTTCATATATATGCGGCGAGATGACTTTGAAATACGCTCTGCATCGTGTATGCGTGGCTCTTTATCAAAATATATAAGACCAAGCTCCAAACCATCTACAATAGTGTTTGGCTTTCTCTTTTCAACAGTAGATAAATATCCTAGGTTCTTGAGGGCATGGGCAACGTTCTCAGTCAATTTTGTGCAGTTGACACGAGTAGTAACCTGGCCGGCAGCGCTGGCATTCTTGATGCGGATTATGAGGTCTGAAATAGGGTCTGTAATCATTTTGATTTGGATTCGTATTTATTATTCAAAATAGGCATTACCAGGAAGACTTCTTTATACCTGGTATAGCTCCTTCGTTAGCGAATTCACGAAAACAGATACGGCACATATCGAAATCCCTCATATAACCGTGCTTGCGACCACAACGGAAGCAACGACGAACAACGCGCGATTTAAATTTCGGCTTCTTTTGTGATCTTACGATGACTGATGTCTTTGCCATTTTGTTTGTTTTATTTGCTGTGAGGCATTCCCTTTTAAAAACAAAGGGGATTGGTTAGCTGCTCAATCTCTTGTCTCATCTGTAGCCTTTTGGGGCTAAGCTGACTTGAGAATGACGTGCTTCCAATCGCTATCTACTGAAAAACCTTATTTATTAAGGTAATGAGGATATTAGCAGATATCAGGATTGGAGTCAATCTTTGAGACAGCGAATAGGGAAAGCGTATATTCCATCATAAGCCATTGTCCAGATCTTGCCACTATTCCAAAGAAGATATCGACTATTGAAACCGGAAGAGAGGGAAAATATTGCTAACTGCCCTATTCCAGCGAAAAGCTTACCATACATATAATCACCCACTTGGCCAGCTAACAAAGCTTTAAATGATCCAGATGGTGATAACAACTTAGTGCCCTCATCTGTCCCGCTGGGGTGTTCTGGTGTATTGTGTGGAAAATCAGTGACACAAGTATCGGAAGTACATATAGCTAACTCTAGAGTTGTAAATTCATCTTGGGTAGGAATATGCCAACCAGTAGGACATATACCTTGCACACTAGGAGATGATGAACCGCCCGAGGCTTGACCATATTGGTACAATCCTCCATAAGTTGTACAATTGTCTGGGTCATTGTTGTAACAGTATTTTTGTATAGAAGACAAACTAGTTCCTTGGTCTGCTGGTAGACTTATCATGGTACCAATATCCATGTTTTGGGATAGCCAACACTGACTACCTATAAGAGATGTTGTGTAAGATTGAGAATCTCGACTATCTACCAATGAAGAACCACAAGTCCAGGAAGTTCCCCCGCCACCCCCAGAACCACCAGTGCCACCAAGTATACCAGAAGCTGTAGCTGGTGGATGACCTGGGATGAGGGTACCGATGAAAGCATCAATTGGTGTTGTAGAAGAGTATCCGGATTGGTTGGTAAATCCTATCTCTGTTCCAGGAGCTTCTACGTAAATATTTGATCCGACTTTGGCTATCTCATATCCAGCGTTGGTGGTAGCTGTAGGATCCTTGGGTATAGAAGATAGATACATAGGCACAAGAGAAGATAGGTCGACAGTAGAGGAAGAACAAGTGACAGTACCAGATATAGAGTTAATGGTAATTTAAGCAGTCTGAAATGATGATTCTGTGTTAGCCTGTATTGGTAAAAGCCTAATTAACTATATACCATGCGTAAAAAAAGTGTCCTGAATGCGGTAAAACGGAGGTAAAGAAGAATGGAAAGAGGA
>CAIQCJ010000019.1 GCA_903870315.1 uncultured bacterium | reverse complement strand
CGACCTTCCTAGTCGACCACTTCTTGCGTACCAAGAGCTGAGCTGCCTCTCTTCTAATCCGAGGCATGTTGGGGTTTATTGTGTATGGCATATGGAATCATCCTAAACTACGGGGTGATGCCAAGCTATTGAACCATTACGGTCTATTTGACTAAATACAATAGTGATGGTGTGTTGAGTATAGACATTTGGCTCTAAACCAGACACCAATAAAGACGCTCCAGACATGTCATGGCCGTACCTATGAACGCAGTACTTGCAGCTCATATTTATGAAGCTGAAGACTATGTCTTTTATTGAACTCATCTAAACACGCCCAAGTGCTAACTGTATAAGATGGTCTACCAACTCATGTGTATCACTACCGACAGCACGCAAAGATTTTGGTACGAGCGATTCATTGGTGAGACCTGGTAAAGTATTAACCTCGAGTACATAAATACCACGCTTAGGATGAACAATGAAATCCGACCGAGAATAATGTCGAAGGCCGACGGCTTTGTGGACTTTGCGTGCTAAATCAGAAAGCTGGTCTTTCACATCTTTCGTGAAGCGGGCCGGAACTATCTCTTCAGACTTCCCTTCATATTTTGCGGCGAAATCGAAGAACTCTATCTTTGGTACTATCTCTACAGAAGGCAAGGCATATAGCTTCTCGCCACGGAATCCTTCGATAACACCAACGGTTGCCTCAATGCCTTTTATATATTCCTCTACCAACACCTGACTGTCATGCTTGGCTGCCTCCTTCAGGCCACGTACGAGCTCTTCTATATCATGAGCTATAGAAACCCCAACAGATGAACCAGCTGAGACGGGCTTCACAACCACCGGCATTGAAAATTTCTTGAAGAGTTCGTGAGCCACTTTTTCTGCGTCTCTTGTGATAAGCGCTGACTTCACAACACGGCCTATTGGTGTCTTTATATTATTATTCTTAAATGAATCTTTGGTCAATGCTTTATTCATACCAACAGCTGATCCGAGAGAATCAGAACCTGTAAATGGCGTGCCCAAAGATTCGAGAAGTTGCTGAACCTTACCATCTTCTCCGTAAGCACCATGTAAAGCCAAAAATGCCACGTCAAACTGCTTAACGGCATTTTTCGGTTCAACTGTTATACCATCGATATGCCATTGACCCTTTTTGTCTATAAGGACATCGCATGTCACATATTTATCTGCGAGTTTTTCTCGTAAAGCTTTCAGTACGTTGCCACCGGTGGCCAGAGAAACATCATATTCACTACTTGGACCGCCGCGAAGTACGCCGATTTTTATTTTTGACATAGATAGATTATAACGCGGACATAAGAATTTTAGAAGAGTTAAATCAAAAATATCTACCTGACTATTTTACGACGTCGGCGATGGTACGCTAGGACAAATCTATGTGCTTCAGCATTTAGTGCGAGGATGTCACGTGGCTGACTACGATATGAATTATCAGGGTTTCCAGGATTTTTATTTTCTAGACCCAAAATAGCCCTCGCTTTATGCTTATCATCTTTCACCACAGCGACGACTGGAATATTTATGCGCCTGGCGGAAAGGACGGCTTCGACAGCGCGCTTCTGGTTTTTGTTTCCATCGACGACTATAAGATCTGGAAATGCCCATTCCGGATGATTGAGACGTCGCGAGACAAGTTCTACTAGATTGGCGATATCATTGTTCATATCATGCGAAATCTTGAAAGTGCGGAAGTCTTTAGACTGATACTCGCTGTTTACTGAGACGACCATAGCACCGACGGTGTTCGTACCAGATAAGTGTGCTATGTCATAAGCTTCCATACGAAAATATTTAGCCTGAACAGAAGTACCGTTACTGGTAAATTTATCTGTGAGACTTTTTTTGATAAGCGCTATATCATTTATATGTTTCAATGCGTACAAAGTCCCCTTAATCGCACCAGCCTCTTCAAACTGCATATTTTTCGCATAAGCTTCCATATCTCGCTCAAGATGACGGACAAGGGCCGTCTTCTTACCTCCTAAGAATAGTTTAAGATTTCTGATAGTGTTTCGGTATTGGCGACAAGCTGGAGAATCTATCACACCAGCAGTCGACTTGCCAACCGATACCTTATCTGAGTCTCCGGCCGGTGATCTACCAATAGCTTTGTAAAATGCTTCGTGACGTGGATCGTGTGACTTCTTGTCTTTGAATGGAAATATCTTGCGGAGTATTTTGAGCGATTCATTCACCAAACCCGCGTGCGGATAAGGCCCGAAAACTTTTGCGCCTTGTGCCTTGATTTCACCTTGCGATTTGCCCTTTTCGCTATCACTCTTCCAATCCCTGACACGTGCGGTAAAGACTCTCGGCCATGACTCTTTTGTGATGATTATATACAGATCACTCTTATCATCACGTTCGTCGACATTGTATTTTGGTTGATATCTCTTTATAAGATTGCTCTCGAGTATGATCGCCTCAAGCACAGAATCAGTCACTTCATGAGTCAACTTGGCGGCACGTGTTACCATATCCACAATACGTGGTCCACGAGTTTCTATGAGGTCATTACCAAAATAACTCTTCACGCGGTCACGTAAAGATGTGGCACGGCCTATATAAAGAGGTCTTCCACGCTGGTCACGGAATATGTATACACCTGGCTTATCTGGAAGATTCAGGCTTTTTACCATGGATGTTGTGAGGTGTTGACTTCGCATATAAAGTAGTGTAATGTTTTGCACGGAGTAAAGCAAGGAGATAAACAAAACATGTGGCCTATACAGGCCACAAAAAAATGGGGAGAATATGGAACCAAATATCAGAGGATGGCAACCAATCGTCCGACATCCGTTAATGAAGAATAAGAATAACAAGAAACCAAGTAAGTATCCGGTTTGGAAACGAGCTGGATTCATGAAAATATTCTGTCTTCTAATGATTGCGGTCTTGGCTGGTATAGCCATCGGATGCATATTCATGATCTGCTACTTACTAATCTTCCAAAAAATTAGTCCGTAGTTTAGATCTGGAGCATAGCCAAAATGAAAAGGGCTATGCTCTTTTTTTTACTAAATATGGAGGCGAGACTTGATCAACTATTATTTACTTATTCAAAACCTTCTTAAGGTACCTGCCTGTATACGACTTTTCGCTAGCCGCAACTTCTTCAGGAGTTCCCTTTGCGACAATCTTACCACCATGCTCACCACCTAGAGGACCAATATCTATAACATAATCAGCACTTTTCACTAAATCAAGGTTATGTTCTATAACGACAACTGTATTCCCTTTCTGAACTAGTCTTTGCAAAATTTCAATAAGTTTCTTCACATCTTCATAATGCAAGCCGACCGTCGGTTCATCCAGGAGATATATGGTCTTTTGCATATGTGCACGATATAACTCCGACGAGATCTTTACACGTTGGGCTTCTCCGCCAGAAAGTGTTGTCGCGGATTGACCAAGCTTCACATATCCAAGACCAACCTCACTCAAAGAAGCTAGACGGTCTTCTATGGCCGGTATATCTTGGAAGAATTTCAATGCCTCTTCAATCGTCATTTCCAAGACTTCCTGGATATTCTTCTTTTTGAATCTGATATCCAACGTTTCTTTCATGAAGCGCGTGCCATTACAAACATCACAAGTCACATAAACAGTCGGCAAGAAATGCATCTCTACAGCTATCTCACCATTTCCTTCACAAGCTTCACAGCGACCACCGGGTCTGTTAAAAGAAAATCTGCTAGCCGTCCAACCACGAGCGCGTGCCTCTGGCTCAGATGCGAACATGTCGCGTATATGAGTCCATGATCCAGTATAAGTAGCTGGATTGGAGCGAGGGGTTCGTCCGATCGGGCTCTGATCTATAAGTATGACACGTCCAACGTATTCTGAGCCTTTAAACTCCTTACAATTTATAGGGTCATTTGATCTGTTTCGCATCTCCAGACGTGCAGAAAGATTACGATGCAATATCTCATACATAAATGATGATTTCCCGGAACCAGAGACTCCAGTTATGACATTCATAACTCCGAGTGGTACATCTACGTTCATATCTTTTATATTGAAGACATTACCACCACGAATCATAATCTTACCTTTGTAGTCGCGGCGGTGCTCAGGAATGGCGATATTCTCTTCACCCCGCAAATATGCAAGCGTAAGTGACCCTGAAGGATTTTTCTTAGCTGTCAAAAGATTATCCAGATATCCAGAGACAACCACTCTACCACCATGGACTCCAGCACCCGGACCAATATCGACTATATAATCAGATGAGAACATCGTATCCTCATCGTGCTCGACGACGATAATGGTATTGCCGATATCACGCAGATGTAACAGAGTTTTGATAAGCTTATCGTTATCACGTTGATGTAAACCAATAGTCGGCTCATCTAGAACATAGAGCGCTCCAACTAAACCAGAACCAAGTTGAGAAGCCAAGCGAATACGCTGGGCTTCACCACCAGACAATGTGTGCGCGCGGCGATTTAGCGTCAGATATTCTATACCGACGTTTACCATGAACTTGAGACGGGCTTCTATCTCCTTCAAGACAACTTTGGCAATCTCGCGCTCTACTTCAGTGAGTTTAATCTCGTCAAAATGCTTAACAGCCTGATCTATAGACATGTCAGTGATATTCACAATATTTTTGTCGCCAATCCTCACATGCAAAGCTTCATCACGTAGACGATTGCCAAGACATGTCTTACAAGGCTCATCGGAAAATATACTCTCTGTTCCAAGACCATTACAAGCTGCGCAGGCGCCATAAGGAGAATTAAATGAAAATAGACGTGGCTCAACTTCAGGATATGAGAAACCGTCGTATGGACACATGAACTTCACAGACATCAGAACTTCGGCTTCTTCCGCACCTGGATATGCGATCTTGATCAGACCATCAGCTTCACGTATAGCAAGCTCAAGCGCTTCAGAGAGACGTTCACGAGCACCGTCAGCCTTCTTCACTTCACGGAATTCGCTCAAGAATATCTCATCGACCAAAACGTCTACATCGTGCTTTTTATTCTTATCTATAATAATCTGGTCACGTAGACGATGTGTCTTACCATCTATTCGTACTCTATCGAAACCTTTACCAAGTAGATCATATAAAAGCTGATAATATTCGCCCTTTCTACCAACTACTACAGGTGCCCAGACTATTATCTTAGCTTCGCTAATATCGACACCAAATACTTTCTTAGCCTGTAGAGATTTGGCTTTAACATTTTTCAGAACCGTCTCTAGTATCTCCTCTTTTGAGATTTTGTGAATTAATCTTCCACAAACCAGACAATGTGGTTTACCAACTCTCGCAAAAAGTACGCGCAGATAGTCATATATCTCCGTGATGGTCGCTATGGTCGAACGTGGATTGTTTGAGCGGGATTTTTGGTCAATAGAAATAGCTGGTGAAAGCCCGATAATCTCGTCCACATCTGGTTTCTGCATCTTGTGAAGAAATTGACGAGCATAAGCTGACAGCGATTCTACATAACGACGCTGACCTTCAGCGAAGATAGTATCGAAAGCTAGAGATGATTTTCCTGATCCAGAAAGACCAGTAATCGCGATCATCTTGTTACGTGGCATCTCTACAGTGATATTTTTCAGATTGTGAGTGCGTGCACCACGAACAATGATTTTGTCTTCACCGTGAATAGGTGTTTTACGGTCATCCGATGATGATCTGTGAGATTGAGCTGGCGTCATAGACGCGGAATATAGCACAAAAATCTACTTAAATCAATGCCTTGATCTCTTTCACTATCTGCTCCAGAGAAGTAGCTGCTTTGATAAGAAAGCGCTTAGCTCCAAGATCCTTAGCACGTTCTATATCTGTAGGCTTGCTCAGGTTTGAAAGTATCATCACTGGCACTTTACGTAGTCCTGCGTCTTTGTTAATCTCTTGTAATACGTCAAATCCTCCGATACCAGGTAGGAGCAGATCCAAAACTATGACATCGGGTATAGCTTGCTTCAAGGCTTCCAACCCTTCTTCACCAGTCTGAGCATGGAATAAATCGAAACCTGAAGAAACTAATTTCTTGGCTAGGATAGTACCGATAAGTTTGTCATCTTCAACCCAAAGTATCTTTGGTTTCTTGGTAGATCCTCCAGCACCACCTGCGACCACAGCACTAACTGCTTCATGACCAAAATGACGATTGGCTTTCTCTACTATATCATCGCCATTACTATGAAGTGCCATCATAAACTCAGCTACACTACCAGCTGGAACTCGACGCATGTTTATAGGAACACCTTGAGATGAAACTAGGAATACTGGTATCTTGGCTATAAGCGGAGTATTTTGCTTTTTATCGAGAAACTCATAACTATCCATATCACTCAAAGTCACATCCAGTATCAGAAGTTGTGGATCTATTTCATAAAGAGACTTCATACCTTCGACACCACCACGGACAACTAGGGTTGAATAATTGTTCTTCTTGAGAGCAGCGCTTATCTGCTCACCGAAACTAGCGTCGCTTTCTATGATTAAGATTTTTTCGACTTTTGCCATATGTGTCTATATTGTAGCATTATTTGTATCGTCTTTTACTGGAAGTAATCCCCAGACTAGTCTTTTTCTTAGCTTTATCCTCTAGACCAAATCTCTTCTGTAAAGCCAGCATCTCATCTCGTACAAGAGCAGCCGTCTCAAAATCTAGTACTTTGACCGCTTCATTCATCGCTTCTTCCTTCTGACGGATCAAAAGTATAGGATCACTTTGTGCTAAGGCTTCATCTACCTTCAAAAGCTCGTAGACTGCCTTATCATGTTCGCTACGCAGCTGGTCTGTAATATCATGAATAGCTTTTTTAATAGTCTGAGGAGTTATGCTGTGCTCCTTATTGTAAGCAATCTGTATTGTACGTCGACGTTCAGTTTCTTTTATGGCACGGTCTAGTGAACCTGTCATATGATCAGCATAGAGAATGACACGGCCCGCAGCATTGCGCGCTGCACGACCGATAGTTTGTATGAGAGCGGTGTCAGAACGCAAGAAGCCTTCTTTGTCAGCATCGAGTATACCTATAAGTGACACTTCTGGTAAATCCAGTCCTTCACGAAGCAAGTTCACACCGACCAGACAGTCGAAACCTCCCTTGCTAACCGCAGCCCCTCGACGGAATTCCGTCAATATCTCTATACGCTGCATGGTCTTTATATCTGAGTGCAAATATTCAGCCTTAATTCCCTTCTCCTTCAAGAAATCAGACAAGTCTTCAGCCATCTTTTTTGTTAATGTCGTCGCCATAACACGATCACCTTTTTTGATGGTGGCGATGGCCTCTTCTATGAAGTCGTGAATTTGTCCGGGGTACGCGACATTTTGGGCACTATTTTTCGCTCCTTTTTCAGCATGATTTACTACAGTGCCAGTAACCGGCTTTATAACAATCTCTGGGTCTATGAGTCCTGTAGGACGAATTACTTGTTCAACTATCTGTTGGCTACCTTTTCTCTCATAATCGCTCGGGGTAGCCGACGTATAAATCATCGGGCCAATGCGCTCAAGAAATTCATTAAACTTGAGCGGCCTATTATCTTTCGCAGAAGGTAAACGGAATCCATGCTCGACGAGTGTTTCCTTACGAGAAGCATCGCCAGCGAACATGCCGTTTAGTTGTGGAACGGTCACATGCGACTCATCGACAATAGTCAAGAAATCTGCCACCATATCCGGCAAACCAGCTTTTTTCTCGGCCGCCGTAGCTGGCCTGTGAGGAAAATAAGCAAGAAGAGTGTCTGGTGCTTCACCTGGCATCTTTCCAGAAAAATGTCTTGAATAATTCTCTATGCCATTTGTATAACCAACTTCGCGAATCATGGAGATGTCGTACTTCACTCGACGTTTGAGACGTTCAGCTTCCAACATTTTTCCAGCCTTCTCTAGAGTCTTTATACGTTCTTCAAGTTCGGCTTTTATAGTTTTGAGAGCTGTCTCATTTTGATCTTTATTACTTATGAAATGTTTTGCTGGAAATATGAAAACGGAAGTATGTCCGTTTTCTTTCACAGCTCTAGTGATTGGGTCTAACCTGATAATCCTCGCAATAATACCGCCTTCGAATTCTAATCTAAAAATTATTTTCTCGTTAAGCGGCATGACTTCGAGCATATTTCCGACCGCACGAAATGTTCCTGGCTTTATGTCGGCATTCGTACGCGAAAAGTGAACATCTATAAGTTTTCGCACAAGCTCGCCACGGGATATCTCCATACCTTCAGTGAGTTTGATATTAACTTTCTCATATTCTTCAGGTGAACCTAAACCATATATACATGAGACTGATGCCACAATGATCACATCTTTGCGCGTCAAAAGAGCTTGCGTAGAGGCGTGACGAAGACGATCAATCTCTTCATTGATCATGGCTTCTTTTTCTATATAAGTATCTGTCACTGGCATATAAGCTTCCGGTTGATAGTAATCATAATATGACACAAAATAATGAACCGCATTGTTCGGGAAAAATTCGCGATACTCTTGAGCTAGTTGAGCAGCTAGAGTTTTGTTGTGAGCCAGCACCAATGTCGGTTTGTTATAGGCCGAGATCACATTTGCCATAGTAAATGTCTTGCCTGAGCCAGTAACTCCGAGCAAAGTCTGACGATCAAAACCTTTCTTTAGGCCTTCTGTGAGCGCCTCAATAGCCTTCGGCTGATCCCCAGCCGGCTTAAAGGGTGTCGCAAGTTGAAAAAGCTTATTTTGAGCCATCACCTTTTCCTAAGAATAGCCTTATGCACCGCAGCGTATATATGCTTCTCCCCCATTTCATAATATTCAATAAGCTCGTCAGATGTGCCGCTTTGACCAAAGTGGTCTTTCATACCAACAAACTCTATAGGAACTGGATGATTTTTTGCCAAACATTCAGCAACCGCTGAACCCATACCGCCAGCGATTTGATGCTCTTCAACAGTGATTATTGCACCAGCAGACTGAGCAAGACTTATAACAGCGTGTTCATCAAGTGGCTTTATGGTAGCTAGGTTCATTACGATGACCTTCTTACCTTCGCTTTCCAATTGTTTTGCAACATTCAACGCTTTAAATAAAAATGAACCCGTAGCGATGATTCCCACATCTACTTTCACACTTCTAAGTTTTGGTTGGAAAACTATAGAGGCTTTACCTATCTCAAAAGGTGTATGATCAGAAGTTATAACTGTGGTCTTTTCGCGCGAAAGACGTATGTATGTTGGCTTGCCATTTTTCGCAGCGGCGACAACGGCTTTGCGAGCCTCGATGGAGTCGCAAGGAGAGATAACTATCATATTTGGCAACACGCGCATAAGTGCCATATCTTCAAGCGCTTGATGTGAAGCTCCGTCAGGTCCGACTGAGACACCTGTATGGAAACCGATAACTTTGACTGGCACGTCGTTTAGACAAACGGTCGTACGTATCTGCTCCCAATTGCGACCAGGGCTGAAAACTGCATACGAACCGATAAAAGGGATCTTTTTCATAGCCGCCATACCGCTTGCGACTGTGACAAGGTTTTGTTCTGCTACACCGACTTCTATAAAGCGTTCACTGTATTTATCTTTGAATGACCTCATAAAAACAGACTCCGTCAGATCTGCACAGAGAGCCACAACATTTTTGTCAGCTGTGCCGGATAAAACTAGCCCATCACCAAAACCCTGTCGCATTGTGACTTGCTCGGCAGTCTTGTCGAAGAGTTTGTGATTTAATTTTTGGTCTGGGTTTATTGGCATGGAAATTTTTTAAAGAATAGAAAAAGAATAATAAAATAATGGAGGAATTAAGAATTATGGTCTGGTGATTTTACTCTTCCACCCCAACTGCGCAATGCTTTCAAAGCCGTCTCTATCTCCTCCGGAGTGCCTGGTGGTTTGCCGTGCCATTCGAACTTACGTTCGAATTCCGGTATTCCTTTCGAGGGTATCGTGTGGGCAATGATAACTGATGGCCTATCGAAAACAGACTGTGCTTCGCAAATAGCACGATCAACCTCACGGAAGTCATGACCATTGATCTCTTGAACATGCCAATTCCATGCACGCCATTTATCTACAAGAGGATTGAGTGGCATAACATCTTCTGTAAAACCATCAATCTGGATATTGTTGCGGTCGATAATGGCGGTGATGTTTTGCAATCGCTCCTTGCCGGCCAACATAGCACCTTCCCAGGAATTGCCTTCATCGAGTTCACCGTCACTCATGAGACAGAAGAATTGCTTACCAGAAGATTTACCATTGTCTATGCGATCTGCCAGTGCCATACCAACTATCTGTGAAAGACCTGAGCCAAGTGGTCCTGAAGAATTCTCAAGTCCTGGTAAAAATTCGCGATGGGGATGACCTTGCAGTCGTGATCCAAATTTACGTAGAGTTTTGAGTTCGCTTACTAGAAAATATCCTGCATGCGCCATTGTGGCATACAAAACTGGGCAGATGTGACCATTGGAAAGTACCAAACGATCACGATATTGCCAGTCAAGATTCTTCGGATCATGTTTCAATTTGTGAAAATACAAATACGTGAATATGTCAGCCATACCAAGTGGACCAGCCGTATGACCACTTTTGGCTTCGATGAGCGACTCGATGATAGAAATACGAATCTCCGCAGCTTTCTTGGTTAGCTGTGCAATCTTATCGTCTGTGAGAGGTGAGCTATTGGCCGCCATGATTGTAATATTATAACACACCTACGCCTTCGCAAATGGCTCCAATTCGACAATAAATGTGGACCCTTTCCCTTCTCCGAGTGATTCTACGCGGATGTTGCCGTGATGGGCGGTGATAATCTCCTTGGCCACGAAAAGACCTAAACCAGTACCTTTGATATTCACTTTGTTGGCATTGTGGGCGCGACCAAACTTCTGGAACAAAAGCGGTATAGTCTCTACAGAAACCCCAATACCAGAATCCTTGACTGTAAGGACGAAAATATGACGTTGCTTGTCCATAGAGAGATTTATTTTTACCCAACCAGAAGGAGTGTATTTGATGGAATTATCTACGAGGTTAGCTATAACCTGCTTCAACTTGTCACGATCGGCAGTGATACGGTAGTTTGCCGCTTGGTCGTCCACGGTAAATGAAAAATCCAACTTCGATTTGTCGATATTCGGCTTCAGTTCAGCTATCACATCTTCGACCAACGCGCGTAGACTAATAGTGTCGAAGGCATACTTCATAGAACCGAGCTCGATACGTGTAATGTTTAGATAGTCGTCAACAATATTCGTCAATGTCTTCGTCGAGTCAAATATCCTCGAGAGACCTTCTCGTGTCTCATCTGTGATCACACCCATATCACCTTCCAATATAAGAGACGCATAACCCTTCATAGCCGTAAGGGGTGCACGCAACTGATGCGTAGCAAACGAGACGAATTCTGACTTCTGCCGATCAAGCTCGGTGAGGCGGACATTGGCTTTCTCCAAATCTTTAGCAAGAGCTTCTATGTGTTCGCGTTGTTCTACTTCACGTACGACACCGCGGATCAGGAATATACCTATTATGATTACAGACAATAGTAATACATAGTTTAGTACAGAATCTAGAATACTAGTAGAAAATATAGCTCTAACAAGAATTAGAAACCACAACATGAACGTAAAAGCCTCTGTTATCACTAGTTTAATATCAAACAATTGGTAACGCACTATTGCATATGCAATAGTTAATACCATGTATATACTAAAAAATGGACCTATCCAGAAATATTCAAATATATTAATGGTTGGTAAGATAAGATTACAAGTTACACCAACCAAACAAGAGACTACAATACTCAAAAAGATCAACTCTAATTGAGCCTTTTCTTTCTCAAATGAATGTCTCAACCTATTAATCATCTTTGCAATCCCCCAAGAGAAAAATGAGACTATGTAGGTGAAATATATACAGTATCCCAATGGACCAAAAGTAATGGTACGAGTATCTTGTACAAGATTATATTGGACTGATCTTATAACCCAATCTGGTATAAAAACACTCATCGCTACCAAAATAGATACTATTAATATGATAGACAATTTAAGCTTAGAAAAAGTAAGTCTTGTATCTGGAAATGTATATATAAATAATAACAGGGATACAGGTATCAAAGCTGCACCAAAGTACAACATATGAGTAACTAACATCACTGACTCGTTGCCGACCACATCAAATAAAAATCTAGAAAAAACCCATACAAATACGAACGTACCAAAGGAGATGAAAAAAAGATTAGCCAAAGTCTTCTGCCTTTTAAGAGAAATGAGCACAATAAGAATAACGACGACGACGCTCGCCACTAATAGGTTTATAGAAGTAACTCCTATTGCAAGTTTATCCATTGTGTGAAATATAATAAGTATTAAAGTCGTACTTTTTAGCTAAAAGACCTATCTTATTCACATAATCCAAGTCTATTTTTTCTGTCACACCAGGATAATCTATATTTTCTTTAGATAACAAAATAGTCTCTGAGAGACAAGAAAAAAGAGCGTTTGGAGGTAATCCTATATTAGCTTTTATATATATAGATTCTGGAGCACTTATATATCCACCATCTATGTATGATAAATCTTTTCTATGTTGTAATTCTTTTGAAGTATTCTTGGGTTGAGTGACATCATATATGACCACCCCAGATTTAACCATGTGTTGATGAACTACAGCATCATGTGAACTTGTACATATCAATATAATATCAGCCTTATGTATTTCATTTATATCTACACCGGCTCTAATCTTTCTTATCGAACCGAGTAGAGAATCCTTCAATTCATCTACCTTACTTGGCGTTTTTCCTATTAAAATAAGGTCGTTTTCGATTTCTTTTGACTTAGAAAGCAAAAAAGATAGTGCCCTGCCAATAGATCCAGTAGCACCAACAATAGCTATAGGACCAGATATCTTTCTTTTTTCAATAATATATTTAACATCTTTAAAAGTGGTATTTACTGTCAGTGAGTTACCTGAAGTAATTATGGCGTTTCCTTTTTGGGAAAGTACAGCCGTACCACCATTTGTAACACTAGAAGTCAGTGCCCCCAATCCAACAACTTTAGCTCCTAACCTATTAGAAAGAGCGACTGCATCAATGACCTTCTTCTTAGCATAATCTTTATCTTGTAACATTTGATGTGCTGTCAATGGAACAATGATCAATCTACCATTTACAGGATTACCATCTATATCTAAAC
The DNA here is from genome assembly GCA_903870315.1 of uncultured bacterium. GTDB lineage: Bacteria > Patescibacteriota > Minisyncoccia > Phycocordibacterales > PALSA-1337 > C7867-002. Next base: position 6,570 of record CAIQCJ010000019.1, on the reverse strand, counting down.
CACCACATATGTAGGGACCTACCACCGGTCTCATAAATTGAATCAAAAATGATAGGAATTTCCTGTTAAGAAATCTTAATAGTGGATATTGTATGTAAATATCCTCGATCTGCCTTGGATGTACTAAGAATGCAAAATCTATTTTACTCATAGATAATCTTGAAATTATAAGCTATTCCCTATATGCAATTGTAACATAAATTGGTTTATAAAATTATTATATCAAGGACTTCGATATACTATTTCGGCAGTGTCTAAATCTATGATTTACCATACTTCTATTGAAGCCGGTGAAAAATTACACTAAGGAAGCGTCAGCTCGTATACATTTTATAGTCTAAAAGTTATCCACAGGAAATCCAGATAAATATGGGTGTTGCAGTATCTATTTAAGCCGAATCATATGCTAGAATTTTTCAATAAAGATGCAAAGCTATATCGTATCAGAACCAAACATCCACCTGATATTACACAATACCTTAGCTGGCGCCTCTATCCTTGTCATGTTGTGTCTAATAGTTTTCCTCCTCTGTAACAATCCACGTAAGACAGTAAATATTACTCTTTCTTTGACCGCCTTGGCGGTCATTATTTTTGAGTTATCTCACATACTTGGGGTGAGTACACATGACCCGGAATTGTCTAGATTGATGTTCATGGGAAATATAAGTGTAATATTTATATCAGTATTTAATTACCATTGTGTGATAACGGTGCTGAATAAAAATAATAGAAAATTTATTCTTTATGTTATATATATTTTAGGAATATTAATAGCGGCGCTATACATACTTTTTCCTAACACATTTATATTGGAATCTATACCGAAGATGTACTTTCCAAACTATTATGTAGCAGGCAACCTATATCACTATATTTGGATACTATTTCAAATATTAATACCGTCTATGTTTATATATGAATTAATTAGTTCTTATATAAAAGAAAATGACCCTAAAGAAAATAACCGAATAAAATACTTAACTTTTTCTCTTATGCTTGGGTGGTTGTTTGGATCAATATCAACATTATTGGTCTACAACATCCCCATCGATCCGATGTATGGCATATACTTCCCAATCTTATTCTGTTTGCCATTTACATATGCGGTGGTAAATTATGATTTGTTGGATATCCATATCATAGCGAAAAGAGCGTTCTACTACAGTGTCTTGGTTGGTATCTGCGCGATGATATTGATCTTCCTAAATTTCTTAAATAAGTGGGTCGAGGAAATCGTACCCACCATACCTCCGTGGGTTGTACCATTTTTCTCGGCTCTGTTTGCTGTGGCGGTTGGTATAGCTATCTGGAGAAGGCTTCGAGAGAACGATATACTCAAGTACGACTTCATCTCACGTACGATGCACGATCTACGAACACCACTCACTCATATCAGATTGGCTACTGGAGAATTGGAGGATACATCTCTGAATGATACTCAGAGAACGTCTCTAGATTATATAGAAAAAGCCAACAATAGACTCATAGAATTGACGAATTTAGTAAAAATGGATCAGATGTCACTATAAAATACCGAAATATCCTCATAAACAACACAAAAACAATGTTATAATAACCACATGTCAACCAAACACACTCTAGAGCCCATATTATACATATTCATCTTCGTCGCCCCTGTCGTATATCAGCGCCTACATTATAAGCTTGACCCTAAGTTCTTCTACAAGCTTGGACTACGCCAGAAAACTGGCCTCCAGATCCACCATGCGCACTGGGGTCTTGGTTGGATATTTCTTTCTTGTATCTTGATGATATTGCAGACTCTACAAGTAATACATATCGCCAGTTTCTTGTTCTTGGTTCCAGCAACTCTTGGTTGGGGTCTCTTTTTCGACGAGATCATCCCCCACTTGCGTATGCCAAGCGATGATCGAGATCTAGAACTCAAGGTCTATGAGGAGGCTGGTCCAGCAACAATCAAACTCATCACTTTCATGGCGATAGCTATCGCCGTCGTCGCTATCTCAATAAATATATTCTAGTCAGACTTAATTCCTCTCATAAAGGTTTGAAATAGAGTTGTACAAAACTTGAGTGATATCTTCTTCACTCATATTTTCTGGCACCCAAAGTAGCTCTCCAATATTGGCAGTGAACTTCTTGCGCGCCATACCTTCTTCACTACTGATGCGGAATGACACCGGCAGTACCGGAACTCTCGTCTTTTGTACCAAGAAAGCGGCACCTCTTTTGAACGGGGCCAGACCTTCTTTCTTCATAATCTTTCCTTCTGGGTATATGACGATATTACCACCATCGGCAATGATATCTATAGCAGTCTTAGTATTTTCTTCAAGACCCAGACCGGGCACTACCACGAAAACTCCAAACAAAGAATAAACTAGCTTTATTACGCCAATCTTAGTAAGGAAGTTCAGATGGCTATAGTTAAATTTCTCCACGGCCATGAAGCGTAGTGGAAGATGCCTAGTCCAAAACCCTAAAAGTAAGCGGAAAAAGAAACTATCATAAGAAGCGACATGGTTCGAGGCGATCATGAATGGTCGACGGATATTTTTTAGATTATCACGACCATGGATTGATAACTTATAAAGTGAGTGGAAAAAGACAAAAGCCAATGGCCAAGTCAGAAACTGAGGAATAGCTGAGGAATATCGAAGCAAGCTTTGTTTAGTGAACATGTTATTTGCTCAACTTTATGCCTAATTCCCTGAGTTGGTCGAGACTGACTTCTGATGGAGAATCCATCATCAAATCCTTTCCTTCACCTGTCTTGGCAAATGGTATGACTTCGCGGATATTTGGTTCGTTTTGTAGAAGCATCATCAGACGATCGAAGCCAAATGCCAAACCGCCATGAGGTGGTGTGCCAGAAGCCAAAGCCTTGAGCATATGGCCGAAATTCTTCTCGATACGCTCTGTCGCGTAACCCATAATCTCAAAAACTTTCTTCAAAGCCTCTGGAGTATGGTTACGTATACCTCCACCACCGATCTCGTAGCCGTTCAAGACGATATCATATTGAGCAGCCATAATGTCACCGATATTTTTCTTAGCTAGAAGATCTGGTATGAACTCTGGCTTTGTTGCAGAGAAAGGATTGTGAGTAAATGTCCAACCAGCTTGACCACTAGAATCTGAGTCTATCTTCTCGAAGAACGGAAAATCTATGACCCAACAAAAAGCTAAGAGACTTGGATCATTCTTATCGGTACGTATATCTGGTTTATCATTGCCATATTTCTCCATAACTTCCTTATATGAAAATCTCGGGAATGGTAACTGTTGAATCTTCTTTTCTGGATAGAGTTCTTTGACCAATCCTATAAGTAACTTCTCATTTACAGCCATGACGTCTTCTTGGACTACGAAACTCATCTCAATATCGACTTGAGTAAACTCTGGCTGGCGATCCCCGCGAGTATCTTCATCGCGGAAACATCTAGCTATCTGGAAATATCTCTCAAATCCACTAGCCATAAGCAACTGTTTGTATTGCTGAGGAGATTGTGGCAAAGCATAAAACTTACCTTGATCCAATCTTGAAGGAACTATGAAGTCACGCGATCCTTCTGGAGTAGACTTGGTCATATTTGGTGTCTCTATCTCGAAGAAGCCTTCTCCTGTGTAAAACTGGCTGATGTATTGCAAAGCTTTGTGTCTGTTTATAACATTTTTCTGCATCCTTTCGCGACGTAAGTCTATATAACGATATTTCAGGCGAACATCTTCACCGATCTCTTTACCATCACCGCTTATATCGAAAGGTGGAGTCTCGGCCTCATTTAAGACTGTCATCTCCAAAATCTCGAGCTCGATGTTACCGTTCTGTTTGTCTTTCTGTATAGCTCTTTCTGGACGTTGATTGACCTTGCCCTTTACAGCGACGACCCATTCTGAACGAACCTTGGAACCGACTTCGTGAGCACTTACACCGCTTGCATTTTTGGTATTTGGCAAAATCACGCCTTGGACTTTGCCAGAAACATCACGAAAATCAAAAAAAATCATCTTGCCTTGGTCGCGACGAACATCGACCCAGCCTTTGATCTGCACTTCTTGGCCTATATGATCTTTGAGATCCTTGATATATGTACGAGCGATGGCGCCAGTTGTTTCTTGTGGTGTAGGCATTTGCGCTAAAAGTATATACCCTATCCGACCTCCACGCAAATTGTTATAATAAATACGACTATGATCATAACAGCTTATTCTATCCCTATCTGGATCACCGCCATCTTGATAACAAGTTTGGCAACTGTGACGTATTGGGGTAGCAACAAACGCTCTTCTCATACTTTTGCCATCGCCATGTACGCTGTCGCTGTATATACAGCCGCCGGAGCATTTTTCTTATTTCAAAATGACTACAAGATAGAAGCTGTCGGCATCAAGTTCATGTTCTTCGTGAGTATGCTCATACCAGCCCTTATATATATTTTCATTAAGGCCTTCGCCGATGAAAAGAGGCCAGGTGGCTGGATGATCTTCTGGTCGCTGGTAGTGGTTGGTGGAGCTTTCTATCTCAATTTCTTCACTGACTACATAGCCGGAGCTCCAATCGCTCTTTCTGGCATAGCTTCTGGAGTCTTTTGGGGTTGGAAGTATGGACCTTATTCTCTACTGTTATATATATTCAGTCTGACATTTTATCTCGCTGGAGTTGTCATACTAGTAAAGCTATTCAAGAATAATCCTGACCATTCTTTCAGAGCAAATATTTTGTTAAATCTGGCTGGTCTCTTTATAGGTGTTTCCTCACCGATGATTTGCAATACGATCCTCCCACAGCTCGGTAACTATGACTGGGTCTGGTTTGGTCAAACTTCCAGTATTATCTGGGTTTCCATTATTGCCTATTCTATACTCAGGTACAACAAGATGAGTATCAAGATCGTAGTCACTGAGGTCTTAGTCATAGGTATGGCCATAGCCGCCTTCACCAACATATTCATAGGAGATTTCCTTGGTATGTCTGGTAAGATCGCCATCTTCTTGGCTTTTTCTATACTTGGTGTATACCTCATACGCAGTGCCATAACAGAGTCAGCACAGAAGGAACAGCTGGCAGATCTCAACAGACATCTCCAGCAAAAAATAGAAGACCAAACCAAGGAGATACGTGCTTCATACCAAGTCGAACGCAATGCTCGTCTAGAACTTGAAAAAGTCGACGAGGCCAAGAACCAGTTTATACTCATCACACAACATCACTTACGTACACCTATAACTAGTATCAAATGGCAGCTCGAGGCCATAATGAGCGATACTTACGGATCTATATCGCCAGGGCTCAAGAAAGCCATGAGTGATATGGGTGAATCTGTAAGCAGGTTGAATCATCTTATAGACAGCCTACTTAGCATATCAGCCCTACGTTCTGGTATAGAGACACTCACTAAGACTTCAATCGGTATCAAGGATATAGTTGAAGATATTGTTACAGAGCTCAAGAAAGACATAGACCGCAAGCATCTGGTTGTCAGTATGCCAGCGCCAAAAGAGGTTTGGACTCCAGTTTCTATAGACAAGGACCGTATGCGCGAAGCCCTGTTCATCGTTATAGAAAATGCAGTCAGGTACAACGTAGATAACGGCTCTATCAGTATCACTGGTCATCCTACAGAAAATACTTTCGAGCTAACAGTCGAAAATACTGGTGCAGAGCTCTCATCCGATGATAAGAAGAAGATATTTAGTGAATTGTTCTACAGGAGCAGTCAGGCACAAACATCCCACCCAACAGGTATGGGCATAGGACTCTCTATGGCTCAAGCGATCATAGAGGCACACAAAGGCACTATTTCTCTTAGTTCAAGAAAAGACAACGGCGGTGGTGTGAGGGTAGTTGTTACGTTGCCGTATTAGTTAGTCTCCAAGACTGTCATAGTGGATATACCATAATATGTATTATTATATGATCTATTTATATAACAGACATTGCCTTTTTGGTCTCCAGTGACTTTTATAGAGTAAGTTACAGGAGAAGTAATATTATTCTGATCTAGGAAAGTTATACTTGTACCTCCGGCGTAGTTATCTCCTTCCCCACTTACTGTGGAAAATGGTGCTACGAGCGCTACACCATTTTTAAATAATCCAATAAAACAAGATCCCGGAGCTGATCCGTTTTCAGCGACTATATGAGCATTAATCAGAGACTTGGAGTTAGAAGATGGTGGTGGTGTTAAAGTAACACTCAGCCCAGTATCAACCCATGACATCGGTGTAGTAATGTTAATTATTGATATTGCACTGAGAGTAGTACTGTAAGCGTTAGATGTACTTCCACCACCTCCAGCACCCCATCCAACAGTACCATCAGCATCTAGAGCCGTAAGCACAGAACCAGTAGCAACAGAACCAGATACACCAGTATTATTGAATAGGAAGTTGCTTAGAGCCAATATACCAGTCTTGGCCTGCTTTATGTCTCCTATATTTAGTGGTGCTGGTACGTTATTACTTGGAGGATTAGACGGTGCCGCTGTCCATGTACCAGATGTTTGAGCCAATACTGACAGAGCTGATGCTCCTAGAAGAGCTCCTATGACTACTGCTGTGAAGGTGAGTGATTGTTTCATT
>CAIQCJ010000018.1 GCA_903870315.1 uncultured bacterium | reverse complement strand
AGCAGGACAAGCCTCATCTACTCCCACCTTAGCCTTCATAGGCTCTATACCATCAGGTTACTCCTTTACATCTCCTACTGGTGGCAGTAGTGGTGGAGGGGGAAGTACACCGACTGTTAACTATGCTCTGCAGTTTGATGGAAGCACGCAATATATAACTATCCCTAACAATTCAGCTTTCTTCCCATCCAGTTTAACAGCAGAAGCATGGATTAAAACAACAGCTACGTCTGGGGCTGGAGACATTGTTGGGTCATACGCTGGTGGAAATGGTTGGTTCTTATTGTTAGGCGCAAATAATAGTCTACTTCTCTTTGATGTGTGGGTTGGTGGTTCTCAGATATTGAGAGTATCCACTTCATCTTCGGCAATAAATGACGGAGCTTGGCATCAGGTTGCTGCAACGTATGATGGTTCTACGGCTCACCTATGGGTAGATGGTGTTAGTGTTGATACTGCGTCTGCCTCTGCAACCATAACTTCATCTGGTAATCCTATAATAATAGGAGCGAATTATGATTTAGCTAGTTATGTGAATATGACTGTAGATGAAGTCCGTATCTCAAACAATATCCGCTACACTTCAGCGTACACCCCAGCTCACTACTTCGGTTCAGATGCAAATACAGTTGCCCTTTATCACTTTGATGAAGGCACAGGTGTTACAACAGCAGACGCTTCAGGCAATGGAAACACAGGAACACTTGTAAATTCACCTACTTGGGTGACGAGGTAAATAAAATTTCCTTATTATAAAGAATCAGGCCATTATAGGCGGGGAGTTCTCGCTGGATTAAAGAATTACTCTAGATCGTCAATATAACCGGTATAACCATAGGTCTCTTGGCAGTCTTTTGCATAAGAAACTTGGTGACGGAGTCGGTGATGTTTTCTTTGACGAAATCTATGTTGATGGGATTCATACCAAGTGTAGAACGTTCTATGGTCTCCTTGATGAGATGGCGTACTTCATGCAATAGTTCCTGAGATTCACGTAGGTAGACGAAACCTCTGGAGATGATATCTGGTGACTTCTTTAGCTTACCGTTTGAGGCGTTGATGATACCGAAGACGATAAATATACCATCTTGAGCCAACATCTGGCGGTCACGTATGACGACGTCTTGTACGTCTCCAACAGAGAAACCGTCAACTAAAACTAGACCTGATGGGGCCTTCTCTTTGAGTTTGATGAAAGTTTTTCCCTCATCGCGGATCTCTATGATCGAGCCGTTGTCTGGGACGATGACATTTTCTTTAGGAGCACCGAGAGACATAGAGAGCTCAGCATGTTGGCGCAACATAAAGTGTTGACCGTGAACCGGCATAAAGAAGCGATACTTGATCTGTTTGTGTATCCACGCTAGCTCATCGCGGTTACCATGACCAGATGCGTGGATATCGGAGTCTAGATAAGTGATGATCTTGGCCTCCGTACGGTACAAGTTATCTTTGAGTTTCATGACAGAGACATAGTTACTTGGGATGACAGATGATGATAGTACGATGGTGTCGGTAGCTCGGATCTTGAAATACTTGTGAGTCTTGTTGGCGATACGCATCAAAGCGGCGAATTCTTCTCCTTGGGCACCGGTCGCTAAGAGGACGATCTTATCTGGGGCATAGTTCTCTATATCTTCAACTGGGATAATGTTTTTGGCTTCTACGAGCTTCAACTTCTTGATGATCTCTACATTGGTCTTCATACTACGGCCTTCTATGGCGACTTTCTTACCAAAGCGCTCAGCCATATCTATGATAGCGATGATACGTTCGACCTGAGAAGCAAAAGTGCCGATGATCATACGGCCCGACGTGGCACGCATAATCTTCTCGATATTGGTGATGACGGTTGTCTCAGAGAGAGAGAACCCACGCTTCTCGACGCTGGTAGAGTCCATAGTAAGCATCAAGACTTCTTTGTCTTTGAATCTGGCATACTGAGCAACCTCCTCTTCTGTTGGCACTCCAGCGACGTTGTCAACACGCACATCTTCGATGAAGATGATGTCGCCAACTGGAGTATGGATGATGAGACCCATAGAGTCTGGGATAGTGTGTGATATGGCAAAAGTTTCAACTTTGAGTTCTGGACTTATGACAATAGTTTCGTTCTTGTCTACTATTTTCAAGTCTAATGGTGGCACATGAGGAAATTCCTCTTGGCGTTTCTGTATCATAATCGCACCGAACTGGCGGGTATACATAGGAGGGTTGCCAATACGTGGCATAATGTAGGGGATACCACCGATATGATCCAAGTGACCATGGGTTATAAAGACTCCACGAACTTTGTTGGCTCTTTCCTCGAGGTATTTTGTGTTCGGTAATATATAGTCGATACCAGGAGTACCTTCCTCACGGAATTGGAAACCAATGTCTACTACGATGATGTCGTTGTCATATTCTATGGCGGTCATATTTTTTCCAACTTCTTCAACTCCACCAAGTGGAATGATGCGGATAGTTCTAGGAGCCAATGGTGGTATAACATCGCCGTCACGTTTCTGAGCATCAGCGGCCTTGTTTTGGCGTCTCGGCATCATCTTTCCCATCTTTCTGACGACGTCCATACGAGCACCAGCGACGTGAGGTTTAGCCTCTGGTCTTGTTTGTGGTTTGTGGTTTGGTGTATTGGTGACTTTATTGAAGGGCGGCTTTTGGAATGGTGGACGTGGGCTATTGCTGAAAGCTTGTCTAGTATTCTGACCACCAGTCATAGCTCTACGCGCGGCTTTGCCGAGTACTACGCGGTGGCCTTGCTGATTTGTAGAAGATGGTGCATTTGTTGTGACGGGTGCTATGTTTGTTGCTGTAGGTATGTTCGTCGGAGAGGGCTTTGCTGTATACCCAGCAACCGGAGCATTGTCATTACGTAATGTGCGTGTCTGGTTCTGGCGAGGGAAGAACCTCTGTCTATTCTGACTTTGGTTGTTACTATTTTTTTCGTTTTTATTTTCCATTTTCTTTTCTTGTTGTTATTTTAATATTTTATATTTTAGCGGTTTCTGATCTGATGTTTATACTTTGTTGGTTTGTGTCTAGTTGTTCTTATATTGTTTTGTATCTTATCTTGCGAATAATTTCCACACTTTTTCTGTCTGTATATACCACGACCTTATAGAGTTTAAACGATCTGTCGGTGTAGTTATGGATGATAATATGAGTCCATGTAAAGCCTTGGGAACGGCATATATGAAATCTGGCGAATATAAGAATATAGCCGGTAAATCAGTTTGTATCATCTGATCTAGTTGCGTGTAAGAAGCCATACGAGCTGCACCATCATTAGTTGAACGTATGTTTTCTAGAATCTTGTCTGCTTTACTGTTTGTGTACATAGAAATGTTCAATCCTGGTGCATTTCTCTGGGATGAATGCCAGAAAGCGTATATATCACGATCTTTACCTATCTGTTCTCCGAAGAGAAGAGCATCATACGAGCGTGTTCTTATGACATTCTGATATAGATCTCCCGATTCAAATACTTTCACATCTACTTGTGCACCTAGAGTGTTCCAAGATTTTTGTACTAGATTAGCTGTCTGCTTCAGGTCTGAAGTATCGGCGGTGTATATGTCGAAAGTCAAAGTGGTTGAGGCGGTCTTGCCGACTTTTTTCGTATATATACCGTCAACACCTTTCTTCCAACCAGCCTTCTCTAGCAGAGCTTGCGCGGCTGATATGTTTGCTGTATCGCTGGCGTTGTCGTCAGAGGCTAGACTAGGTGGAAGTGGACTATGTGTAGGAAGACCATAACCGTTTAAAACGTTTTTGATGATATCTTTTCTGTCTATAGCCATATCAAGAGCTTGTCTAACTGTCTTGTCAGCTAGTACGGCATTGTGATTTTGGTTTAGAAAAACTCCGAAGACACGAGGTAGTGGCGCCTTCAATATAGTGTATGGTTGAGCGGAGTCTGTAGCCAAGCGCGCTGCTGGTCCAGCGGATATAGTAGGGAGACTGTCTATAGAACCGTTGTCTAGAGCCGTCAGAGCCTTTGCCTCATCGGCAAAAAAATGAAATGTCACATCTGAAAGGTATGGCTTGATACCGAAATATCCACCCCAAGTCTCAACTGTGTATGTAGTAGGTATACCACCGGAATCTCTAGAGAGGTCTGAAGCTTTATAAGGACCGCTACCGACAGGGTTTATATTGTAAGCACTGAATATGAACTGATCGTCACTAACATTACCCCAGATATGCTTTGGCATGATACCGACAGTCGTGTTTGTAAGAAAAGGGCTATAAGGTTGTTTCAGTATGAACTGGATCTCGGTTGGAGATATGACCTTGACTGTCACGTTTATCCAGTCAGATCGGCGAGGACTCTTAAGGTTCGGATCTTGTATCTTTTGTATAGTAAAGGCAACATCGTCTGAAGTAAGTTTTGTACCGTCTTGAAATAGTATCTCGTCTTTCAATATGAAGTCGTAAGTCAGACCATCTGAAGATATGGTGTAGGATTTGGCTATATCTGTCACTACATTGTCGCCATCATATCTCATCAGTCCAGAATATATGAGAGCACTTATGTCCTTGTCAGCGTCGGTGACGGCTAGTATAGGGTTTATAGTTCTAGGCAGACCTATAATACCTTCGTTGAGGTTGCCTCCATGAGAGGGTATCTCTACAAGGAAGTGCTCGTTGATACTAGTTACCATAACTATCATAGTGATGAACGCCACCAACGCCAAAGCTCCAAAGACAAATTTCTCTGTAGAGGAGAATCTCCTGATATATTCCATTATGATATTGCCGCCTTTGACGCGGAACTCTCTATTTTTTGCTGACACGATAGGCACACGATATACGTGCTTGTTTTAGATGAGGTTGATAAGTGCTGACAAAGCAAAAAGTACTGCAATGATGATAGTTGCTAGGAATAGTCCTTTCTCCAGACCACGACGTGTATGATAAGCAGAGCTCAAGTTATCGCTTCCACCGAAAGCACCACCCACTTGAGCGCCGGTCTGTTGTAGCAAAATAAGAGCGACCATGATCACCGACAGAATGATCTGAATATAAGGCAGGAGCGACTTCATTGATTATGATACTAGCATATATAGATTTGCGGTGCAACCTTTTGGGTTTATTGGTAGTATTAACTGGTAAATGAATAAGTTTGGACGGTTTTTGATATTGTTTTTGTTCTTACTTGCCATAGTTGGAGGATTTTTCGGTGTGCGCATAATGATAGATACGAAAAGGTCTGATGAACAAGCTACGCAGACTATATCGGAGTCTATGAGTTCTAGCACAGGAGATACAATACTCTCTGGCGCTGGTTCTATTAACAATATAGGCGGTATAAGTATTCCTACAGCCACGACGACAACCCCATCGAATTGGAAGTTGTATACAAATAGCAGTCTAGGTTTTAGCATCTCATATCCTAAAAATCTGGTATTGTATGATCGTTCCAAATCTTCTACAACATCCTCTCTTGGTAGTGTAACTCTGACTTTTCCTAAGGATATATATTTTCATTGGCCTCTGCAGGATGATGTGGTCATAACTTTGACCGTTGGTGCCACTTGTAACGATATGGTCGTACCAGCTCAACCACGAACATCGACCACAACCTTTTCGATCAATGGTTATTCTTTCGCCACCAGATCTGGCGACGATGCTGGGGCAGGGAATCATTATAGAGAAGTCGCTTACGACACAGAAGGTAATGGCTTGTGTTACCATGTCAGCCTATATGATCACGGTGTAAATGGTGCTGGATTCTATGTAGATGGCCAAGCCCTCATACAGAAATATGATAGTCAGCACGCTCTAGACATGAAGGCAGTTGTAGATATATTTAACTCTATAACGAACAGCTTTAGACTTCAGACTATCGGCGTGGTACAATAAACTCCGAATTAGTATTTGAGGTATTTAACATTATAAGCATCACAATATATAAATATATGAATAAGAAGTCCAAGATAATAGCCGCCATACTCATAATAGTGGCCATCATCGTTATAGTTATCATTACTAAAGCTGGTAAGTCGTCTATAAGTAACACTGATGATACGACTACAGACAATGGTAACAATACTCCAGCCCTTTCTGATACCAAGAAACTGTCGGGTAATCTTTCTGAATATCACAATGCTGAGCTTGGTTTCGCACTCAAGTATCCTAGTGAATGGGAGAAGGAAGATGGTAATGCTGGAGTGACTTTCATCTTGCCTATAGATCCTACTCAAGTATCTACGGTAGCTACTTTGCAAGCAACTGTTCAGGTTATATCTGGTACTTGTGCATTTCCTCCAGTTACTACTATCAAAGATAGGAGTACGGTTACCCTTGGTTCTAACAAATTCAATATGATAACTATGTCCAATACGGTTCAAGGAAGAGTTTATTTCAACCGCATGTATTCTCTACAGAAGGATGATGTCTGTTATATCTTCTCATTTGCTTCTATAAACTTGAGTCCTGAGTCAAAGGGCTTGATTGGTTCCAATGTCACACAAGCTCAGAATAACAATAAGGCTATAGTCAACACAGCCGACAGTGCTTTCACAGACGCGGTCAAATCTTTCGGATTTGTCGCTGGCCCTCAAGGTCAAGATGAGTCTACAGTCGCACCAGTGAAGTAGATTTGACAGTAAGATACGTTACAGATTATCAGAATAAGAAAACAAATTTATGTATATCATCTTAGCTATAGTAGTTCTCATACTTCTCTGGGCTGTATTCTCATATAACCGCCTAGTCACGATGAAGAACCGTGCTCAAGAAGCCTGGGCGGATATCGACGTACAACTCAAGCGTCGTTATGATCTTATACCGAACTTAGTAAATACTGTTAAGGGTTATGCTACACATGAGACGGAGGCTTTCGAAAATGTTACCAAGGCCAGATCTGCCGCTATGGGTGCTGGCACTCTTAGTGATAAAGGTCAGGCTGAAGCCACTCTAGCTGGAGCCTTGAAGTCAGTCTTCGCTATAGCTGAAGCATATCCAGATCTCAAGGCCAATCAAAATTTTCTATCTTTGCAAAATGAGTTGACCGATACAGAAGACAAGATCCAAGCAGCTCGTCGTTTCTACAATGGCAATGTCCGTGATCTCAACACTTCCATACAGGTATTTCCTGGCAACCTCATCGCTGGCACATTTCATTTCTCAGCTATGGAATTCTTCCAGCTTGATGCCACTGATGCTGCCGCCAAGAATCCTGTAGAAGTTAAGTTCTAATAATATATTTCGCATGCTTGGCATGCGATTACGATATGGCAACTCTCTATACTCAACAAGGTAGAAATGTCCGCCGAACATGGTTTCTTATGGCCATGTTTTTGGCTATAGTTATAGCAGTCGGGTATTTCATCAGTTATTACTACCAGAATCCTGCAATCTTGATTATTGCTATTGTATTTTCTCTAGTGATGAATATTGCAAGCTATTGGTATTCTGACAAAATATCACTTGCAATGGCGCATGCTGTGCCAGCTGAACGTGATCAAAACCTAGAGCTTTTCCAAGTTGTGGAGAATCTTTCTATCACTGCTGGACTGCCTATGCCTAAGCTTTACATAATAGATGATCCAGCTCCAAATGCTTTTGCCACTGGTCGTGACAAAAATCATGCGGCTGTTGCTGTGACTAGTGGTTTACTTGGGATGATGGACAAGAATGAACTTTCTGGAGTTTTGGCTCATGAGCTTTCTCATATTGGGAATCGCGACACACTTCTTCAGACGGTGGTTGTGGTGTTGGTTGGTTTTATTGCTATTATGGCTAATATCTTTACGCGAAGTATGTGGCTTGGGGGTGGTAGGGGTAGTCGTGGAAGAGGTGGTAATAACAATGAAGGTGAGGCTGGCGCCATAATCGCCATTGCTGGAATTATATTTGTTATCTTGTCGCCGATCATCGCTCAACTCATACAACTCGCCATATCTCGCAAACGTGAATTCTTGGCAGATACCGATGGAGCACTTCTTACGCGATACCCAGAAGGTTTGGCTTCTGCTCTAGAAAAGATTTCTTCTTATGGTCGCCCCATGGCTACTGCCAACAATGCTACCGCACATCTTTATATCTCGAATCCTTTTGGTGCTGGTGCCGTGAAGGGAATAGCGAAACTGTTCATGACTCATCCGCCAGTAGAAGAGAGGATAGCGATATTGAGAGTGATGGATGTGGGTGCGTAGAAGTATTTTTTCTGCTAATCTAAATCTCCATGGAGAGATGCCAGAGCGGTCGAACGGGCCACCCTGGAAAGGTGGTAAATCCGAAAGGGTTTCGGGAGTTCGAATCTCCCTCTCTCCGCATTGACAACCTGTTAGTAATGTGTTCCCATGTAGTCGTGGAGTTTGTGCGACCCATGTGCTAGCAAGTTGGAATTCATAGCTATGAAATCATCAGATATATCCAAGGAAATATATCAATTCAAGATCAGTTTGAATGACGTCCACCTTCCGATCTGGCGGCGTGTTCTTTTGCCGAGTACAGCCACCTTCAAAGATCTTCACAAGGTGATTCAAGTTGCCTTCGGATGGCGTAATAGTCATATGCATCAGTTCGTTATTGGCGGTGAAAACACCGACCACATGTATATTGTCAGCAAAGAGACGGAAGACCATCTTGATATCGGCAACAGTCCGACAGAACTTAGAATGGCCGAAGAAACTACTATTCTAGCCGATGTCATTCCCAAGATGGCCAAGAAGCTCGCATATGAATATGATTTTGGAGATAACTGGCAACACACGATAGTCCTCGAGAAAACTCTTCCATACAAGTCTGAGCAATCATATCCAGCTTGCATCGACGGAGAGAATGCCTGTCCTCCTGAAGATTGCGGTGGAGCGCCTGGATATGAGAATCTCTGCAAAATCCTCGGTGATTCGAAGAATCAAGAACACAAAGAAATGCTAAAGTGGCTCGGCATAATGAAGGCCAGCGAATTCGATCCCCATGCGTTTGATCTCAAGAAAACGGATATGGAAGTAAAAGATTGCCTTATGGTCAGGAGTGAGTATGCGTAAGTATATAATTAAGGAATGGACTTCGATACCGCCGTCAATACGATACACGCTCTCCTTGAAAAAGAACAACCAAAAACATTCAGCAGTTCATGGATATTCGCAAGGACACCTACGGTATATAATTTCATACGAGTAAACTTTCGAACAGAAAACGATCTCGTCGATTGGGACAGGCTCACCTACGCACTCCAGCCCGAGTATGCAAAGCGGTGGATACGTTACAAACGCCATCCAGCAAAGTCATACGAAGACCGCTCGGAAGTAGATCGTATTCTATCCAAGTACAAGGACAAGCTGTATACGTTCGTGACAGCCATCAATCCAGAGGACTTGGAGATCCGCAATAGGATCATCATCGCTTTGGTGCGCACTTCTCAGAGAGGAAATATCCTTGCTGCACAGGAGCTCGTCACGTGGCTGCGCTATATCGTTGATGACTGGATCGAGAAGTATTATCAGCTATTCAAGTGGAAAGGCTATGGTGAAGAAATCGACGAGAAGATACGAGACTGCATCCGTTGTTACAAATATACCGGCTCATTCGTCGGCTACCTCTTTAAGACCCTTGAGTATTCAGCTCGCGGCATGAGGCCGCTTCAAGCATGGTCGCTCGATGATCCTGTCGGCAGTGACGGAGCCACCAAGATTGATTTTACAGTGCAGGATGCGGAGACTGGCATAGTCGAAGTATTTGGCCGGTGACGATTTTGTCCAATATTGGCCCGGACCCCAAAAGTTGCACGTTGACCTTGTATAATTAATAGCACTAATATACAAGCATATGACAAAACATCGCATCGCTCCTGAAGTAAAGGAGCAGATTATTAATCGCATCAAGAATGACGGGATCACTGTT
>CAIQCJ010000017.1 GCA_903870315.1 uncultured bacterium | reverse complement strand
AGTGGTGCTGGTACGTTATTACTTGGAGGATTAGACGGTGCCGCTGTCCATGTACCAGATGTTTGAGCCAATACTGACAGAGCTGATGCTCCTAGAAGAGCTCCTATGACTACTGCTGTGAAGGTGAGTGATTGTTTCATTGGTATGGATGATAAGAGAGATTATGTTGGTAATATATATCCTGAGATTTAATAGATTAGATCTCAATAATATTGGAGGCGGTGACAAAGACGGTTGCTGAACTTGATGTTGCTTGAGTTTTATTTGTGACAGGGTCTGTATAAGAACATTTAAGTCTGAAGGTATACTGACCAGTCGAAGCCACACTTGTTGATAGTGATGGTAATGAGGAGCTGAGATTTGCAGATATGGCGCTATTCCAGGCCGTCTTCCATGTCACTGATGAAGAGTCTACAGGAGTTATTGTGTTTATCGATGTACAACCAGAAGCTGTAAAAGGACTTGGTATATTCCATTTCACATCGAACGAATTACCTTGTGGAACTTGTATAGCAGATTTGTATATAGAAGAATTGGAAGGTTTGAGGAGAACCGATACACCTGAGATAGACTGGCTCTTACCAGTATTTGAAGTGATAGTAACTGAAGGACAGGTGTATGAATTGGAAGTATTACTATTTACATCTTGAGCCGTCACAGTCACCGCATAAGTACCGGTTGCATTGTATATAGAAGTCAAAACAGAGTCATAGGTACTACCATCAGAACTGAAAGTGAAAGGTCCTCCAGCTCCGTCGGTTGCAGAGACGTCCCATGTAACAGTCCAAGGCCCTGTACCAGTTATAGTAGAATTACCACCACAAGCGACTATTGGGTTTGTTGAGCTTGCAACCTGTGTTTGAAGGTTAAATTGTAACCAACCAACAACGTCACTTCCCCAAGCAAAACCATTGAATAGGCCTGTAGATGAGTTGTATGTGACGCCACTGTTACCGTAAAGATCTCCTGTAGAATGATTGGTACCAGAAAGTTCTATACAACCATCCCAACCATCTGTCCTTCCAACTCCAGCCATGGCTCTAGCAAAACCGTAAACAGAGCCACCACTGACATGGGCCGCTGTACCCCCAGAACATCCGGAAATATCGGAACTATTGAAACTAATCCAGCCGATATTGGAGGACCAGGCATAGCCAGTCAAAGTACCATCGGTATTGAGTACAACCTTGTATGGACCACCTCCCGCACCAGAATCTGTAGAATTGAAACTAACCCAACCGATGTTCGATGACCAAGCCCAGCCGCTTACATCGAGTGATGAAGTTTGTGCTTTCACTACAACGAAACCGACGACGATCACAGCGAAGACTGCTACTAAGACTGGAATGACGAGTTTTTTCATGGATATAATTATTATATAAGATTAACAAATTACCCTAGTATTATATCACGCTGGCCAGTCACTAACCATAAGTAACTGCTTATTCCCTGTTGATAAATGCGACCAGATCTCCTCAGTAATATATGGCATAAATGGATGTAGAGCAGCTACTAATTTAGTTAAAGTATCAAGCAAAAACTGTTGCCTCGATAATTTCTCTCTACTATCTGGTGCTCCATTTGCAACGATACCACTACTGATGATGGCTTTACTTTCTTCCAAGATAACATCTGCTAGTCTATGCCACGCATAATGATACAGCTTTTCTGCTGCTAGATAATAGCGGAAATTATTCATATCAGAAGTTATATCTTTCAAAATAGTGGCGAATTCATCATGTAAGACTAGATCCGATTTCGTATAACTGCTAGTAACAGAGGAACTCTCAACAAATTGTGGATCATATGTGATACCTTCTGTACCAGACAATATAAACCTTGTAATATTCCAAAGCTTGTTCGCAAAAAGTTTGTAAGCCTTGATCTTATCTTCGCCAACCTTACTGTCGTTACCTGGGCCAACACCAACAATGAGTGACATCCTCACTGCGTCAGCACCATATTTCGCTATCATATCGAGTGGTTCAACATTATTACCTAGAGACTTGCTGATCTTACGGCCTTGACCGTCACGTACTAGACCGTGGAGATAGACTGTTTTGAATGGAACCTCGCCAAGATGATATGTACTCATAAGCAACATACGCGCCACCCAGAAAGGCAAAATATCTGAACCTGTCTCCAAGATAGTCGTCGGATGAAATTCGCGATATTTGACAAATTCTTTTTCATCTGGCCAACCAAGTGTAGAAAATGTCCACAAGCCTGCCGAGAACCAAGTATCCAAAGTATCTTCATCTTGCTTCCAACCTTCTTTTTCTGCATTTTCTGGAGGGTTAATGCCACAGTGAATCTCCTGTTCTTCATTTGAGCCTTGAGGCTCATTTCCACCATTTGAGCCGCAAGCTTTGTACCAGACAGGCACTCTGTGGCCATACCAGATCTGACGAGAAATACACCAGTCACGCAGATTTTCTATCCAGTGGAAATAAATCTTCTCAAACCTGTCTGGTATCATCTTGGTTTGACCAGATTCCACCGCTTTATGCATTAACTCTTTCAAAGTTACTTCTTGACCATCTTCTATGCCAGTCATGGTTGACTCTTTATTATTGGACTCCTTGAACTTAAACTTCTTGTTCACATCTACAAACCATTGAAGTTTTGGCAAAGGCTCAACAACACCACCAGTCCTTTCTGCCAGAGAGATGTTATGTTCTATCTCTTCTTCTTTCTCTAAAAGGCCTTCGGATTTCAACCAGGCCACAACCGCCTCACGCGCTTCTGTGGTCTTCTTGCTTTTTATTACCATAGTAGAATCTGGAGCAGACTTGTCATCGAATCCGGCTGTCATCTTGGCGTATTCATCGATAACTTGTTTGAGCGGTAGATTATTTTTCCGGCCCATCTCCCAGTCAATAGAACTATGGGCCGGCGTCACACCAAGCGCGCCAGTTCCAAAATCTTTTTCTACAGAAATATCGCCGATGACTTTCAGGGTAATAGCTTCTCCTGCAAAAACAGCCTTGAACTCTTTACCAATATATTTGGCATAACGAGTGTCTTCTGGATGAACTGCTATAGCCGTATCTCCAAGCTTTGTCTCTGGTCGAGTCGTGGAAATAGAGATAGGAATCTCTTTGGAATATTTAAATGTGTACAGCTTCGTCTTGCGTGTCTCATATACTATCTCATCATCGGAAATAGTCGTCTGACCCTTCGGATCCCAGTTAACCACACGAAAACCACGATATATAAGACCGTCGTCATACATCTTCTTGAAAGCCGTGCGTACAGCGAAATTGCGTTTCTCATCTAGAGTGAAAGCCTCTCGCGACCAATCTAGAGAACATCCCATCTTGCGCATTTGAACAACTATCGCATCATGACTTTCTTTGGCGAAAATATCTATTCTACGCAAAAGTTCTTCACGTCCAAGATCGTGGCGTGACTTACCTTCTTTCTTCTGAATTTCCTTTTCAACTTTGGCTTGAGTAGCTATGGCAGCATGATCTGTACCAGGCAACCAAAGTGTGCGCTTACCAGTCATGCGCGCGTAGCGAACCATTATATCCTCGATAGCCAACATCAGAGCTGAACCCATATGAAGAGTTCCTGTAACATTTGGTGGTGGCAAAACTATAGAAAATGGTTCACCTTTTTTGTTGCGTTCTGGAAGTTTGTCAGGATTGAAATATCCACTTTTATCCCAGATAGAATAAATACGATCCTCTGTGTCTACAGGATTGTAAGGTTTGAGGAATTTGTCATTCATGCACGAAATAATAGCAAATATAAGGTCAATTTGAAAGATTACTATACAAAGATCCTAAAGAAAGAAATTGTTAGAAATGATTGCAGACAATGTTGATACCACAATATCCTCCACTACAACCACCAGCTTGGACTACACCGCTCATATAATAGCCAGCCGGACATGTAGATGTTCCTATGTTGGAACCAAAACCATGATTCCACCAATAACTGGCTCCGGTTACACCTATAGTTAGGCTCTGAGAAGAGCCAACTGAACCAGAACTTGCTGGTGCCCAAACAGCATAACCATTACCATTGTTAGTAAGAACACTGCCAGCCATAGATACTGTACCGCTGGCCACATTCAGATAATTAACATCTAGAGTATCCAGACCTAACAAACCTGTTTTAATCTGAGCATATGGACCAACATTGAGTGGTGCTGGTACGTTATTACTTGGAGGATTAGACGGTGCCGCTGTCCATGTACCAGATGTTTGAGCCAATACTGACAGAGCTGATGCTCCTAGAAGAGCTCCTATGACTACTGCTGTGAAGGTGAGTGATTGTTTCATT
>CAIQCJ010000016.1 GCA_903870315.1 uncultured bacterium | reverse complement strand
TCTTTTATTTTGAAATTGATTGCCACAATCCAGACATTTGTAGTGCTTAATATTTCTTCTCTTTCCATTCTTCTTTACTTCCGTTTTACCGCATTCAGGACACTTTTTTTACGCATGGTATATAGTTAATTAGGCTTTTACCAATACAGGCTAACACAGAATCATCATTTCAGACTGCTTAAATTACCATTAACTCGATATATCATATCCAGTATCGTAATCTGAGATACTTCCAAAATAAGCCCCAACCATAGAGGGATCATATGGTAATGAAGATATATAATCTGGCACAAGACAACCTGCTATATCACCTAGATAAGAAGATCCGCCACTAGAACTTTTGACCCTGGTAGCTGTGGATGGAATACTCCTGACCGACCCATAACAGACAAATATGCCTTTGTGTTCAGACATATTCTGATGGACGGCGTTAAGTATAGCGTCCAGATTTGTAGATCTTTGTAGATCTCTGGCCAGCTTAAACTGTCTTGATGGATTGATAGCCACCAAGACAACAGAAGCCAATACAGCGATAATACCAATAACTACGAGAACTTCTATGAGAGTAAATCCTCTCGAGATGTTTATCTTCATATTTATATCTATTGATCGAACGTCTTATTAATTTAAATGACATCCGTGCTTAGATAATAAACCTGATAGATAAAATCTCTATCAAAAAATCTTCAAGAAACGTTCAAGAAGTTCTCAAGAAGCTATGAAGAATTAATCTTCTATATATACATCCTTTGGGGCAATAGAATCAATCAAATCCTTCTTAGGTGATCCGACGAATCCTGAACCAGCTGGAACTAGACGACCGATAATGACATTTTCCATAAGACCTGAAAGATCATCTTCGGCACCACGAACAGAGTTGGCTATAAGAACACGGGTGGTGTGTTGGAATGAAGCAGCTGACAAGAAGCTCTTCCTAGATAGAGAGGTATCTGTGATACCCATAACGATCTTGTTGGCTTTAGCTTGTATGCCACCTTCTTTCTTGACGGCAGCATTTTCTTCTATAAGCTGAACTTCATCGACGACAACTCCTTCGGTCAAGTTTGTATCACCAGCCTCAGCAACACGGCGGCGCGAGAACATTTGCTTTACAATAAGCTCAATGTGCTTGCGTGAGACAGTTTCTCCTTGAAGTTCATAGATCTTACCAACTTCAGTAATAACATATTCCTTGGCACGCTCTTCACCTCCGTATTCGAATACTTCGTCGATATCAGCAGAACCGTCAGTTAGAAGATCACCCTTCTTGACCCTATCTCCAACCCTGATCAATACTGCACGGCGAGATGAGAAAAGGTATTCAACTTCTGAAGCTTTCTTATTTCCCTTATCTGCAATCTCTGGCAAAACCTTGATGGACTTCTCTTTTCCTAGATCTTTGACCTCCATAACAATACCATCGACAGTAGCGACGACAGCTGGAACTTTAGGACGGCGCTTTTCGAAGATTTCTTCAACACGGGGCAGACCTTGTGTGATATCTCCACCCTGAGAAGCGGCACCACCAGCATGGAATGTACGCATAGTTAACTGAGTACCAGGTTCACCGATAGCTTGAGCTGCAATAGTACCTACAGCCTCACCAAGAGATATAAGAGTACTCTTACCAAGATCTTGACCGTAACATTGAGCACAAACGCCGCGTGGGGTCTTACAAGAGAGTGGTGAACGGACTTTGACCTCGGTGACACCAGCATTTTCTACAACAACGGCGTCAGCCTTAGAAAGGAGATGTCCTTTTTCGAATATAACTTTTCCTGTAGCTGTAGACTTTATATCGTCAGCCAATATGCGGCCACGGATGTTTTTCGATATAGCTATAGCCATACCAGAAGCTGTCTGCTTACTTATGATAACACCATCCTTGGTACCACAGTCGTCCTCTGCAACGACAACGTCTTGAGCAACCACGAACAACTTACGAGTCAAGTAACCAGCCTTAGCAGTGTTGAGTGCTGTGTCTGTAAGACCCTTACGTGAACCGTGAGTAGTTATGAAATATTCAATAGGAGTCAAACCTTCCTTAGAACAAGACAGAATAGGAAATTCAATAGTCTCACCAGAAACAGATGAGATAAGACCTTTCATACCAGCCATCATGGTGATCTGAGAAAGAGAACCACGAGCGCCAGAAGTGACCATGTCGTAGACTGAACCCATTTTATCCAGAGATGCTGGGATAGACTTTTCGACTTCACTCTTCGCGTGCTGCCAGATCTCAACGTGCTTTCTTATACGCTCTTCCTCTGTAAGCAATCCTTCACCGAACTGTTCGGTGACCATCTCTGCTTTTGCTTTTGCTTTTTTGATAATCTCAGGCTTAGCCTCAGATATCTTAATATCGTCTATACCCCAAGTCGTTCCAGAGTGTGTAGCATATTTGAAACCAAATGACTTGATAGCATCGAGATATGCTGGAACCTTTTCTACTCCATACAGAGACATAAGCTCATCGATAGTCGCACCTAGGACTTTACGATCTACTTCCTTGTTCACATAAGAATAATCCAAAGGTAATATAGAATTGAACAATATACGTCCAGCGGTAGTCTCAAACAATGTTCCTGCAACACCGTTGTACTTAGGAGTATTGGGAGCCAAGATTTTGATCTTCACACGAAGATCAAGCTCACCGAAGTTGTTGGCCAATATGGCCGCCTCGGGAGATTCAAATATCTTACCTTCACCTTTACCTGATTGGATGAGTTTCGTAACCCAGAAACATCCGAGCACAATATCAAGTTTATCAACCGATACGACAGTATTACCAGAACCGGGCTTCAAGATATTCTTGTCAGCTGCCATGATTTCCTTTGCTTCAAGCTGGGCCTCATCTGAAAGCGGAACGTGGACGGCCATCTGGTCACCATCGAAGTCAGCATTGAAAGCTGTACAGACGAGTGGGTGAACCTGTATAGCATTACCTTCTATAAGGATAGGACGGAAAGCTTGAATACCAAGTCTGTGCAAAGTAGGAGCACGGTTCAAGAGGACGTATTTACCCTTGATCACCTCTTCCAAAATTTCCCAAACTTCCTTAGCGCCGTCATCTATAAGACGGTTAGCACCACGGATATTGTAAGCGAGTTCCCTCTTCAAAAGACCAGATATTACGAAAGGACGGAATAGTTCCCGTGCCATATGCTTCGGAAGACCACATTCGTCGAGTTTGAGTTCTGGACCAACAACAATAACTGAACGACCTGAATAGTCTACACGCTTACCGAGCAAGTTCTGACGAAAGAGACCACGCTTAGACTTCAGACCATCTGATAGTGACTTCAAAGCCCGCTTCTGAGCAGCTATAGCAGCCGCACCAGCAGAAGATGAATGACGTATGGAGTTATCTATAAGAGCATCAACGGCTTCCTGAAGAATACGCTTTTCATTTCTCAAAATAACCTCTGGGGCGTTAATCTCCTTCAACTTCAAAAGACGGTTGTTACGGTTGATGACACGACGATATAGATCGTTAACATCTGAAGTGGCATATCGACCACCCTCAAGAGCAACCATGGGACGAAGACCTGGTGGTATGACTGGGATACGAGTAAGGAACATCCACTCCGGACGAACCTTAGACTTCAACATCTGCTTAACAAGTGAAATTCTCTTATGGAGCTTCTCTCTATCTGCAGATCCAGCATCGATCAAGGCTTTCTCTAGATCAACTTTAAGCTTAGCTAGGTCTATTTTCTTCAAGAGATCAAAGATGGCTTCAGCACCAATAGTAGCCTCGAAGATAGCACCGTATTTCATAGCATACTTGTGATAAGTAGCTTCATCCATGACAAATCCTGGAACTATAAGCTCTATCTCACCACGAGCATTTAAGAAAAGTTCTTTCAATGCATCCTTAGTTTTGTCATCCTGAGCAGTTTTGACTTTGCTCTTATATTCAGCATCTAGATCTTTCAAGAATTTCTCTTTTTCTTGTTCGTGAACCTTGCTAACTATATAACCAGCGAAGTAAACGACTTTTTCAAGATCACTTGTAGACATACCAAGTATAAGACCAATACGTGAAGGAACGCTTCTCAAGAACCAGATATGAGAGACTGGTGTAGCAAGTTCGATGTGACCCATACGATCGCGACGAACTATAGAGCGAGTAATTTCCACTCCACATTTTTCACAGACTATGCCCTTATAGCGAATACCGCGATATTTACCACAATAACATTCATAGTCATGATCTGGACCAAATATCCTTTCGTCAAAGAGTCCACTCTTCTCAGAACGCTGAGTACGATAGTTGATCGTCTCTGGTTTTGTGATTTCGCCGTAAGACCATTCAAGTATCTTGTCGGGTGAAGCGAGCACTAGGCGAACTGCATCAAAGTCGACTGGATCAGTATTCTTTTTTGTTGTGATTGTTTTTTCCATGGTTTTATTTGATATTTAAGAATATTAATTTATTCCTCATCGACTTTAGCTGCTCCAACAGACCTTTTCACCAACTCGACGTTCAGTGCAAGACCGCGAAGCGTCTTCAACAAAACATTGAATGAAGCTGGCAAGTTTGGAGCCTTTGGACGCTCGCCTTTCACGATAGCGTCAAATGTCTGAGAACGACCGACTATATCGTCAGACTTAACTGTAAGTATTTCACGCAAAGTATAGGCGGCACCGTGACCAAGCAATGCCCAGACTTCCATTTCTCCAAATCTCTGACCTCCACCTTGAGCTTTACCACCAAGAGGTTGTTGAGTGATGAGAGAGTAAGGACCAATAGAACGCATATGTATCTTGTCTTCCACCATATGGTGAAGCTTCAATATATACATATAACCAACAGCGATTGGTTGGTTGAAATGTTCACCTGTACGACCATCACGCAACTTCATCTTACCTGAAGCATCATAACCAGCCTTCACTAGTTCCTGCTTTATCTCAGCATCAGTGGCTCCCATGAAAGGAGGGACGATAGCTTGATATCCAAGTGCGTTGGCAGCAAGACCCAAGTGTAATTCCAATATTTGTCCAAGGTTCATACGAGAAGGCACACCGAGAGGCGTCAAAATAACGTCTATAGGTGTTCCATCTTCCATATATGGCATATCTTCTTCTGGAAGAATCTTGGAGATGACACCCTTGTTACCGTGACGACCAGCCATCTTATCACCGACTGAGACATTACGAACTTGAGCAATCTCTATATAAATCTTCTTGATAATACCGCTCTCCAACTTATCTCCCTTCTCACGAGAAAATACTTTTACGGAGATGATGCGACCACGCTTACCATTTTCCATACGCTTTGAAGTATCCTTCACGTCGCGAGCTTTTTCACCGAAGATAGAACGGAGCAAACGCTCTTCAGGAGTAAGCTGTGTCTCACCTTTTGGAGAAATCTTACCTACAAGAATATCACCTTCGCGAACTTCTGCACCAATACGGATAATACCTTCTTCTGTGAGATTTTTGAGTTTGGCTTCACCGACGTTTGGTATGTCACAGGTAGTGACTTCAGGACCGAGTTTGGTGTCACGAACGTTTACGACGAACTCTTCTATGTGAATAGAGCTCCATTTTGAATTCTTGACGACACGCTCAGACAATATGATGGCATCCTCATAGTTAGAACCAGACCATGACATGAAAGCCACGAGTGCATTGTGGCCAAGAGCGATCTCGCCCTTATCTGAAGTAGAAGTATCTGCAAGTATGTCACCCTTCTTAACCTTATCGCCAACAGAGACGATTGGGCGCTGATGAAATGCTGTAAAACCGTTTGTACGTGAGAACAAGACTAGATCGTACTGATGTGTCTTGCCGGTCTTAGTAGACTTGAAGATTATCTTTTTCGCGTCGACGTGAGTGATCTCACCATTTTCTTGAGCAACGATTACACGACCAGTGTCCAAGACGGCCTTAGCTTCCATACCAGTGGCGACTATAGGTGCTTCTGGTACTAGACAAGGAGTTGCTTGTTTCTGCATGTTTGATCCCATCAACGCACGGTTAGCGTCATCGTGGTTCAAGAATGGAATAAGTGAAGTAGCTATAGAGAATGGCTGATTTGGAGATATGTCCATATAGTCTACAGACTCTTTCTTCACAAACTCTGGTTTGCCGTTTATACGGACTTCCACTTCGCCCTCTGTGATATGACCACTTTTATCGAAAGCTGTAGCCGCATGAGCAATACGGAAATTCTCTTCTTCAAGAGCATTGAGATAAACAATCTCTCTTGTGACGACTCCATTCTTCACCTTTGTATAAGGAGTCTCGATCATACCAAAGTCATTGATACGAGCATATGTAGTCAAGTGTAAGACTAGACCGATGTTTGGACCTTCTGGAGTATGGATAGGACAAAGACGACCATAGTGAGATGGGTGCACATCGCGAACTTCGAAACCAGCACGCTCACGTGACAAACCGCCAGGACCAAGAGCTGTCAAAAGGCGTAGATGTTCGATTTCGCTCAAAGCATTTTCTTGCAACATAAACTGTGACAACTGGTTAGTTGTGTAGAATTCCTTGATACGAGCTTGTAGAGGACGAGGATATATAAATTGAACTGGCAAAGTTATGTCTGGTTCGATGGTCGACATCTTGTCTTGGATATTTCTCTTCATCTGAGTCAGTCCTAGACGGATACGCTGTTCGAGAAGTTCACCGACATAACGGACACGGCGAGAACCAAGGTGATCGATATCATCTGGTAACGTATCTGGAGTTATGTTCATCTCCACTATATGACTTATGGTCGTGACTATATCGTCTAGAGTGATCGTACGCTTTTCTAGATCTTTTTCATCCATAGACTTACCAAAACGCTTGTTAAAACGGAAACGACCAACTTTGGAGATATCATAACGATCAGCGCTCAAAACAGCTTTAATGAAAGAACGAGCGTTCTCAGCTGTAGCAAGATCACCATCACGGAGTCTCTTGTGTATCTCCATAAATGATTCATCGACAGTCTTGGCATGATCCTTGGTAAGAGTGTGTTCTACCACCTTCTTGGCTTCGGGATTTTCATTGAACAAGTCCAACATATGAGCATTTGTATCTGCACCGAGAACGCGCAATAGAGAAGTTACAGGGAATTTCCTCTTACGGTCAATACGACAATATATAGTATTGTCGGCATCCATCTCTATCTCCATCCAGGCTCCACGAGCCGGGACAACCTTTGCGCCAAAATAGCTCTTACCACGAATCTCGTTGGCGACGAAGAATATACCAAAAGATCTGGCAAGCTGTGGGACGATAACACGTTCAACACCGTTGATGATAAATGTACCGTGATCAGTCATAAGAGGAAAATCAGCGAGAAACATCTCCTGTTCCTTCTCAATATTCAAAGTCTTGTTCTTCAGTTTGACTGTAATCTTGATCTGACCCTCGAAGTTCATCTTATTGTCCTTGGCGTAATGCTCATTGTATTTAGGATACATAAGCTCAATCTTGCCAAAAGAAAGCTCAAACTTCTTCTCAGCGTAGTCTTTGATAGGAGAAAATTCCTTCAAGAGGTTGGTGATACCATGCTCTATGAGCCAGGTGAAAGAAGTCAGCTGTGACTCTACTAGGTTCGGCATCTCGGCCAATGGTTCCTGATAGCGAGCAAAATACTTCTTCGGACGAACGTGAGCGGAATTATGAGTGGCACTGTGAGCTCCTGCGGAAACGGTTGTGGATGTCGACATGTTTTTATAATTGCTGACTAATTAATAATATTTTTAATAAAATGACTAACCTAAGCTAACCGGACTACAAACTATCAAACACCTAGACGCACAAAAGCCGTTCCATGGACAGGAACGTCTAATTCACAAAATTAATGTGATGATATTTGCACGGGTAGAGACGCACGTATGCGTAGCTAGGACTAATTACTGGCCGAAACACTAGCCTTATAATCCTCCGCTAAGGCAGAACACAATCTGCGAAGTTATGGAGAGCCTAACAGATAGCTGGCTAGCCGTCAAGTGGTTAACTTGGGGATAAGAGTATTACATAAAATTAAAGAAATTGCCCCGGGGCGGTTGATTTTGAGATATTGGTACTCACGTATTACTCATGACGAGCGAACTCGTTACAATTCCATCACAAAGATAATATAGCACCCACAATTAATGGTGCAAGCTTTACTTAGACTCCTTAAACTTGAGCCCAACCTTCCACTCATCCATCTTTTTATGATGACCTGAAAGTAAGACCTTTGGAACAAAAAACTTTTTTCCTTTGTATTCAATAACAGGAGGCCTTGTATAAACATCTGATCCAGCAACACGGCGTTCTTCAACAGAATTATCGTCACCAAGTACACCTGGAATTCTACGCGCTATAGTATCTATCAGAACCATGGCCGGTAATTCTCCGCCAGTCAAAACATAATTGCCAATAGAAATATCTGTCATTGGGAAAGCTTTTTTCACACGAGCATCGATACCCTCATAGCGGCCACAGACAAGGACAATATCTGTGTATTTTTTGAATGAATCAGCAACAATATTTGAAAATTGTTTGCCAGATGGACTAAAGAAAATTATTTTCACTAATGATTTTGACCTCTTAGAGAAAGTTAGTGATGGTTTTGTACTTTTCTTAAGCTTGGAACCAATCGCGTTATCAATAGCACGTATAACCGGAAGAGCCTCTATCACCATTCCTGGGCCGCCACCATAAGGCCTATCATCTACGCGACGCTCTGCGTATGTCATCTCGGCTATAGATTCCAAATCCGGTTTCGCAGACTTAGCAAAATCACGAGGATTGTAATATTTTATAGAAATAATCTCGCGCTCTTGAGCGCGTTTCAAAATAGATGAACTCACATAGGAATTCAAACTTTCTGGAAAAAGACTGATGATGTGAAATGTGGTCATGCATATACATTAGCACCCAAAAGAAAAACAGCAACTTTATACTGAAATTACCTCGTCACCCAAGTAGGTGTAGGACTTCCTTCTAGAGTACCTGTGTGTCCATTACCACTGGAGTCAGCAGCAGATGTTCCAGAGCCATCATTTAGATGCCATAGGGCTACAGTGTTTCCATCGGATGTAAATGAAGTGGCTGGGGAGAAGTTTGAGGTGTAGCGAGCAGTATTGGAGATGCGGACTTCGTCGATGGTGCCACTAAAAAATTCTTGACTATGGTTTGCATAGGAACCAATAGCGAAATCACCGATCACTGATGATAAATCGCCGATAGAATAAGAGCCAGACCACACGTTGACACCATCGATATATAAACTTAATGATGAACCACCCGAAACAGTTCCAGCATAATGGTGCCAGTTACCATCAAGATATGGTGCATCAGAGACACCGCCAGATATAAAGTATACATTTCCATTGTTGTGAAAATAGATCATATCACCGCCAGGATTACCAGTAATCCAAGAGACAGGTTTCATTATTGTTCCTGTAGTCGATGACTTCGCCCAGAATTCTATAGTCCAATTATTCCCGACTCCAGTGAAATTATTCACACTCACATAATTCTGACTGCCATCAAACTGCAGAGCATAGTTAACAGTCGGTGTACTTCCCCCTCCACCACTACTGCCACCAGTAGGAGATGTAAAGGAGTAACCTGATGGTATAGAGCCTATGAAGGCTAAGGTGGGAGTAG
>CAIQCJ010000015.1 GCA_903870315.1 uncultured bacterium | reverse complement strand
GCTGAAGCAACTGGGCATTCTCACGCTTGAGCTTGATGATTTCTGAATAGCTTACACCATCCACCTTCTTAGCTATCCATGCGTATATAGTTCCTTCGGAGATACCATGTTCTTGGGCTGCTTGAACAACAGTGATCCCGTAATTCTTGATGCGATTAATAATCTGCTCCTTTACTTCAGGAGCGATGCGATGTTTTGTCATATGCTTGTATATTAGTGCTATTAATTATACAAGGTCAACGTGCAACTTTTGGGGTCCGGGCCACCTTAACTTACATATAGAAATATGTGTAGCGAAGTTGTCTCCAGCTTACCAACTACCCTCCTAGACTTACAAGAGGGGTTGCGTCATCAATGTGTATATGAAAATCATACATAAAATGCCAGGAGGAGTGGAGGCAAAAGCACCAAGCCCCGTAAGGGTTAAATACTGCCTTTACGCGAGAAAATCGACTGAATCCGAGGAAGCCCAGATACTCTCAATCGACAGCCAGATCAAGGAAATGATGGGTATGGCCGACAAAGAATGTCTTGAGATTGTGGAGGTGAAGAAGGAATCGCACTCCGCTAAAGAAGCAGGTCAAAGACCTGTCTTCAACGAGATCGTCGAGGAGATCAAGCAAGGTAAATACAATGCCATCCTGACATGGGCGGCTGACCGTATATCGAGAAACGCAGGAGACTTGGGAAGGATCGTTGATCTAATGGATAGCGGAAAGCTCATCGAGATACGCACTTACGGACAGAAATTTAGTAACAACCCAAATGAAAAGTTTCTCCTGATGATCCTCGGATCGCAGGCGAAACTTGAAAATGACAACAAGGTCATCAATGTGAAGCGAGGACTAAGAGCACGATGTGAAATGGGACTCTGGCCTTGCACCGCTCCGACAGGTTACCTCAATAGTAAGAATGTAGATAAAAGATGTCATGTTGAGATTGATCCGCATAGAGCACCAATTATGAAGAAGATGTTTGAGAAAGTGGCATATGAGAATTACTCTGGAAGAAAGATCCATGCGTGGCTCAAGGATGAGCTAAAATTTAAAACTCGAAACGGCAAAGCATTCACCCTAAGTAATATTTACCTAACCCTACGCAATACCTTCTACTACGGTTCATTCGAGTATCCCAAAGGCGGAGGCCAGTGGTATCAAGGAAAGCATGAGCCTCTCATAACAAGAGAACTGTTCGACAAGGTGCAGGAGACTCTCATGGTGTATACAGAGAGAAGCGAGCATAAGGAGTTCGCCTTCACCAAGCTCATGACCTGCGGACTGTGTGGATCAGGCATAACGGCAGATGAGAAATTCAAGAAGCAAAAAGACGGAACCACTCATCGGCATGTCTACTACGGATGCTGTCGCTTCTACGACAAGAACTGCAAGTGCGGGTGGATCAACGAGGATGATCTCATCGAACAACTTGCAGTACTCATGGACAAGATAGACCTTGATGAGATCGGGATGAAGGAGAAGATCAAAGCGAAGGTCGAGGAACACAAGAAATTCAACTCGAACCTGCTCGGTGTAAAGGAGAAAGCCATCAAGGTGGCGGAAATCGACATACGAAACTATGCCAAATATATTCTGAGAGAGTGCAGTATATGGGAGAAGCGAGAACTGCTGTCATGTCTTAAGAGCAAGTTGAAAATGAATAATAAAATAGTGAGGATAGTTGAGGTATTGGGTTAAATAAATCCTAAATCTTCAAAAGGATAATGTTTCTCGTCTTGATTAGATTTGAATTTAGGAATTCTGTTCGATCCCTTGTTGAGTAGTAATACACCGTTATATGTTCGTGCTTTGCATTCAGCTATAACATCGAAGGTGGTATCGAGGTCAACCGTCGGATAGATTTGGACCATACGATAGACTTCTTTTACAGGATCAGCCTTGCCAATGATGACTACAGGAGATTTGATTTTTGGATTCTTTTCGAGTAGTTGGCGATTCAATTCCCGAACGTCAGGCACATTGGTAATTTTATTTATGTGACACAGAATAGTCGTCAGATTATCGTAGCCTTTAGTATTAGAAAGTTTGGTACGTAACAGAAAATCTACGAGATTCTCAGATGAATTCATCTCGTAAGTGACCACTTCTACATCAACGATAGCAAAATCGTTATCTCTGATTTTCTTTTCGTAGCAACCAGTCCTTACATCGGGGCTGCCTTCACTATCGTCAACGATCTGCATCCAGAATTCTCTACCAAGCATCTTGATCACGCCAACTAGAGAAATTGCAGCGATGAATGCTTCGCAACATTTTCTGTAGTGTTTTTTGCCAGGGGCGATTTTACCTTCTGACTCTAGTTTCCTGAAGTGGTAAATGACGTTGACCGGAGAGAACCATATTTTATTCGTGAGCGATAGGTTTGAATTGGACATATAGATGCTCATATAATAACCCTATTTGCCAAATAACTTAACTTCTCCTGTCTCAGTATCCTGCGTAAGAAAATCTACTTTTGTCGCTCCGTCTTCTCCGACTAGATCATCAAGCGACCATGCTTGGAGAGATCTCATACCACGAGCTGAATATTGGAGAGTTTTGAAGAGGTAACCCATAAATGAACCTGTGTATTTGTAACCACGAATACAGCCTTTTATCTTCTCATTAATCTCATCGTCGTAGCCCTTCCATTTAAACAGTGGGTGATATTTATCAATCCAATCATCAATGACATATCGAAGCCATTTGATTAGTTCTTCTTGAGCAAGGATATTTCCTTTTTGGGCTGTGCGAACGGGGGCTATTACTATCTTGTTGCGGATTTCCTTATCCTCACTTTCAGCGGAAGTGATAAATGTATATAACTTGTCTTTATATTTTGTGAGGATGATCTCGACTTCAAACTGATTCTCGTATGTTTTGGCAGACTTTCGTTTGTAACGTATCCAGCGTCTCAGATATTGCCGATCAAGGGCTATCGTAAAACTATCCCAGTCAATGTCGTTATTCTCCGTTCTCAAGTTCTTTCTGACAAAGTGGTATACAGCAGGGGTACGGGAAAGTATCCACGAGCTACTAAATGTTTTAGGTTTTTCTTTTTCTAGGAGAGTATTAATGATGTTAACAGCAATATCAAAATCCATACTCCCATTTTATAATTTTCTGAGTATTTTTTGACCCCTCTAGGAATAGCGGTTTATGACTTGACGACCTCAGAGAAGTGCTCTGTTGACGCACCTCGGTAGGTCTCACTAGCGTGTGCCCCCGGTAGGAATCGAACCTACATTGCAAGATCCGCAATCTTGCGTCCTATCCATTGAACGACGAGGGCGTCGTGGCGCGAAGCGCCAATATGGCAACTGACGAGAATACAGTAACACAAAAATGGCTCGGTTGAAATTAACCTAGCTTCTTGAGAGCGGCCATGACGCGTGACTTCAGACGAGAAGCTGCATTGGCTTTGATAAAACCGGTCTTTGCAGCCTTATCTAGAGACTTGTAGACAGCAGAGACAATCTTGGTTGCAGCCGCCTTGTCCTTAGCGATGATGGCTGCACGAAAAGTCTTGATGTCTTTGTCGAACTGGTTCTTGTGACGGAGATTGAAAACACGCTTGTGTTTGGCTGAACGAACGGCTTTTTTGGCTGAAGATGTTATTGGCATATGTTTATTTGATGTTGGTTAAGTTAACACGCCATACCAGAAAAGTAAAGTCCTCTTGCCTATGGTGGCTCATTAACCTATCATATAACCATGATATCGATACTACGTGGCCAAATACTGGAAATAGCGGATCGTTCTATAGTTATAGATGTAAATGGCGTCGGCTACAAAGTCTCGCTTACGGAAGATGCTTTACACAGTCTCAAAACTGGAGTTGGGATAACTATCTGGACGCATTTGGCTGTGCGTGAAAATTCCCAAGACCTATATGGATTTACTTCGAAGAAAGAACGTGATTTTTTTGAACTTCTCATAACTGTATCTGGTATCGGGCCTAAGACTGCCTTAAATATATTGTCTCTGGTATCGAGCGAGACTTTGGCTAGAGCTATCTGTGAAGGCTCAACATCCCATCTAGTGAAAGTCTCTGGTATAGGAAGAAAGACGGCTGAAAAGATCGTACTTGAGTTGAAGGACAAACTTAGTAGTTATGCATATACCGAAACTGACGGTAGAAGTACGTCTGACATGTCGAGTGATTCAGATGCTATAGAAGCACTGAAAGCTCTTGGTTACAGTGCTGACGAGTCTCGTGAAGCTATCAAGAAGGTTATGGTCAATGCAAACAAAGACAACAAAAAGATATCCGATACTGGAGCTAAGGTGAAAGCGGCTTTGAAAGTCTTGAACTAGATAAATATAACCAAGGATGAGAGGATGTAAACAATATGTTAGAAAAAATACTTAGAAAAATACGCGAGCTGACACCAAGAACCATCTTCGCCTTTTTGCAGCCTATATATCATTGGACTATATCTTTGTCCGCAGCCATCTGGTATAGATTCCCTTCTAGACATCTCAAGGTTATCGCAGTTACTGGAACGAAAGGTAAAAGCTCAACAACTGAGATACTAAATGCGATTTTAGAAGAAGCTGGTTATAAGACAGGCTTGTCTAACACCATCCGCTTCAAAGTAGATGAGGTATCTTCTGAAAATCTATTTAAGATGAGTATGCCTGGACGTATGTTTCTACAAAGACTCCTGGGGCGGGCCGTGGAACATGGTTGTAAATATTTTATTTTGGAGATGAC
This sequence comes from uncultured bacterium, assembly GCA_903870315.1. GTDB lineage: Bacteria > Patescibacteriota > Minisyncoccia > Phycocordibacterales > PALSA-1337 > C7867-002. The sequence continues at coordinate 21,348 of CAIQCJ010000015.1, read as the reverse complement.
TTCTCAAGGAGCGCTCCTGTTTCGTCACAAATTCATACAGTTAGACGCCTTCGTACTTACTAACATATCTCCTGAACACATAGAGGCTCATGGTTCATATGAGAAGTACGTACAAGCCAAACTCAATCTTGCAAAGAGTCTCGGTAAATCCAACAAGAAAGACCGGGTTATGATAGTAAATGACGATGACAAAGAATCTCCTCGTTTTTTAGCTTGTATGTCTGACAGACAATTAACTTATAGCCTCCGTGATGTCGAACCATATGAGGTCAAAAAAGCCGGTCTAACTTTTGTTTTAAATGGAAAAAATGTAAATTCCCCTCTTTCTGGGCTTTTCAATATATACAATATCCTAGCAGCTATAACCGCGGCTCGTAGCCAAGGAATTTCCGATGAAGTAATCATCCGAGCCATAGAAAAATTCTCCGGCATACCGGGTCGTGTAGAGAAGATTGAGGCCGGCCAAGATTTCCAAGTCATCGTCGACTATGCTCACACCCCAGATTCTCTCGAGAAACTCTACCAAGTATTCCAGTCTTCTAGAAATATCTGTATCCTTGGTGGCACTGGTGGTGGCCGCGACAACTGGAAGCGTAAAGAGATGGGTCATATCGCCGACACATATTGCGACGAGATTATTTTGACTGATGAAGACCCTTACGACGAGGATCCAAACAAGATAGTCGCCGACGTAGCACTTGGTATCAAGACTCAAAGACCGACTATTATCATGGACCGCAGACTAGCCATACGTGAAGCGGTGAAGCGTGCAAAAACAGGTGATGCCATCTTGATAACCGGAAAAGGCACAGATCCTTATATTATGAGTCGTGGTGGATCAAAAATACCTTGGAGTGACGCTGACGTCGCTAGAGAAGAAATCCAAAAGTCCTAGATAAGTATCTTTGGCCATGGCTTTCAGGGTCGTTGATCTTTTGGCGGCTGTACGAAACTTGGGTTCATATATGTAACCATATTCTATGAGCATACTGGCAGCATCAGCAGTATTGTTTGCTCCTATAGCTATCAGGTCTGGTTCATCGACTACACCACTCGACTCACCAGGAAGATTGCTGACCGCATAATCATTAGACAGACGCTTGAAGACTGATTCGGCAACAACTTTTGTAGTCGTGCTGTTGGCATATTGTCCAACTGGTACATATATAGAAAAGCCTGTATATTTTCCAGGAACTCCAGTTTTATGGTCTGGAAAATCATTGAGGTGTATGTGTACAACGACATCTATTATGTTTTCATTGGCCCATTTAGTTATACCGTAAAGCCTCAGAGCCACGTTTGTTGGAACTGTGTTGTGTATCACTTTGGAACTAGGTTTGGTGGTAGAGCCGATGGATATAAGATGCATCATCTCCTTGTGTGAATCCTTCTGCCAAGCTTTGATGGAGTCCCAATTATCTTTGAAAAATGAATCGAAGACAGGATTCCAGGCTTGATTGTCACGTGTCATATAGACTTGGAAATGTGAATCTGCTAAAAGCAGATTCGATAAGTCTTGGGCCAGCTCCACGTTCATCTCTCGTTCTTTCAATGTTCCAAACTCCGTACCACCATAGTTTGGTTCGTGACCAGGGACTAGGAGTATGCGCACTTTGGGTCGCGGCAGGGCTTGAGATTGAGACTGAATAGATGTTGTGGTGGCTATATCTGCCAGAGCCAATGTGTTGGTAGCAAACTTTGTCTGGAGCTCGGAGATAGTACGTGGATTGTGAAGTATGACGGCAGCGAGCTGAGAAGTGACACTGGAGGCCGCGTCTTCGAGCGTTACGACAAAATTATTTATTTGGGTCGGGTAATTTCTATACAGAGATGGTACTGCAAAGACCACAAGACAAAGTATCACTACGAGGTATACACGAGTAGCTGAAAACATATAATCATTATAGCAGAAAAACTATAATCTCTGGTGCTTATTACAAAAATGTGTTCCTCTTCCAACAAGTTTTATACGTATAATCGTCCCCCCACAGCCTCTCTTATCACATTTCATACCAGTCTTCTGATAAGCATGGTGCTTATTCTGGAATTCCCCTTTTTCTCCATAAACATTTCTATAATCTGACATAGAATCTCCACCAAAACTAACCCCTTTGGCTAAAGAACTTTTGATAGCTTTGAACAAAAGTTTAAGTAGTCGTTTTGGTTTATGTGTTGATTCTGGTCCGAGCTGTTTTGCTTTGCTATGTCCAAATAAATCCTCAACTCTAGTTGCTGGATGTATGCCAGCCAACCACAGAGACTCATCCGCATAGATATTACCGATACCAGCGATAACCTCCTGGTCTAGAAGGACTTGTTTTATATGTTTCTTAGGATGCAAACTCATACGCTCCAGAAATTTTGTAAATGTAAAACTAAAATCCAGTGGTTCTGGTCCGATCGTCTCTAGATGTGAAGATGTGTGCAAATCTTTCATATCTTCATGTTCAATCATTGCGACTTTAGCAAATTTACGAACATCAGAAAGTGCAAGTTGGTATCCATTGGAAAATGATATAACGAAACGTACGTGGCGATTGTAAGGATCCTTGAGTGATTCTGGCTCAAGCGGAATCCATGGGTCTCTTCTAGACTTCGGATCAAATCTATATTTACCATAAAGAAGATGTCCGGTCATTTTCATATGAACAAGAATGGTGATACTGAGATCTTTCTTGACTATTTTCTTATTTGCGCTTCTGTCCAGATGAATCAAAACATTCTTAGCTCTGCGTGTAGCTGAATGAACCACTTTACCAACAACACTCTTACGGAATTTCTTGAAATAAGCTCGATCTTTTATCGTCTCAGAGCCTTTGAAATAAGGACTATCATAGATAGACCAAACATCAACTATCTTCAAGCCGACAATCGTAGCCTTGAGACCGTTTACAGTTGTTTGTACTTCTGGAAGTTCTGGCATATAAGCATCATAGATGAGGAGACCACATCTATCAAGCATTCCCTATTTATCTAGCAGTCTAAACAAAAAGACGGCGCCAGCTACTGAAACATTCAATGATTCTTTCTGACCAGCCATGGATATCTCCGCGACCACATCTGCCAGTTCCAAAAGATCTGCCGAGACGCCATCCACTTCGTTACCAAGAATAACTACAGCCTTATCTGTACAGTGGCCATCATTAGAAAAATTGTTTTTTCTTGTATTCACCTTCACGTCTTTATAATCAACCGCATTTGGTGCTTGTTCTAGAGCGATTATTTTGAATTTTTCTTTTTTGAGTCTTTTTATCAATGTCGCGACACCACCAACACTCTTGGTTATACCGGTAATACCATCATCTTTGACGTGTTCCCATACCAATATATCCTCAGCACCCAAGGCTACCTTAGCTAAATCTTTGCGCTTTCTACCAAAACGATCTAGAGGAGTTGGAGTAATGCCAACACAATATATCTTTTTTATACCAAGAGTTTCTGCTGTGCGAAATATAGAACCGACATTGAAAACACTGCGGATATTGTCAAGAATGATGCGCACGTCCATATCTTTGGTTATATCACTTTTCTTTGCTATCATATGTATAGGATTATCATATAATACACTAACATGCTATCACTATTTCCAACTTTACTTTCTTGGGACCAAGTTTCGCCATTTCTCATACGTATAGTCTTGGGTGCTATTTTTCTGCACTGGACCTACAAAGCCATGAAGCATCGACCGGTTTCCACAAATAAGAAGGTTGTGGCTCTTATAGAGTTTGTCACTGGATCACTCCTAATCATCGGTCTTTGGACCCAAGCTGCCGCCATAATTGCTGGTTTGAACTTGATTGTTCGTCTAGTTGAGCGCATACAGAAAAAAGCTTTCCTTACAGATGGTGTGAACTATTATCTAATTCTATTCGTCTTGACACTTTCTATTCTGGTTACAGGTCCAGGCATCTGGGCTAAGGATATATTGGGGTTATAATCCAAGCCTAGTTAATTGTTGTGCAGAGCAGACATGAGAGCCGATATTACTAATTGTGTTGTATGAGTAGTAGATACGGCTCTATTGAGCCATCTCGGTAGGTCTCACTGTTTTGTGCGCCCAGCTGGATTCGAACCAGCGACCCTCTGCTTAAAAGGCAGGTGCTCTACCGGGCTGAGCTATGGGCGCAATCAAACAATAATGCCACAAAATAAGCCTCTAATGCAAATCGAGTAACAGTTTCTCTACTGACAATTCCATATCTACTACCCCACGATGACCATCATGATATATAGTTATGAGATTTCCTAGTAGCTCCCTCAACTCCTCTTTGGAAAATTCACTGCCATAACCACTCACAAGAACTGTCTTGATCTTCCAGAACATCATACCAACCACCGCCTCTTTCTCCTGACCAGCATCTATAGCTTGTCGATACAGACTCCAAGACCTGAATCCATCTCGACTAGCAAGAGCTTCACCTAGTGCAAAGACATTGAATTCTTTTTTTATCGCGACTTTTTCCATATCACTTACCACGGTCTTCTCAGCATATTTCTCTAAGGATTTTTTGAGGTCGGCGTTGATCTTATCCTCCACAGCAATAAATATGTTGGCTGACTCTTGCATCAGACTCGCCAATTTACCAACACCCTCTTTGGCCTCGGCGTTTTCTGTTACTCTATTCAAGAAGATGATGTACTTCTCTGAAAACAATCCTTGACCACCAGCATGCTCCTGTATAGCCGCTGCGCTCCAGTGGTCTGCGTCTATCTCTACAAAAGTTGCCTCAACCCTTTTAATACGCAAAGACTTGATGGTGGCACGCGCTTTTGCCAGAGAAGTCTTTATATTTGTTCCGTGATAGAGATAAAACATATTTTAATTATAGCGCAATCCGACCTTAGGTTATATCAAAACGAAATCTTCCTTTCATTTTCACTGACATATTCAAAATCAATCTTTTTCAGGTTGGTTGGCAAACCATCTTTCACGTTGTCGGCCCATTCTATAAGAACAAGGTTTCTTGGATCTGCAACTATTTCTTCGAAATCCAACACTTTCAACTCATCACCACTTTCTAGACGATAAGCGTCTATATGAATCAAATTTTTAAAATGTCCAACACTTATCTTGTCAGTATGCTTATTAATACTTTCTTTACCCCACAAACTGTATTTCTTCATAATAACAAAAGTCGGACTAGTTATGTTCTCCTTCACACCTAGAGATCTTGCGACTGCTTGCACAAAAGTGGTCTTACCTGAACCGAGTTGGCCGTTTAGGGCGACTACCACCGCTTCTTCTTTAGTATCAATATCACCCAGCCATTGTTTGGCTAGATTTTCTGTTTCAATAAGAGAATGCGATACGTGGTCTTGGGGTTTGGAAGGTATCATTTTTGTATACTAACACGGCCATATATATATACGAAAGAACCGCGCAGTTTCAGTGCGCGGTCTTGAATATCAACGGCTTATTCCATGCCGGGTGATTTAATAATCACCAAACCTCATAACTTATGTTTGGGGCGCTTTTTCTTCACCAGCATACAACCAAGCATCGTGCCAATCACCAGAGCTTGAGTTAACATCTACTCGCTGTTCCCCACCCCAACCACTAAATACAGCTTTGCACACTTTTCCGATAACATCCTTCCATTGCGTCCCGTTTGGATATTTATCTGCGAAGGTTGGGTCGGCTTCATTGATAGCAGCCAGTGTGAATGGATCAACTGGTGTGAGGTTGTGTTTAGTAAACTCCTTTTCCAGTTCTTCGTCGGATATCGTCCGACCGACATGAAAGAAGGTAACTTTCTTGGTTTTATCTTTACTATTCGGCATAGCCGCCACTACTTCTTTTGTGACATATTGACGTCGACCAGTAGCAGTAAGTGCTGCTTCGGGTGTACGCGTGCGGTCAACCGTAACTACACGAACTATTATTTTCTCCTCTACTGACGACCTTGTAACATCTGTCATAGCGTTGTTTCCTTTTTTTGATTTGTTCTAACTAACAGCTATGGCGCAGTATACACTATATTATTTTATTATTTCAACTCTCCCCAATTATTCCCTATCAAAGCGTTAGCTGTCAGTGGAATCCCTTTTGTGTCTTTGAGACTCATAACATTTTCCATAATCCTTTTTATCTCTGGAACAACCTGGTCGATCTTGTCTTCTTTGATCTCATAGATGAGCTCATCGTGGACTTGAACTAGTGGAAAGACATCTCCACCAATGCCGTCGCTAGCCGGTCCGGCCAAGCCTGCTTTTTTGCAATATTCATAGATCTGTGACATGGCAATCTTTATAATATCTGCTTCTGTTCCTTGGATCGGAGCATTGATTGCCATACGTTCGGCGGCGGCGCGGATAAATGGTATCTTCGATCTTATCCCTTCAAAATAACGTCTACGACCAAAAAACGTTTCTGTATAGCAATTTCTGGCCGTCTCTGCTTTTACACGATCTAGATATTTTGCCAATCCATTGAAAGATTCGAAATAGTCGTTCAAGAATTTCTGAGCTAGATCACGTGTGGTACCAAGATTTTGTTTCAAAGCAGTGACACCCATACCATACATGATGCCGAAGTTTATAACCTTAGCCTGACGACGCATATCCGATGTAACTTGGTTGGCTGGAACTTTGAATACGAAAGAAGCGACAGATGTGTGTACGTCTTCTCCATTTTTGAAAATGTTAATAAGCTTTTCGTCACCAGACAAAAATGCAGCGATACGGATCTCTATCTGCGAATAATCAAAGGCACACAATTTGAAACCTTTCTCCGCCACAAATGCCCCACGAATAGCTCGACCGAGCTCGGTCTTTATAGGAATATTCTGCAGATTTGGTTCTTGAGAAGCCATGCGACCAGTCGTTGTACCAGTTTGTATGAATTTTGCATGAAGACGGTCATTATCATCGAGTAATGGTGGTATCGCATCTATATAAGTCGAGAGCAGTTTTGCCAATTCACGATATTCAAATATAAGTGGCACTATCGGATGCATATCGCGCATCTTCTCAAGCTCGGACTCCTTTGTAGAACGAGCACCCGCACTTGTTTTCTTGGCATTTTTTACGATGAGGCCAAGTACGTCGAACAATATCTCTCCAAGTTGCTTTGGTGAACCTATATTGAATTCCCTACCAGCAAAACCCCAGATCTTTTGTTCCAGTTCTGCGGCTGTTTCATGGTATGTCTTCGAAAGGCTTGCTAGTATTTTGCGATCAATCTTGATACCGCGATCCTGCATAATCTTTATAACTGGTGTAAGTGGTAGTTCTATATCTTCATAGACTTTTCTGAGGCCACGCTTTTCCAACTCAACCATAATTATTTTCTGTGCAGATTTAATGGCAGTACTTTGACTACTGAAGTCAGTTGGATCAATGTTTGCAAAAGCAAAAATATCTGCTAATTCTGGTTGGGTTGTGTTCGAGTTTATAAGCCAGAGTGCTATGGCGGTTTTTGTAATGATGCTCAAGTCTCCTTTTGAACCGTCTTCGGCGTTGGTTATTTTTGGTTCATCTTCATTGCTCTCAACCTTAACATCACGCACTTTTGTATTACCTAAACCAACAGCTTTTTCCAATCTCGGTCCAAGAGTGCGAAACTCCAAACTATGCCAGTAATTATTTACCACCTTTATATCTATAGCTTCTTTGAAAGTTTTCTCTGGTAAAATAAATTTGATAGGGACATCTCGTCTAATAGTAGCCAGCATCTTACTAAATAAGGCTTCTTCTTCATTGTCACGAAGCAACTGTATGATACGTGGTGTCAAACCAGCTTTTATAAAAACCTCCTCTGCTGTGTTTTGTACTTTTCCTTTTTTATTCAATTCTTTATACATCTCCTCGATCGTCCCAAAATTCGTTATCAGGGTGGTGGCTGTCTTTTCTCCAATACCTTTTATACCAGGAATATTGTCAGATGGGTCACCACGAAGACCTTTGTAGTCTGGTATGAGCCCTGGTCCAAAACCAAAACGTTCTCTCACGCCATTTTCATCGTATATGACAGTGTCATTGATACCTTTCTTAAAAGTGTAAACCCTGACGCGCTCACCATCAACCAACTGAAGGATATCCATATCACCAGAGGCTATTATTATCTCTATTTCTTGAAGATGGTTTGTCTTCTCAGATTTTTTTGCTATTCGTAATCCTTTTTCACCTACAACTTGTTCAACAATGGCGCCTAGAATATCATCCGCCTCAAAGCCTTCTTTGTCATATATAGGTATACCCATTGTTTCAAATATCTGGCGAGAGCTGTTCATCTGCTTTACTAGATCGTCATCGGTTTTTTTGCGACCGGCTTTATAGGCTTTGTAGGCTTCGTGTCTATAGGTCGGCCCCGCTAGATCATAACAAGCAACAATATAATCTGGTTTTAGATCTTCTATTATCTTGATGAGCATTGCCGACAAACCATAAAGAGCTCCTGTTGGTTGTCCGCTTGAAGTAGAAAAGTCTGGTAATGCATGATAGGCGCGATGTAGTATGGCATGGGCATCCAGTAGGACTAGACGTGCTTTGTGTTCTCTCTCTGATGTCTTTCTCATGGACATATTGTACCTTATTTATAAGGTTTTATGGTCTTTTCGATAAACAAAAAAGTCAGTCTCTCGCGCTCATTTGCTTGCAAGATTGCAAACATTTGAGCGCGAGTAGACTAACTTGTGATAACCGCAACTTACCAATTTAGCGACGGCCGTATCCACCGCGACCACCTTGGTTGCCTCCACGACCACCAACGAACTGCCCACCGCGATCATAGTGGGGGGCTTGTGAAAAACCATAGCAACCCCAATGGCCTTCATAAGGATGGCGAACCATCACTCGTCCAGTGAACTCAAGGCACCGAGGGCGTTGTATATGCATCGCGACTCGACGACCACCAACATCCCTCCATTCCCAGAACGTCTGGCCACCCAGATCGGAGTAAGTACTACCTCCGTTGTATTCGACCCAGGTCTGGGACGGATATTCCTCCACAACCGTCTCAATAGTTACAGAACCATCTCTTGAGAAGGAATATGAGTAGTCACTAACTTCTACATTGTGAACATATTCCCGACTTCGAGGAACCATCAACTGCGCTGAGTTATCGGGACTTGGCTCAGAGCGCGGAGGTGGTGGTTGATCGTAACCTTCGTTATAACCACCATAAGGACGTTTGTAGGTACCACTGTAAGCATACCCAGGTTCGCTGGACTGTATCGTCCGTGTCACCCGACTCGGCTGAGGCGCCGGTTGGGTATTTGGATCCAATAGCAGTGGGATAGTGACACCAAAACTTCTTGTGTAAGACCCGTTGCTCCCTACTTGTTTTTGGACGAACCCAGCACATCCAACATTCAACACCGCAACAACCACCAGCACCACAATGAACGGCGCCAACATTACAACACTGCGAAGAATCTTTTTCATAAGACTCCCCCTTTCCGCCCGCCAGGGCTACATTGTTATTGTCTTATCAAATGGTTACTTTTGGGATTTTCTACCCTTGGTACACCTATCAGATTTCTCTACAAGTATACAACCATAAATACCTAAAGTCAATAGCACCATACCCTACCGTTAACTATGGTCAAATTACGGCCAAAATGCGCTATAATAACAGCCAATGACAATACAATTTGACGAAGATAAGCAAAATAGAAAGATGACTGATCTTCTTCATAGAGAAGAAGAGAGTCTTGTGCAAGTTCTTTCTGGAAAATATAATGTTGAGTATACAAGCCTGCTAACAACCCCAATAAACACCGATGCCCTACGCCTTATAGATGAACAAACATCTAGAGATAGTTTGGTGGCCGCCTTTGCTATTATAGACAAAAAAATCAAGCTTGCAGCCCGTAACCCTACAGATATAAAGACTGTTGCTGTTGTAGAAAAACTGGAGAAGGCTGGTTATAATCCACAAATATATATAGTCTCCAAGCAAAGTCTTGAGAAGGCTTGGAAATATTTCAAAGATCTCTCCTTCGCACACGAGAGTCGTGCTGGTTCATTGGAGATATCTAGCGAACAGATAACCGCCATCATAGATCAAGCAAAAAGCCTACCAACTGTAATATCCATACTTGAAAACACTATTATCGCAAAGAAAAGTTACCGCGTATCTCGTATATTGGAGATTGTTGTCGCTGGCGCTTTAGCTCTTGATGCATCTGACATACACCTCGAACCAGAGGAAGGATATGTCCGTTTACGTTATCGTTTAGACGGTGTATTGCAGGACGTTACTCGCTTCGACAATGAAACTTATGGACTGTTGTTGTCTCGCATGAAACTTATCTCTGGGATGAAACTAAACATCAAAAAAGATTCTCAGGACGGTCGTTTCAGTATTCATTTGGCTGTTGGTGAAGTTGAGGTTCGTGTGTCTATCTTGCCGGGAGCATATAACGAATCTGTTGTTATGCGTTTACTCAACCCAAAATCTATAAGTGTCCCTTTGGAAGAACTTGGAATACAGCCAAAGCTTCTGAAGATATTGCTAGCGGAAGTTGATCGCCCAGATGGTATGACTTTGACTACCGGCCCAACGGGCTCAGGAAAGACCACAACTCTTTATGCAATACTGAAGAAAGTCCATAGTAGCGATGTTAAGATTATAACCATAGAAGACCCTATCGAATACCACCTTCCAGGCATAGTTCAGACTCAAGTAAACGACAAGGGTTATACGTTTCTAGAAGGGTTGCGTGCGGCTGTCCGCCAAGACCCAGATATAATCATGGTTGGTGAAATACGTGATAATGAAACAGCTGATATAGCCATAAACTCTGCGCTTACAGGTCACTTGGTCTTCTCAACAATACACACAAACGATGCTGCGGGTACGTTCCCTCGTCTAATAGAACTCGGCATAAATCCAAAGATAATACCTTCGGCGGTCAGGTTGGCTATGGCACAGAGGTTAGTGAGAAGACTTTGTAAAAATTGTAAAAAAGAAATAGTTTTGGAAGGAGAAACAAAAAAAATTATAGAGGAAATAGTTGCTGTCATAGAAGATGTGTCCTTAGTACCAACGGACCGCTCAAAAATATGGGCCGCTGTGGGTTGTGATAAATGTAACAATACTGGTTACAAAGGCCGAATAGGTGTATATGAAGCCATATCTATGACAAAAGAGATAGAAGAGTCTGTACAAAATAATTCCAGTGATCGAGAGATTTGGAATGCGGCAAAAGGTCAAGGTATACCAACAATGAGGCAAGATGGTATATTGAAAATACTACAAGGTATCACTACCGTAGAAGAACTAACACGTGTAATATCACTAAATGATTAGAGATTGTTTTATCCCCCGCTGTCAATTGCTTTTTGTACGAACAAAACGGTAGGATAGGGTCAGGTAAAGTCAGATTCAAGCACGAGAATCTCTAAGCAAAATCTTTCGACGTGATGTCGGAAGCGAGGCAGAGTCCCGAGGATAATTCCAGTGACATTACGACAAGCGTAATGACCAAAATGTCCTTAGCACTATGCCCAAACCTGGGAAGGCCATTGCTTAGAGATTCACAAGCTCGAGTTTTGGGCTTTTCTGCCCTTCTTTGTGACTATCACAAGACTAGCATAAACTATCTATTATGTCAAGGGAAATAAAAAACCAGTCCAACAAAGCCCCTGTAGCAACACCGATTATCTTAGAGGAAAAAGAGTCTGGTTTCCTTGACCAAACATTACGACCAACACGTTGGGATGATTATATTGGTCAAAAAAATACAAAAGAAAACCTAAGGATACTACTTACAGCCGCAAAAGAACGAAAACACCCACCAGAACACATACTTTTCTATGGTCCACCAGGACTAGGAAAGACAACTCTCGCGCACTTGATTGCGAAAGAAACTGGCGCACAGATAAAAGTCACCTCTGGCCCAGCTATTTTGAAGGTTGGCGACTTGGCTTCTATTTTGACAAACCTTTCTGCTGGAGATATTTTATTTATCGATGAAATTCATCGTCTAAACAAGGCGATAGAGGAGGTTCTCTACCCCGCGATGGAGTCTGGAACTTTGGATATTATTATTGGGAAAGGACCTTCTGCTAGAACTATACAACTAGAGTTGCCGCCATTTACTCTTATAGCCGCGACTACACGAGTGGCTATGATATCCGCCCCACTTAGATCACGCTTCTCTGGAGGAGTCTTTAAACTTGAGTTTTATTCAAATGAAGAAATAACTGAGATCGTCCGTAGGTCTGCGAAGATTCTCGGTATAAAAGCTGAGCCACAAGCCTTGAAAGAGATCGCTTCTCGGTCAAGGTTTACACCACGTACCGCCAATTATCACCTAAAGCGTAGTCGTGACTATGCGCAGATAAACAAAAAGGATTTAGACAAAGTATCTGTTGAAGCCGCTTTGAATATGCTTGGTGTTGACGAAATAGGTTTAACCGGTGCAGATCGTGATATTTTGAAAGTTATAATAAACAAATTTGATGGTGGCCCAGTTGGACTCAACACCATAGCCGCTGCTTTGTCAGAAGAGATGGCCACAATCGAGGAAGTTTATGAGCCTTATCTTATACAACTTGGTCTGCTTGAACGCACACCACGAGGAAGAACAGCCACAGATAAGGCGTATGCGCATATTGGGGTTAAAGGGCCGGCCGGTAGCTCTGCAAATTTGTTGTAGGGTTTCTTTGTTTTGTATTGTCTTTATTGAATTCTAATTTCCTTTATTTCGTGTATAATAAAGGCATAAATAGCAAGCTGTTTTAACTATAAATCACCATGTCTGGTCATAATAAATTCTCAAAAATAAAGCACTTGAAAGCAAAAAATGATGCCCAAAAAAGCAAAGCTTTTGGTAAGTTTGTACGTCTTATAACAGTAGAATCAAAAAAGTCCAAAGGTAACCTCCTCTCCCCCGGCTTAGCGGCTGCTATAGAAAAGGCCCGCAAGGAAAATATGCCAAACGACACCATAGACCGTGCTGTAAAAAAGGGTGCAACAGATAACAGCGCCACCATGGAGATGAATCTTTATGAAGCTTATGGTCCAGGCGGAGTTGCTTTGCTTATAGAGGCTCTGACGGACAACAAAAATAAAACCGCCCAAGAAATAAAGCATGTCCTCTCTTTAAATGAAATAGAGTTAGCTGCTCAAGGAAGTGCTTCGTGGGCATTTACAAAGATGCAAGATGGATGGCAACCAACAACAACGATGCCGCTTGAAGATGTTGATATAGAAAAGCTTTCTAAAATTGTGGAGGATTTGGAGAATAATGACGATGTGCAGAACGTCTACACAAACGCTGAGTAACAAAAAGCCGCGATTCGCGGCTTTTGCTATAATTCCAATATGAAAATACTAGGCATAGACCCGGGTTATGAAAGACTTGGTATCGCTGTTATAGAAAAAGAGTCTGGAAAAACCGGGTCTCAAAAAAATCGTGAGGTTGTTCTTTATTCTGCTTGTTTTCGGACCTCAGCAAAAGATAATATGCACAAAAGGCTTGGGGAGATTGGCTCTGAGATCTCAAGAATCATGGAAGAATTCTCTCCCGACGCACTTGCTATAGAGACGTTGTTTATATCAACAAACCAAAAAACAGGTATGCGGGTTGCTGAAGCCAGAGGTATCATTATGTATGAAGCTATAAAAAGACAGATCCCTGTGTATGAGTATAGCCCTATGCAAATAAAGACCGCCATAACCAGCGATGGTTCAAGCGATAAACGAAGAATGATAAAAATGATCAGGTTATTAGTCAAAATACCAAACACGGAACACCTTTCCAGTAACACTAAAACCACCAGTACACAGCCAAAAATCTTGGATGATGAGTACGATGCTATAGGAGTAGCTCTTACGCATTCCGCCATATCTAGGTAGGTTTTTATTAGTTTTTTGTTCATGTTTTTTCTTCTTGGTTTATCCACAGTTGGTCTTTCTTGCAAAAATAAAACGTGTTTGCTACAAATGAGGCACGAGATGAAAAATTAAAATAATTTATTATCAAACGTATGCCAAAAACGTCAAAAAACAAAAAGGTTCCAGCAAAAACAAAGAAGGTAAAAGAAAAAGAGTCTGAGCCTGTCCTAGCAATAAAAGATATAAAGGAAATAGACCCTATAGATCCTGTAGAAGTCGACCCTGTTGTAGCGGAAGAGGTCTTGGAAGACGTTGTTTTGGAAGAAGAAGATAGTGAAGAGGAGGATTTGGTTTCTTTTGGAGACAATTGGTAGGTGCTATAATATGCCGGTATGAAACACCGCCGTCGTCACATAAGACGACATTTCAAATCTTTGGTTTTGCTGTTATTGTCAGTTGTTTTTATTGGTGGTGGACTATTTACTCTTTGGGTAGCGACTTTACCTATCCCCGACCTAAGCTCGTTCTCTAACAGGCAAGTAGTTGAGTCTACGAAGATATACGATCGTACAGGAACGGTTTTATTGTATGACACAGGATCAAATATTAAACGAACGACTATCCCCCTTTCAGAAATATCTCCTTACATACAACAAGCCACGCTTGCTATAGAAGATTCAAATTTCTATCACAATATAGGTATAGAACCGTTGTCTATTGTGCGAGCTTTCCTAGCGAATATTGCTTCGGGTGGTTATGACCAAGGAGCTTCGACCATAACACAACAAGTAATCAAGAACTCTCTTCTTACACAAGACAAAACCATCACTAGGAAGATAAAAGAGTTGGTGCTTGCTATAAAATTAACTCAGTCTATGAGTAAGGACCAGATACTGCAGGCATATTTTAATGAAACATCTTATGGCGGTATTACTTATGGTGTAGAAGAAGCTACCCAAAGTTTTTTCAGCAAACCAGCGAAAGATGTAACTATAGCCGAAGCGGCTTATATAGCAGCTATACCACAGGCCCCGAGTTATTATTCACCTTATGGGCCACACAAAGACGCTTTGGATGTTAGACAAAAAGTTGTTTTGGGAAGGATGAAAACTTTAGGTATGATTTCTGATGCAGAATATCAGAAGGCCATAAAAGAAAAGGTTATTTTTTCTTCAAAAAGTACCGGCGGTATTAAGGCTCCCCATTTTGTTATGTATGTTAAGGATTATCTTGTTCAGAAATACGGCAGCGACGCGGTTATGAGTCAGGGTCTACGAGTTATAACTTCTTTGGATTATGATATGCAGAAAAAAGCTGAGGACGTTGTAGCTAAGTTTGGTCCATCGTTAGTGTCAAACTACAATGCTAGCAATACTGCCATGGTTGCTATAGATCCAAAAACTGGTGATATTTTGACAATGGTTGGATCGAAAGATTACTTCGACGATACCATAGATGGTAACTACAATGTGGCTTTGGCAAAACGCCAACCAGGATCAACATTTAAACCTTTTGTATATGCGACTTTATTTGAAAAGGGTTATACTCCAGAGACGGTTTTATTTGATGCAAAAACAGAATTCTCAACAAGCTGTACCGTCGATGGAAAACCAAAAGACCAAGTAGGTGCTCCTGTAAATAGTACAACCACACCTAGTGATGTTTGCTATTCACCAGGAGAGTATGACAACACCTTCGAGGGTCCTTTGACGATACGCCAGGCTTTGGCCCAATCTCGTAATATACCGGCCGTTAAGGCACTTTATTTGGCTGGTATAGGTAATTCCATACAAACAGCCCAAGAGATGGGTATAACAACCCTTAGCGACCCAAACAGGTATGGTTTAACACTTGTCCTTGGTGGCGGTGAGGTCACTTTGCTAGACCTAACTAGTGCTTATGGAGTCTTTGCCAACGACGGCGTAAGAAACCCTTACAGATCTGTGCTTGAAGTAGATGATACCAATGGAAACGTTTTGGAAAAGGCCAGTTTAAACCCAACAAAAGTTGTTCCCACAGAAGATGTAAGACAAATATCCAGTATTCTCTCGGACACAAACGTGCGTATGGATAGCCTAAAACAAATAGGAGAAAGTGTTGGTCGGCCTGTTGCAATAAAAACTGGTACAACTAACGACTATCGAGATGTTTGGACTCTTGGTTATACTCCGGATTTGGTTGTTGGGGCTTGGGCTGGAAACAACGATGACACTCCTATGCAACATAATGTCGCCGGACTGATTATCTCCCCTCTTTGGGGCGCATTCATGTCGCAAGTGGCAAAGAATTTTCCACCAAGTAACTTCCAAGCCCCACCACCACCATACACAGATGGAAAGCCGGCACTGCATGGTGTGTGGCAGGGAGGTGTTTCTTATTGGATAGATACTGTCTCAGGAAAACTTGCCACCCAATACACACCACAAGAAACAAGAAAAGAAATAATATTCAATAGTGTCCATTCTATATTGTACTGGTTGAACAAAGATGACCCGCGTGGTCCAGCCCCAACAGACCCAACTCAAGACTCTCAGTTCCAGTATTGGGAATACGGGGTACGCAACTGGCTAACAGACTATGAGAAGCTCCATCCAGATTTTCATGAGGTTGCTGCTACACCAATACCAACAGCAACAGATGATATACATACACCAGAAAAATCACCAAAAATAAGTATTTTATCGCCGGCCGACAACTCTGTTATAGATCCTTCTTCAAACCTATCTATTAAACTCAATATTACCGGAACATATGCCCCACAAAAAACAGACGTGTACATAAACAATAAATATGTTTTGACTTCTTCGGCCGATCCTTTAAATATAAACTTTACCCCTTCAGACATTGGTGGTTTGTCAGCCGACAACACCCTATCTGTGACCGTCTATGATGCTGTATACAACAAAGGCCAAGCTAGCACGACGTTCCGTATAACCCAGCCATAAAACTAATTAATGTCTCGAATATTTCTATAGCCGCCTTGGTTATTTATTTTTTGAATAATATCTGTTTTTTTAAGAAAAAGCTCAGACTTAACAACTGAAGAAACTCCTATTATGGAAACCCTGCCTGATTTAATGTGAATATTTTTTATTGGTATCTCTATGTTTGTGGTTTTTTTTATTGTGGATTGGATAATTTCCAACAAAAAACTATCTTTTGCTAGATTTGCACGAAACTTATCTAGAAAACTGTTTATGTTGAACATTTTAACCTTGCAGGATTACCTATTCATGGGCATCACAATATACAAAAATGTTTGGTCTCCAGATACTGGCCTTATTATCATTGGTTTGTTTAGACCACTAAGTTGTAGTGATATACTGTCTGCTTCTATAGACTGGAAACAGTCGGCAATATATTTGTAGTTGAAATTGACCTCTATACTCTCTCCTGTAAGGGCGGCTGAAACAAGTGTTTTGTTTTCACCAATATCGCTATTTTTTGTTTGTATATTAAATATTTTCTTCTTTGGATCTATAACCAACCTTACTTGATTGAACTTATCTGAGAAAATATTGGATATTTTTAAGGCGTTTATGAAGTCTTGTTTAAGAATAACTGCTTCGGTTATAAAGCTCTTTGGTATTATTTGATGGTAATCTGGGAAAACCCCATCTATAACTCTGGAAACTAAGTAGGTGCCATCTTTTTCAAAGGAAACAAGGTTTTTACTTATTGTTATTTTTATTGTTCCATTTACAATCTCTAACAAACGTATAACATCTGCTATGTTTCTAAACGGTATGAGAATGTCTGATATTTTTGTTGTTTTTAGTGATTTTACTTTCTTTTCAGCCAAACGGAATGAGTCTGTAGCTGCAAAAACAATGTATTCTCCTTCGTTATATATATAAACACTGGAAAGTTCTGGTTTTATACTAGAAACCGAGGAGCTGTACCAGACCGATTTCAACCCTTTTACAAAAATATCTGCGTCAATTTCAACCTCTTTCCCTTCTGATATCTTTGGTATTGTTGGAAAATCTTCACTTGAAACAGTTTTTATAACCCCGCTTGATTGTGGGGTTGTTATTTTTACGTTTCCAGCTTCTATTTCCAAAGAAACAATACTGCTCTGGTCTGGTAGTTGTGTTATAAAGGCCCCTAGTGTGTGAGCTGGTATAGCAACTAGCCCTGAATTTTCAGATTTTATCGGAACAACCACTTCTATACCAACATCAAGGTTTGTTGCTTTGAAAATTGCTGTATTTTTGTTGTATTCTATAAGTATACAAGATAAAACTGGTAGGGTGGCGTGTTTGCCAGCAATATGTTCAATTTTACGCATGATCTCTTTTAGTTTTTGTGTTTGTATTTCTATTTTCATAATTTTATTATAATAAAGATTACAAGTATTAAGATTGTGTTTATGTGAATAAGTTTATTATAAAGCTGATTATAAGTACAGTTTAACTTTTAATTTTTTTATATAAAGTGGATTGTTTATAATAAGAGCTTTACTTTTTATTTCTCAACAACTTCTTCCATAGTTACCAACAAACTTTTCCACAAAACTATTCACACACTAACCACAACATAAAACACAAACAAAACTAAATCATCGAACGTAATTGTGACACTTCTTGGGCCAACAACGAGTTCTTTTTGATTTCCTCCCTAACCTTCTCATAAGAATGAATCACTGTTGTATGGTCTCTTCCTCCCAACTTTTCCCCAATAGATGGGAAAGAGATACCAAAATCCTCCCTAAGAAGGTACATAATCATCTGTCTTGGTCTTACAACCTCCTTTCTACGTGTTTTGTTGTATATACTCTCCTCATCTATGTTATAGAAGTCCGAAACAACCCTAACAACATCCTTAACAGAGACCATTTTTTTGGGTCTGGTGTTGTTTTTGAGAATGTTTTTGATCTCATTCACGTTTAACTCTCTATTTTTTAGTTGTGTTTGGCAAGCGATGATGTTTACAACACCCTCTATTTCACGGATATTATCTTCTATACTAGAGGAGACAATCTCTACAATTTCTGGAGACATTGTTATGTTCTGGGAGGCACACTTAGCTCTAACTATAGCCATTCTAGACTCTTGGTCCAGTTCTTGGAGGTCTACAACCATACCAGTACCAAACCTACTACGAAGCCGTTCCTCTAGTCCTGGAATAACGTTCGGGTGTCTATCAGAGGAAAAAACCAACTGCCTGCCAGTATCTTTGAAGGTATTGAAGAAGTGGAACAACTCCTCCTGAAATTTTTCCTTACCAGAAAAAAACTGTACGTCATCCATTATCACAACATCGTATCTTCTATACTTTTCTTTAAATTGGTTGGCTTTGTTTTCTTGGAGGGCAGCAAAGAACTCGGTGCAGAACCTTTCAGATGTTAGATAGAACACCTTTTTTTCTGGCAGATCTTTCTTTATTTTGTTTCCGACCGCTTGTATAAGGTGTGTCTTCCCTCGGCCCGGGTCCCCATATATGAATAAAGGATTATAAGTTTGCCCAGGGGCCTTTACTATTGTTTGTGAGGCGGCGTGAGCCAACTCATTAAACGGACCAACCACAAAACTCTCGAAAGTATAACGAGGATTGAGATTATCCTCTTTGTTTATATAGAAATCATGTAGAGGCATAGATATTGTCGGGGCAGAGACCATTTTTCTCTTCCCCTCCTCTTTTTTAGAGTTGTTTTCTTTATCTATTATATATTCCAATGCCCTTACCTGGTCATTTGTTTGACGAAGTATACGTAAGATCGAGTTGTGGAACTTCTTATACAACCACTCTTGAGTAAATGAGTTTGGAACACCAAGATATACCACACCGTCTAACTCTTTTACTATTCTTGTCTCTTTGAACCAGGTTGAGAAGTTGGCCTGTGAGACGGCAGACTCGATCTCTATAAGAGCGGTTTGCCACATTTGAGAATAGTCGTTCATAGTTCTGGTGTTTATTGTTAAGGTGACTATAAGTATACGCTTGTTTATAATTCTGAGAACTTGTGGAATCTAAAAAAATATGTTGATAAGCTGTGGATTGTATATTATGTAACAACACCAAATATTTGTAAGCTTGCACTTCTCTATAAATAATGTATTATTGCTTTTATGTCGTTTACATACAATCCTAAAAAGAGAAAGCGCTCCAAGTCCCACGGTTTTCGTGTTCGTATGAAGACTCCTGGTGGCCGCAAGGCCCTTGCTCGTCGTCGCGCAAAAGGCCGCAAGCACGTTTCTGTTAAATAGAAGCTGGTATATCGGCTTATTGGCTGTATTTTATGCTCAAAAAATCCCTAAGGCTCACCACAGAGCAAGTTTCTTGTGTTATGAAAAAAGGCAAATCCACACAATCCCCTCTTTTTGCTGTACGGTTCATTGATAAACAAAAAAAGGGAGGATTTGCCGCCATTATTTCAAAAAAGGTAGCAAAGACAGCAGTAGCCAGGAACCTTACTAGAAGGAAGGTATACGAAGCCATCCACACTGGTGTTATGGCTGACAAAAACAAAGACTGTTGGATTGCTATACTAGCGAAAAAAGATTTGGCGGCGGTCAACCACAAAGATCTTGTAAAAGATCTGCAAGCTCTCTTTCAGAAGGTATATATGATATAGTATGGTCTCAAACAGAGACGAATAATAATATTTTTTATGTATAATACATTTATATTCCTCCCGCTCTACAACGGCCTAGTATCTCTTATGAATATACCAGGTATAGATGTTGGATTGGCGGTCATCCTTTTCACTGCAATAGTTAGGTTGCTTCTCTACCCCCTCTCTAAGAGCGCCTTATTTACCCAAGTTAGAATGAAAGACGCAGAACCGGAGCTAAACAAGATCAAAGCTGAATATAAAGATAACCGCCAACTTCAAGCGCAGAAGATGATGGATCTCTATAAACAAAAGAAGATAAAACCACTTTCAGGATTTTTGCTTCTTATAATACAACTTCCAATACTACTCGCTTTGATCTCCGTTTTTTATAATATTGTTCCCTCAGTCAAACCAGAGCTTTTGTATGGTTTTATACATATTCCAACAGCACATATAAGCCTCCTAGGTATAAATCTTATAGGAAAGAGCTTGGTTCTATCTATCTTAACTGGTGTTATACAGTTTCTACAGCTTCACTACTCTCTAGCATCGCATCAGATTCGTTTGGTCAGCAAGAAGAATGCAAAAGAAAGTGCTGTAAAGACAGACTCTACCTCCGATATGATGTCTTCCATGAACACAAATATGAAGTATTTTATGCCGATACTAGCGTTCGCTTCGGTGTACTGGATCATACCAGCCAGATACCCTCAGGCGGCCTCTATAATAGCGATATATTGGTCTGTAAGTACCCTATTTACTCTTTGCCAAGAGCTTTACATAAGAAAGAGGCTGTTGAAGATATAGTGTTACATAGTAAGATTAAACAAAAATAAAAAAGCCCCAAGAAGGGGCTTTTTTGGAGTTAATGGTAATTTAAGCAGTCTGAAATGATGATTCTGTGTTAGCCTGTATTGGTAAAAGCCTAATTAACTATATACCATGCGTAAAAAAAGTGTCCTGAATGCGGTAAAACGGAGGTAAAGAAGAATGGAAAGAGGAG
>CAIQCJ010000014.1 GCA_903870315.1 uncultured bacterium | reverse complement strand
GACCCATCTAGATTCAAAACACTTGGTGAATTGGTCTACGAAATATATCAGACCATCTGGCAGTACAACCACACTAGAATCCATTCTGTATTGAAAATGCCGCCTATGCAGTTTGCGCGAAAAGTGTTGGCGGCGTACAATGAAAGGGGTCCAGTACAAGATGTTGATTATAGATAAACTATAATCATAAACACAAAGGAGTGTGTCTATGCTAGAAAAAAGAAATACTCGTGTCGGTGAAGGGCGTGGCCTTCGAAGCGAAGGAATGGTTGAAAATGCTTTATGGACTCTGAAAGGGGTTCTGGAAGAACGACCGATATATGGTCTCAAAGTGAATATCGAACACATTTTCCGAGCACCGAGGTGCAGCCCGGAAGATCATGCTCAGAAAGATTTCATTGTCACCTTGAGTGGCAGTGTAGAAATCCCATTGCAGGCCAAATCTTCGGAGATTGGTCGGAGAAAGCATGACAAGAAGTGTCGTAACCGCAATGAGTTCATACCATGCATCGTAGTTGGTGCCAAAGATACTGTCGAAGCGGTCATACGCAAGATTGTATCTTGTTTCAAGCGAGTTCTCGAAGCTATGCGCCTCGGATCGATACGCCGGATCAAATCTGGATTCGAATCTATCTTGAAGACTTCTGAGACTATGCGTTCACGCAATCAACCTCGTGACAAATGGTTCCATCGTGTCGAAACATTCCGCCATGGACGAGCAAGTCAATCTGCTTTTGCAATATAAGCAGACAAAAATGTCGGGAGGGGTCTATATGACTCTCCCGATTTTTTATTGGAAACATTTAAATCATAAAAAATCTTGCAAGTCCACACAAATCTCTTTCATAAACCCAGGACCATTCCAGATCATACCAGTGATAAGCTGTATAAGATCAGCACCAGCAGCGAACTTTTCGCGCGCATCAGCGACCGACATGATGCCACCAACTCCGATGATGGTAAAACGTTTACCATAGGCTTTGCGAGTACGTGATATGAGATCTGAAGAAAGTTGGCGACATGGCAAACCAGAAAGACCACCAGCGTATTCTTCTGGTGCTTCCGCACGAACACCAAGCGAGCCATAATCTTTGTTCAAGTTTCCTATAACCACTCCTTGCAACTTATAAAAATCTATAACTTTCAAGAGGTCGTAAAATTGTTCCCAAGGAAGATTTATAGGCATTTTTATATAGACCGGCTTGGTACATGAGATAATACTCAGTCTAGCTAACAGTTTGGTCAGAAGATCTGGTGTGGCAAAAGCTTCACCACCAAAAGCGTTTGGACAAGAGATATTGATAGTATAATAATCACCAATTCCCTCTTCATTTAAACGTTTAAATGAATATGCATAATCATCTATACCAGCCTCTATATCTACTGAACATTCATCATTGGTACGAGCTATGGAGATTCCAATGACAAAGCTTTGATCATTATGTAGATCTAGGCATAGTTTTTCTTTATTTATACCACTTTTTCTATCCATAAATTCTTTCTTCAGTTTTACGATCAATGCCTCAACACCAGCATTACGTAAACCCTTGTTCACGATGACGCTTTGCGATTTTGGCAGACGAATCAGTCGCGGCTTATGGTTGCCAGCGCAAGGACGAGCCGTCACAGAACCGACTTCTTCACCACCAAACGCAAGACTAGGTAATATCTGAGTCAGACGACCATCGTAGTCGAAACCGGCACTTAGTAGAACTGGTATGCGATATCTTATACCATCAACAGTCTTAGAGATATCTCGACGTCCAACAGTAGCGTCTGATACTGATACATCGTCATTATATCCATAAAAGAAACTCGTCAACTTACGTGTCAAACCAAATCCACCCAAAGATTCGCCAGACCATATGAAAAAATCATGAACCACCTCAGGATCAAAGAGAAACAATATCGGCTTCAGAACACGCTTATAAAGAAAATCCATATGATTATATTGAAACGCAAAATGCACTATCGCCAATAAGACACTTCCACTATATCACAATACGAGGTAAAATATGAGTATGCTCGCAATTTTTATGTTCGTACCGGCTTTTATCACAGCCACTATAACCGCCTTCTTGTGCGGTATTTTGTTGAAGTTGGGTTATGTAAGCTTTATAACAGTATTTCTGGCTATAGTCTTCGGTGATCTTCTAAGTAATATCTTCTGGTATATGACTGGCCGTATCGGCGGTCAAGCTTTTACCACAGTCTTTGGCAAAATGTTTGGCGTACAACAAAATATCACTCAAAACCATTTAAATAGTTCGTTGGATGTATTCAATAAATTCAAAGACATCGCCGTCTTCTTCGTGAGCGCTCCTCTCGGCATGGCTATAATGTTTCTATCTTTCATGGAAGCCGGCCTACGTCGACTCTCTTTTTGGAGATATGTCATAACCAATACTTTATTTGGCGCGATATGGATATATATAATACTAGCAATGGGATATGGTTTCGGTTATGCTTATGTAGTGTATAGTTCGATCCTATCACGTATAGGTGTAAGCTTTGCCTTGGTGATAGCCTTATTCCTTCTAATGACTTTTGGAGGTTGGATACGTATGATCATCATGCCAAACCCGTACAAGCAACAAACAAAATAACCATGATTTCCATTATTATCCCAACATTGAACGAGGAATCTGTCATCGAGAAGACTATTACAGCTTTGAAAGCTAAGCTGACCATACCTCATGAAATCATAGTATCTGACGGTAAAAGTACTGACAAAACTGTCGAGATGGCTAGGAAATATGCAGATAAGGTAGTGGTACATAATGGTAAGTCTAGACAAAATATTGCCATGGGACGAAATGCTGGCGCTAAAGAAGCCAGCGGAGAGTTCCTTGTATTTCTAGATGCTGACTGTAGTATATTTGAACCAGATAGTTTCTTTACTTATGCACTTACAAAATTTACTGAAAATCCAAGTCTTGTGGCTTTAACCACTAGAGTTAAGGTATTGAAGGAGCAAGAGACTTTGGCTGATAAGCTCATATTCGGTATTGTTGGATGGGATCTGACTATCAAAAACAACATATTCCATATCGGAGAGGCTATGGGAGAATTCCAGATGATCCGAAAGGATAGCTTCAGGACTCTACACGGTTTCAGAGAAGATTTGGTGACTAGAGAAGATGCAGATATGTTTCTAAGGCTTTCCAAAATTGGAAAAACTATTCTCGATAGAAAGCTCATCGTCTATCATACTGGTAGACGCGCACACAAGATTGGTTGGTTTAATTTACTCAAAATCTGGACTATAAATACTTACTGGGTGGCTATGTTTGATAAAGCAAAAGAAAAAGAGTGGACAGTGATCAGATAATGATGGCACTTGGTAATATAATATATAACAACAAAAATGCACAAATCTTTACCGAAAATATCCGTGGTCATACCAGCTTACAATGAAGCACAAGTGATCATACCAACACTTGAGGCTATCCTGGCCCAAGATTATGATGACTTTGAGGTCATTGTTGTAGACAATGCTAGTACAGATGAGACTTCAGTTATTGTAAAAGCATTCTTTGTGGAGGAAAATATAGACCAGAAAAAAGCAAAGATAGTACTAGAGACAAAAAAGGGTCTACTACATGCCCGTGAGCGTGGACGTAAGGAAGCCACTGGCCACATCGTCGCCAATATGGATGCTGATTGTATGCCAGATAAGGACTGGCTCAAGAAAGTGGCTAGATATTTTGATGGTTGTGATGTAGATATAAAAAATCCGTTAATAAACAACACCCCTAGAGAAATAGTGGCCGTAAGTGGCCCTTATGATTATTATGACGGTGAACCATTCTTCAGGATAACGTCCTTGCTTATGCAGAAATATATATACAAGATTATCGCCGAAATATTGCAATCACCTATGGTAAAAGGTGGTGCCGTAATGATCGGTGGTAACAATGCCATACGAGCAGATATCCTAGAGAAGATGGGTGGTTATAATACTTCCTTATTATTCTATGGAGAAGACACTGATACAGCCAAAAGAGTTTCCCAATATGGCCGTATCGCTTTTTCTCACAAAATCACAATGAAAACTTCAGCACGTAGGTTCAAGAAAGAAGGAACTCTCAAGATGACTGGTAAATATTTTTACCATTTCTTCAAGCATACTTTTAAGGGTATCTGACAAGACAGCCAGACTAAATTTTCTTAATAGTCGTGGAACTAGTGACTGAGCTGCTAGCATTTTGTGCATTCAAACTGTTTAATATAAAATTCAAACTCCCAGAAATAGCTTTCGGAGTAATCTTGCTTGTCTTATAATCCTTAACTTGATAAGTCTGATTCATCGTATAGTTGAACCATAGATATCCGAAAGTCATGAAGGATCCAGCACAAAGAGCGATAGCTATAACGAGAGTCAATCGACTATTCAAGATAATCCTCAAGGCCGTACCTTTGCTCAAATATCCTGAATTGAAGAGCTCTGTTTTCTTGTAGCTATTCATATGCATAGGTGGCATCTGTCTCAAGAGATTCATATTCTCAAACTCATTGCTTGCACCGAGCATAGCCAGTCCGATAACACTAGTATATAGAGATACTGGAACATTGGGACTGATAATGCCTTGATTCTCGAAATTATTGAAGTGCTGTATAGACTCTACTGGTTTTTCTATGACTTCTGAAATTTTCTCTCTCACTCCACCAGTCATAGAAGCGCCACCAACCAAAAGTATTTTGTAGGTTTTTTCATTGAAAGTATTTTCAAAATAAGCAATCACCCGACTGACTTCTTGGGATATATTTTTCACAACTGGTTCCATCAAGAAAAACAGTTCATCGGAAGTACCAGAACCTACAGCCACTTTCTTGGCTTCAGCAGTAGCTTCGTCAACGTTGAGACCTTGAGCTATGGCTGTCGTCATGTCCCGGCCGCCAATAGGAATAGTGATGGTCATTTTCAACTCATCATTACCTTTCACAACTGATACGTCGGTCGTGTGAGTCCCAATATCAACAATAACGGTATTGTTGTCTTCTGGAGACATCAGTAATCTAGCTATACTAAGTGGTTCTACACCAAAAGCTACGACATCTAAACCAATAGAATTACAGACTCTCACATAGCTTTCGGCGATATCTTTGGATATACCCATGAAGAAGATATTTTGACCTTTTACCTTAATATCCCAATACATCTTCGAGGGATTAATAGGCATAATCTTCGAGATCTCCTTCTGGACCAACACCCTTAAGCTCGCGCCAGTCAGTGGCGTATTTATGACGAAATGATGCGAGAATACCTGAGACTCTGGCAATGACAATATAACCTTGTTGGTAGAAACATGGCGAGGTTGGACGTTTTGTAGGAGAAGCTTGATATTTTCAGCTAAGACCTTTTCATCCCAAATACGGCCATCCTTGATAACACCTTCTGGTAACTCTGCACCACCATGGTTCTCTAGTGAGAAACGGAATAGTTTACTAAGCTCAGCAATCTCTATGGATTTATCGGAGATATCCAAACCAAAAGCACGATCGAAGTTGGTATTCAGAAGCTTGTGCATCTTTTCCAACCAGATTTTGGATTTGCTTTTTATACTTGTTATTGAAAGATCTTCCATATTTTTATAAAAAAATGAGTAGGTCAGAGCGTGAAATCGCCAACCTCTTGCCATGATGATATCACAGATTGTGGTGTATTTGTAGCCACAGTAACTTGTAATCGGCGAACAAATGAAGAAACAGTACTAGAAGCCTTGATCACTTTCGAACTACCAGAAGCAATTATAGGTAAAAGCTGGCAGTTAGTACTCCCGACCGATAATGTTGTAGGTGCAGGAAGAGAGCTGAATGAAGTAGAAGCCAAAGAGAACTGGCCAAGAGCGTATTCTGCACAACCATTGGCAGTAGCCCAAGCTTGTGATGAATACAGTTCTGAAGCACTCATAGACGCGTGGGTGATAGATTTCATAACTATAGTGGTTCCTATTATGATAGAGACGGCAGTGATAACCAATACGGATATAAGAGCTATGAATCCACTATTTGTACTAATACTCCTATATGACATATAGATATTATATCATACCACCCAACCTCTTCTAATTCCCCACCTTAGTCGTAGCGGTAAATGAGAAGCTCTTGGAGTAAATAGGTTTCTGAGGATTCTTTGGATCAACTTCATTTAAGATGAAGGACATATTCACAACTTGTGTCTTAGTTGAAGGTATAAGACTAATATATGATGTAAACGATGCCACGGTGACATTTGTAGGTGTAAGGCGTGTAGCTGGAGTTGTAGACGATTGTCCTTGATGCATCCAGAGAGCACCGTCCTTCAGATAGAAGGTTGTTGGATCTGTTGTAGGGTCTGCTGAGTGTATAGAGATGAAGCTGGTAACACCAAAGGCCGTACCGTCTATTTTGGTATTTGTACCAGAGATGTCGACGACACTAGAGGGAGATGCATTCCCTATATCCATGATCACATCTGTAAGTGGGTTATTTATGTTCAGATCTATAGTTTGACCAACCATGCTTATAGTAGAGCTACCGACAGTGTCATATCTCAAGTATAGGCAGGTATAGCTACCATAGCTAACTGGTATACTTGTAGATAATAGCTGTCCTGTAGTAGTAGAGAATGTGTACTTACCAGTAGTTGTGTATGTAGCTGGTCCAAAACCTCCAGACATTACTCCGGAATTGTAGACTAGACCAGTGTTACAATTACCAGTTGTTTGGTTGTAATATAGTCTGACGTTAGAGAGGTATATATTTGGTAGTGAACCATTTTGTTTGAATGTTATACCTGTTATATGGAGATCTGCTCCAGATGAGCTACGAGTAGCAGTATATGCTCCTCCTAGCATCACACCACTGGCTGGAACAGTTGTAGTGGCCAGTTTAGTGCTTGTAGCGCTCACAAGAACTCCCGGGATACTGAATAACCAATTGGTGTTGTGGCCATTGTCGAAGCTATTGCCAGTAGCAATGATCGGACTACTTGTACTATTTACCATAGCTAGGTTGTTGGAATCTTGAACATTTAGGATATTGAATATGTTGGCTGAAGCTGGGTTTGGTAATATGTTCCACTGAGTACCTCCTTGGCTTGAACGAAGATTCAAGAACTGACCAGAAGCACCAGCGAAGTTGGTTACACCGAGTATCTGGAAGACCTTACCGGCTGCAAATGTCAGACTGGCTGTAGAACTAATAGTCTTGACTAGATTATTGAATGTAGTGGTTCCTTGGCTATTCAGAGACTGACTACCACCTGTGAGGTTGACTGTACTAGAAGCTGTACGGAAGGCACCACCACTAAACTGACCATTGTTGAAGCCTGTAGCTAGCGCTAGGACTTCGGTCGCTGATAAAGCACGGTTGTAGACGCGGACGTCGTCGAGAGAGCCGTTGAAAAGATCCTGGGTAATGTTTGATCTTTCACCACCAATAATATAATTAATATTTGTAATGGCCCCTAGAGTACCGCTGCCGCTGCCAACCAAAGAGCCATTCAGATATACATATGTATTATTACCATTCCTAACTCCACACGAGTGATACCACTGACCAACAGTCAAAGCGGTTGATCCTTGTGCCAAAGCAGTATTGCCAGCATTATCTCGAACGATAAATCCTATGTTATTGGATGGCAAATACAGTTGACCTGTTATCGGAGTTGTGGCTCCAGAGCCCGCTCTTTCTGAGTAAACAGTATTTGTTCCACCAGCACTAGCACCAGCGACTTTGAACCAAGAACATACCGAATAGGTTGTACCTGCTCCCATGGCTGATGTACTCAGACTCACATACTGACTACTCCCATTAAAGGTTAATGACTCTGGATCAGAGAATTGTATTGGTGGCACTGGTACAGATCCCATAACTGAAGGAGTACCAACCCATGTACCATGATTACCATTGCCTGAGCTGTCACATGCATCTTTACCACCAGTACAAGTACCAGCGATGTTTTCATCCAGCTTCCAATACCCTACCAGACCAGAAGTCAGTGTGGTTGAGGCAGATGTTGTATTGTCATTCAATGATCCAGCCACGTTTATAGTAGAAGAGGCATTGAATATACCACTGGAGACTGTCATCGTTCCAGAAACTGTCATCGCGGATGGTGCATTGAAGACACCACCACCTTGAGTGAAGCTGTTGGTGGTAAAGCCGGCTATACTACTGTTCCATGTACCACCGTTTTGGACAAAGCCTTGTGACCCTATGGTCAGTGGTCTACCAGAGGATTGAGTGATGGTTCCTGTATATGTAGAACCCATGCTGATACCAGCGTAGTTGGATAGAGCTGATGAGTCGAATATAGCACTAGATGTAGCTGCACCACCGTCGAAGAACAGTGTAAAAGAAGCTGTCGGTGTAAGTGGTCCGACACCGCCTGAGGTACTAGCCCAGCAGTTGGCATTGCTGACTACACCTGTACATAGAGGACGCCATCCTACCCAGTAGGCCATGAGAGTACTACTACCAAACAACCAGTTGGAGTTATATCCTCTATCACAGTAAAGTACGTTTCCCGCACATTCTGCTGGACCGGTAGCGACAGCTGAAGCGAAAGCACGTAGATCTATCGGTGAAGAGATGTTGTTGGAATACCAAGGACTCAAGTAGTTGAATATGCGATTGCCAGAAGGATTGAAGTTCCATGGATATCCATTTAATGTAGGAGTCAACTTGAGTCTGGTAGTGTTGGCTGTACCACTTAGGTTGGCTGTACCAAGGACATTGTATGTGAATCCTGAGTTGAAGTAGAGAGTAGAGTTGGTATTGGCTTTGGTTAGGCTATAGAAGGTGAGGTCTTGACTGGTTGTTATAGTCTGATCTCCACCACTTAGGTTCAAGATACCATTATTATGGTTGAAGACTGAGCCACCATTCATAGTAATATTACCATCTATAGTGGTAGTACCTGCAGAAGCTGTGAATGTACCAGAGTTAGTTAGAGCACCAGCTATGGAGACTGTGGTTGTAGTAGCAGAGCCACCGTTAAATGTACCGTTGTTGGTGAGGTTACCAGCGACAGTGAGCGAAGAGTTGTATGTCGTCGTAACCTGTGACGATGAAGCTGTGCTACCAGTAGCGAGAGCTGTAATTTCTGTTTGCGATAAAGCACGGTTGTAGATACGGACATCGTCAAGGGAACCAGTAAGATAACCTCCATAATAACCTGGCTTCGCAAGAACAATAGGGTTAGCATTGCTATCTATAGATGAGTCTGCTGGCGGTTGTGATGCGGATTGATTTGTTTGCAAAACACCATTTATGTAAACCCTAAGAGAAGTTCCATCGTAGGTGCCGACGACAAATGACCACTGATTTATAGGGGCAGCACCATTTGTAATAATATAATAGTCTGTCCCGCCAACATAGTATTCAAAAGTAATAAGCGGCCCATTCTGCCTTGTGTAAAGAGAGAATGATGAGTTTTTAGAAACTATGTTCCCATAATTAGCATAAACAGTTGGATACACCCAACCCGACAATGTAATCCTGTTTGAAACAAGACTCACGCCATTCGCCACACTCACATACTGACTACTCCCATTAAATGTAAGCGCGTGCGAATTTCCATATGAAGCCAAAGCTGAAGGAATAGAAGTGGTAGCAGTTGGAGCACCAACCCAAATACCAGGATTACCGACAGCTAGACCGGAACTATCTAGAGAAACACCATTTGTATCATTCAAATTCCAATACCCTACTAGTCCACTAGAGGGACCATATACTGTTCCAGAATTTGAATATGATGTATTAAAGACACTTCCAGAATTGATGACCAAGTTATTGAATGTAGAGTTTCCGGAAAGTATGACAGAACCAGATGATTGGTTGATGGTGGTGGTGCCGGTAGACCAGGTACCACCTGAACTGACTGTGGTTATACCCGTTCCATTGAAGTTAACATTAGCTGTGAAAGTACCACTCATGATAATAAAACCACAGCTGACACCAGTCATGTTTATGGTAATATTGGAGCCGAATGACATGGTACCGGCTAGAATTCCCAGCATAGAGAAATTACCAGAATCAAAAATAGTAATCGGCGAATTGGCTGATATTGTCGAACTGTAGTTTCCTCCGGTGGTGTTTGGATATAGATTGTTGGTGACTAGGAAACTGTCAGTAAATTTCAGAGCAGTGGTGACATTTCCATTATTATTCTGGCTCAGAGTAAGATTGTAGAATGTTGCACCACCGGTGGTGACAGTAGATGAAGTGTTGGTACTGTAAAGATTTAATGTGCCAGACCCTGATACGAATCCGGAGGCACCAGCATTGTTGATGAAATTGCCGTTGACAGTAAGGTTGAAAGAACTAACTCCGTTGGTGGCAGATAATACTTGTCCAGAATTGATGACCAAGTTATTGAATGTAGAGTTTCCGGAAAGTATGACAGAACCAGATGATTG
>CAIQCJ010000013.1 GCA_903870315.1 uncultured bacterium | reverse complement strand
GAACTTCATCCTCCACGCGGCGTCGCTCCGTCAGACTTTCGTCCATTGCGGAAGATTCTCGACTGCAGCCACCCGTAGGTGTATGGGCCGTGTCTCAGTCCCATCGGTGGGGGTCACCCTCTCAGGTCCCCTAGGCGTCATAGCCTTGGTGAGCTTTTACCTCACCAACTAGCTGATACCGATCAGGCCGTTCCAGAAGCGAAAAACTTTACTCTTGCGAGACTATCGGGAATTACCCCGCCTTTCGGCGAGCTATGCCCGACTTCTGGGTACGTACCTGATTATTACTACCTCGTCTGCCGGTTGCTCCTTGCGGAGCCCCCTTGACTTGCATGCCTTATCCACGCCGCCAGCGTTCATCCTGAGCTAGGATCAAACTCTTAACTATTAAGTGAACGGAACAAAATAGAAAGCGCTATTACCCTTGCGGGAAATTTTGTTTTCTTTTTGAATTCACTTTGTTGTCCTAGCTCTCATCACAACATTGAATCTATGTGTGACTTGAATCATTTTCAAATATACGTAACTTGCACTATGCCACCAAGACTCCGCTAAGAGTCCTAGGTGGCCGTAATATAATCAATACATTCTCAATAACATACTTCCTGACGAAATATGTTATTTCAATTGAATTTTCAACGAACTCCTTTTACTAGCGCCCCTTAACAAGGCGTTTATGCGTTGTTATGAGACGTAAGGGCTAGTTTACCTGAATGCGAATATAAGTCAAGGGCTTTGAACTAGCCATAAAATGAGGATACGGTGTGGAGAAACAAAGTCTGAAGTAAGCCAAATATACCTTGACAAAGGTATCAATTATGATATGGTTTGAAGTGAATTGAACAATGAAATAAACCATTACTTAGGAGGTAGATGAAAGAGAAAAATATATATGCGGAAATACAAAATGCAATTGGAGTGAACAATAAAGTCTTAGCCTCAGCATTGGCAAAGAGGCGCATGGTCCCAATGATTGGTGAAATCAACAGAGACATGGCCAATGGACTAATTGAGATCCTAACAGCACTCGATCTTAAGGAGACTGCCCCGATCACCATACTTATCGGAAGTAACGGTGGTAGTGTCCAAGATGGTCAGTATGTATATGGAATCATCGACACATTGAACTCGCCGGTAGATGGTCTCGTGATCAGAAACGCTGATTCGATGGCGGTGGACATTCTACTCCATTGCCGCAAACGTATGGCCCTACCAACTGCAAGTTTCTTTCTTCATTTCACGCGACACAAATTCAACGTGATTCAAGACAGTGAGAAACTATCAGAATATGAAATCGGGGCTTTAATAAAAAATATGACTGAAGGAAAAGCTGAGCGAGAAAATATGTATGCAAAAAGGCTTGGTAAAGATGTAGAAGAGATTCGTCGTCTATTCCAGATAGGCGAGAAATATCATACGGAGTATCCTGCCGAAGAAGCTCTGGAGCTCGGTATTATCGACAAAATAGTCACCGACTTCAAGTTCTGGAAATAAATAACACCGTAAACCAGATCAATCTAAACAACCAATCACCCCCCCGCAAGAGCGATCTTGTGGGGGGGTTCTGCTTCATGACTAATAATGAACTAATCACTTTTTGTTACCAACTCGCATCACTCACCATAAAATGCTAAGGTTAGTCACATGAAAAACTCACCACGTCAACAAGCCATCCCTGCAAAGAATCCGAACGATGGTGCGCCTTCATTCCCAATGCGTATAAACAAATATCTAGCCTTTAAAGGTTACGCCACGCGCCGCGGAGCTGATGAGCTTATTGAACGTAGAACTGTTACTATAAATGGTCGCCTTGCAGTTCTCGGTGACAAGGTCACAGAAAAAGACGTTGTCGAAGTGCGTAAAAATAAAGGCTCTGCGGGAGCCGGTGCACGTGGTGGAGTATATGATCAGAAATACGTCTATTTCGCCTGCAACAAACCGCGCGGTGTTCCAGTACTCGATACTCGCAAAGGCACAAAGGGTTTCATAAATACTTTGGTACAGGCCATACCAAAAGAAGCTAAGAGTTTATTCCCTGTCGGAAGTCTAGATCCAGAGGCGTCTGGTCTTATCATCTTTACAAATGATCGCCGCATCATAGACCGCCTCGAGAATCCGAGGCATGCCCACGTCAAACAATACCACGTTGAGACTATCGGTCCTTTACGCGCAAATTTCAAAGAGAAACTCGAAGCTGGTGTTTCTGTAAATGGTGACGAGCCTATAAGTTGCCGCGTTCAACTCCAAAGTCCAACTTCTTGTTATATAAGTATCATTGATACGAAAAATCGCATCCGTGGCATATGTTCACTTTTTGGTGCTGAGATAGCCAATCTGACACGCACCTCTATTTCAAATATCCAACTCGGTAAAGTTGAATCCGGTGGTTTCCGTAAGATTGAGGGCGATGAATTAAAGCTTTTCTTGAGTAATCTTGGACTGTAAATTGGTCTGCAAATTTGAATCCATACTGACGACAACTCTGGCATTAATTTTCCGCAATGCCTTATTCAAAGAATGATAATCTGGCACAACTTCACTAACCAAGTTCCAGAAGCTTGAACCATGGTTGAATTCCTTCACATGACAGATCTCGTGCACTATCACGTAGTCACGCAACTCTGCTGTCAGAAACAAAAGTTTATAATTGAAATTGAGATTCCCCTTCTTCGAACACGAGCCCCAGCGACTCACTTGATTTCTTATAGCAATTTTTCCAAGTGGTAGGTTGTAATGTTTATTGAAATGAATAACACGCTCAGTTATGAGTGCGCGTGCTAACTCTTTGTGTGTCAGATATGAGCGCCGGCCACTTGCGTTACGCACAGAGCTTGCGCGACTGTGAGTGCGCCTCGCGCGTCGTGTCTTCACACGTCTTTTGACCCATCGAGATACTATGCGGAATTTTTTCACTTATCAATCATAGCAAGTTTCTCCGCGCGCGTAAGCCTTTTCCACGCCGCCTCCAATGCTCGTACCTTCGCATAGCTTCGCGACGCTTTGCTATACACCAATTCCACCGGCCTTCGTATCTTCGTATAATGCGCCCCTGATTTGGCAAAATTGTGCGCATGCAAACGGCCGGCGAGGTCGTTTGTACTGCCAACATATAGAGTGTCATCTGCGCAACGGAGAATGTAGGTGTGGTGCATTAATTTTAAAGTGATTTGACCAATTCCACCGCCCTAGAAATTATTCTCTCCCCTATCTTTCCCCATTTAAAATATTGTTTATAATCCTTCTCATCAATCAGTTTTATTTCTGTGACTCCACCAGCGGGATCAGAAACAAAAGGTCCATATGGTTCAACAATACAGACGTAACGCAATTGGAATATAAATGAGTTATCACGAGTATCAGTACACTTCTGATACCCGACAGGCTTACTCTTCAATATCTTCATATTTGATTCCTCTTGTATTTCTCGCACCAAGGTTCCCTCAAATGTTTCTCCTGGCTCAATCGTGCCACCGATAAGACCCCAATCTTTTTTCTTGCCACCAAAGCCAATAACCATTTTGTCTCCACAAAAACAGACACCGTAGGATTGTGTACATTTTGATTTATCTAAATCGTCAAAATTATCAGCATCATGATATTCAACAATGTAAGTGACTCCGCTTTTTACTGTTCTAGTTTCTGTGATGGTCATGTGTGTGGTATCTATATGACGATTATATCATGTCAAATTTTCTTTTACCGATAACTCTGGATGGCCTTTCCATGCTAGTGGTTTCTTACATAGAGGACAAACGTCAAAAGCTCTATTTAATGCTCCATTTATCATTTCCCCAAATCCTCCACCTATTTACCAAGATCAAGTACCTCATCCACCCTTATCTGCTTTACAAACTCTGGCACGTGCGACACGAGAATCATAGCCCCTTCATATTTATCGAGCGCCTTTGCGATAACTGGAAGATGACGGAAATTTATATGGTTTGTTGGTTCATCGAGAATAAGCAAGCCGGGCTTGAGCAAAACAAGCCTAGCGAAAGCAACCAAACCTTTTTGACCTTCAGATAATGAGCCGATCTTGGTGTGGATGGCGTCAGCGCCGATGAGGAAACTGGCGGCGACGGCGCGGACTTCTGTTTCTATGAGACGACCTTCGACAGAGCGCACGATCTTTTCGAGAGATTCATAAACAGTGTCATTGAAATCCATCATGGAAAAATCTTGACGATAATATCCAACTCGCACACCTTCAGTAATCACAGATTCCCCTTCGATCTTTTCGCCGTGGGCATTGTGACCACCATTTACTAGAGACTCGAGCAAAGTAGACTTGCCGATACCGTTTGGACCAGCGAGCAACAAGTGCTGCTTGCGACGCAACCTGATACTACAATCGTGCGTCACCGGCTTATGGGTCTTGGGACTAAGAATGCTATAAGATTTTATAGTGATGATATCTCCAACTATGTCACTGCCTGCCGTCTTACTTCCCGTAGCGAACTGCGAAGGTATGGTGAAGTCGCGAATAGTTTTGTCTTCCTTACGCACATTGACTATCTCCTCTTCAAGTTCATCAGCCTTCTCGCGCATACGCTTGGCAACCAAACGCATTTGTCCACCCTTTTGAGCGAAGACTCCTGCCTGATATTTCTTGGCTTCAATCTCCTTGACCAAGCGTGCATTTTCTTGATTCTCTTTCTCGATACGTGCCGAAATCTGCTCGACCACATCCTTATAGTCACCGACATATTGCTCAACCTTACGTGAATGCAAATCAAGATAAAGGACTCCATGTGTAAATGCATTCAAGAAATCTGCATCGTGGGAAATAACGAGGCATGTCTTTTTGTAATCAATAAGAAATTGCGTTAGATGCTCTATACCAGCTTTGTCGAGATTGTTTGTCGGCTCATCGAGCAATAGAATATCTGGGTCTTGTATGAGAGCTGACGCCAATAAAAGTCGCGCCTGCTGACCACCAGAAAAAGTTTTTACCAAACGATCCTTCAGGTCGGTGACTGGGTGCTTCGGCGTAGACTTCGGTGTATGTAGGTTCACGACTTCGAGAATAGCATCAATGCGCGGATCGATGTCATATACTTTCGCACGGCCGCCGCTTTCAAGTGCTTTTGCAAAAAATGCACGAACCGTCAATTCAAGATCTGGTCGTGGTATGACTTGGCGAGCCGTAGCTATGGTGGCGCCGTTCGTTATGTGGATTTCTCCTGATTCTGGTTTTGAAATACCGGCTACCATATCCTTGTCAGCCCCGCCGGCACCTAGGATAAGGCCGAAAATAGTGGTCTTTCCAGCCCCATTCTGCCCCATGAGCGTGATTTTAGTGCCACGGCGCACTGTGAGCGAGGCCTCGTCCAAGATAGGCTTATTATGACCATATTCGAAAGACACATCGTCGAAACGGATGATTGTGTCTCCAGAAAATTCATTTCTTACAGATTTTTGGCCCTTAGACATAAGATAGCCATGTTAACGGATTTTGGAGAGATACACAACTAAGATTTACTTACCTCCCTTCTTAGTATCCGCGCCAGCGATGGTGACAAGTAAAGTTGAACCGATGAAAATAGAAGAATATGTACCAGCAGCAATACCGACAATGAGAGCCAGAGAGAAATGCTCGGTAGTAGATCCGCCAACAAAATACAGAACGACGAGAGCGATAAGAGTGGTCAACGATGTGTTTATAGAACGAGTAAATGTCTGTGAGACACCTTCACCAACTATCTCACCAAAAGGCTTTTTAGCTGGAGCATGGCTAAGATTCTCACGGACTCGATCGAAAACCACGATAGTATCGTGCACAGAGAAGCCTAGAATAACAAGCAATGCTGTCACGAACAAAGTATCGACTTCATATCCAGCAAAATGTCCTAGGATGGAGAAAACTCCTGTAGGGATGATGACGTCGTGAACTAAAGCGATGATGGCTACAAAACCATATTTCCATGAAGCGACTGGTTCTGAAACTTTTCTGAATGCAAAAGTTATATACAAGACGATACCGAGGATAACGAGAATAACCGAGACTATAGACTTGCGAAGTGCTTCAGCACCTAGAACTGGACCAACTGAATCAAAAGTCTTGATCGTTGTGGTTGCCGTACCACTAAGTGAAAGTCCTGTCATAACAGCTGCTTTCTCTTCTTGATTAACTTCCTTCATACGGACTATGTATTCTTGTTCACCATTGTTAGTAGTACTCGGACGAACCGAAACTACTGGATCAATATTGACCAAAGCAGCAGTAACAGCAGCTTGATCTGGTCTGTCTTTACCATATGAGACTTCTATAAGAGTTCCTCCGGTAAAATCAATACCTGGCTTCAAGCCCCAGACGAAGAGCGAGACAAATGCCGCTAAGACCATGAGTCCGGATACTGTGTAGAAAAGTTTTCTGTATTTTACAACCCACATATTAGTTTAAAGTTGAAAGGCGCAAAGCGCATTCGTTAATTTCTAAAGTGCAAACCATTACTTATCAAGAAGGTCGACAACTTCGTTGTATTTTTAGGTGCCACAGCGTAGAGGAAGAGGCGTGAAGCAGTAATAGCAGTAAACATCGAGACGAGCACACCGACCACGAAGACAAGTGCGAAACCAGTAACTACTGACGTACTACCAAAATAGTAGAGGATGACACCAGTGATAATACTAGAAATATTTGAGTCGCGTATAGACAACCACGCCCTGGCGAAACCTTCATGCATAGCATCCCAAACCCCACGACCAGCCTTGAGCTCTTCCTTCATACGTTCGAAAATAAGAATGTTGGCGTCAACAGCCATACCTATGGAGAGTATAAATCCAGCAATACCAGCAGCCGTAAGAGTGACTGGGATCATCTTGAACAAAGCCAGCATGATGGCTGTATAACAACCAAGAGCAATGGTGGCAATAAATCCTGGCAGACGATACCAAAGTATCAAAAACAAACCGATGATTATAAAAGCAATGATACCTGTCTTGATACCACCGTTTATAGCAGCTTGACCCAAAGTAGGACCTATTGTTTGTGTAGAGATAAGAGTAACTGGAACAGGTAGAGCACCGAAGTTCAGATCACGTACAAGTTTCTGTGCCTGGTCTAGAGTAAATGAGCCAGAGATCTGTGCTTGGCCATTTGGAATCTCTTC
This sequence comes from uncultured bacterium, assembly GCA_903870315.1. Classification (GTDB taxonomy): domain Bacteria; phylum Patescibacteriota; class Minisyncoccia; order Phycocordibacterales; family PALSA-1337; genus C7867-002. Next base: position 4,554 of record CAIQCJ010000013.1, on the reverse strand, counting down.
ACGGACAACCGGAGCTTCTATAAGTGCACCATCTAGGAAAATACCGACGTAATCACCAACATGATTTTTTGTGATCTTATCGAAAAGTTCACGACCATCACTGGTAAAATCTAGGCCGACCATAGGCTGGTTTGTAGTAGTATTAAACTGAACTGAAGCACGACCAACCATACGACCGGTAAGACCAGTCGTATGGAATAGAGCCGCATAAGCCATGGCCGATGTAGTTGCATCAGCGGTCTTCATTGTCGTAGAGGCCTGAAAATCCTTGACGTCAGAAGCTGTTGCCACCTTGAATTCTAGGCTTGGAGTAGCACCAATAGCGTGTATAGCTTCATTTACATCTGTAACGCCTGGAAGCTCGATGATGAGTTTATATGCACTCTCTTCTGAGCTTAGCGCAGCTGCTTCTTGAGTCTGTACCAATGGCTCACTGACTCCAAGAGTATTAACTCTCCTCTCAACAACATCACGAAGCGATGCCATAGAAGCTGAAATATCTGTAGAGTCGATCTTCGAGACATCGGCTTGGTAAACTAGGTGTGTTCCACCGTAAAGGTCTAGTCCGAGACGGAATGGTTTCGATCCAGCAGTCTTCCCTGTACCAGGGATTTGCGTTGTATAAACAAAATAGCCGATCAATGCGGCAAATATGAGTACGAAAACGGCACGAGCTCTATGTTTTAACATAATCGGTATTTTACAGGTTTTTGCGGTTTGCGCAACAGTTGCAACACTCTACATGATGTGTTGTGACACATCTAAGCATATAGCCCAGATACGACAAGAGGCACCACATCGCTCAAACGTTTCCGTAAGAGTCCTGTGGTGCCTCACAATTCTGTGTGACTACCTACATCGCTGGAGGTAGTTCTGATTTCAGTTGGTTCATCTCTTCGAGCTTATTCTTGGCTCTATCGAACCAGGGTTGAAGATTGCCATCTGTAACCCCGAAATTCTGGAGTTGGGAGACAAGGTACCTGACATCCCTACGCATCCTGTTTACAGGATATCTCGGGTTGTCTTTGATATCATTGTTCTCTATCGTGGCAATCTCTAGACATAATTCATCGATATGATACTCGATATGTCTTACCGATCTCCAGGTCTCAGAACCCTGTATCTCTAGTATAGACGACACCACATCGAAGAATGATCTAACTCTGTCACACCTAACATCATAAGCATTGATTCTCCAGCTAAGCTTGTGAGCCCAAGCCAAGAAGACAGCGAGGATAATACATAATGTTCCAAGCGCCGTGGCAAAGACGGGCCAAGGAAACCAGATGAGACTCAACAATGAGACAAACATTATCTGTACAACAATAACGATGACATTCTTTAACTTACGATGTATCCTTTCGTCTTTGATTATACGATTATTCTTCTGGATCTCAATCAAGTACCGACAGCAACGCAAGATATTTTGGTCAGTATCGACCTTACCACCATTACGTTTATTGATCTCCTTTTCCCATAAGTCTGCCAGTTGTGAGACTAATGGAAGTCTTCCAAACATAGACACTACTGAGTCAGCGACAGATACTGATCTACTTCTTGGTGCTTCTTTATGAATATACGACATTGCACACCCCCTATTTTTTGTACCGTTTTTATTCCAAATAAGACGTCTGTGTCCTGTTCATACAAATGTTTCTGGCATTTGTACAAGTTGATCTGGATAGATAGTTGGTACGAAACAATCTAGATATGATATTGGCATGTATATATTAGCGTGTCAATATTACCATAATGATTCAATGAACAGGGCACGCTTCGCGACTATACCCCCCTTCTTGAGATCAGTGCCTTGAATGTCTGCAATACTATACGCAAATCCAACATGAACGAACGATGTTTGACATAATACAGATCATAAGAGAGTTTATCACGTGTCTCATTGATAGCTACAACATGATGAGGATGTGTCAAATGATATATTTGAGCCCAGCCAGATAAGCCCGGCTGTATGAGATGGCGTACATTGTAATAAGGAATCTCTTTCTCATATACAGAAACCAGTGCTGGTAGTTCTGGTCTAGGACCGACAAGAGATATATCTCCACGCAAAACATTCCAAAGCTGTGGCAACTCATCTATACGAGTCAGTCTTATAAATCTACCGACACGAGTTACTTGCATATCAGATCTGTCACCAGAACTCATTGGGCCCCTAGCATAATCCCCACCATCATCATGCTTACTACCATCTACTGCTGCCATACTCCTGAATTTGATTATCTTTATTGGTTTACCATTTTTACCTATACGATTTTGATAAATGAAAAGGGGGCCTTTGTCATCCATACGAATAGCCCAGTAAACGAAAGGATAAAAGATGAGAGAAACAAGTCCTAAGATGGTAGCTGCAAATATATCCAGAGCTCTTTTTACCACGTCATATACGAGACGGCCAACGGCTGATGTTCCTGTATTTTCCACCAACCAACGCTCACCTACCATAGAAAGTGGTACACGATCAAATATCCCCTCAAAGAGTTTGCCGGCGTCTATGACTTGTACTCCAGAAAAGATCAAAGAATAAAGAAATGGAATCGCTGACTCAACCGTCTTATTGTGAAGGTCGACTACCAGAACAGATGCGTTGTTTCTACAAACCGACTCCCCTATCTTTAAGACGGTCTCTTCTGTACTCGAGGCTGGCTCAAATTTTTCTACAAATGTGATGCCGTAGCGAGAACGATTGTTTATCTCATCAAAAAGATCCTGTATCTCACCATTTACCCCAACCAAGATAGCACGCTGACTTCTAGCTGAGCTCACTACTGGAAATACTACCAAGCGCCAAAGTGCCAAAAGCAAAGTAGAAACCACAGCATATATGAAAAGGTTGGCTTTTGGTGTTATAGAGGTAGGTAAGAAATAAAAGAATGCCACACTTATGAGAACAGCTATAGCTTGAGTACGCACAAGCAGTCCTGGTATGCGGTTTGGTGCAAGCAGAGAACGTTTGTTGTATAGACCTGCGCTGAAATTGATAACAATAAAAACCAAGAATAGTATAGCAAAAGATGACAAATGCACATATATAAGAGTACGTCCGGGCATATGACCATAACGAATACCGAGAGCCACTATGAGTGAAAACAGATAGGCTACTAGATCACCAACCAGTAATATGGCTGTATAAACAGAGCTTTTGGTATGAATCATAGGCAAAACGATACCACGATTTGTATAATACTTCAATGCCTTAACGTCTGCTCGATATTTTGCCACTAAGAGATTTACGTGTTACTTTTAAAGGTAATGAAGATACTATACGTCATAACCAAGTCCAACTGGGGTGGTGCCCAAAGGCATGTATATGATCTTTCTGTAGCCATGAAAGAAGCTGGTAATACTGTTGTAGTAGCACTGGGTGGCAATGGTGTTCTCCGACAAAAACTCGAGGATATAGGTATTAAAACTTATACCATAGAAAGACTCAAGAGAAACATAGCCATATCGAAAGAGTTTGGATCATTCCGAGAGATATTTTCTATTATAAGACATGAGAAACCAGACCTCATACATCTACACAGCCCGAAAGCGGCTGGCCTCGGTTCAATAGCTGGTAGACTACTCCGTGTGAAGAAAGTCATATATACGGTTCATGGTTGGGCATTCAATGAGGATAGACCTTTATACCAAAAGTTAGTAATAATGATAGCGTCTTGGGTGACTATGCTCCTTTCAGATAAAGTTATCCTACTATCTGAATATGAATACAAACAAGCTAAACAATTTCCTTGGGTTACAAACAGACTGGCTATCATACCACTTGGTATGAAGGTACCTGTGTTTATGTCTATAGAAGGATCAAAACAGACATTGGCTAAACATATAGGTATAGACCTATCAGAATTCAAAAAGAATATAGTTGTAGGGACTATTGCTGAACTACATCCAAACAAAGGTCTTGAATATCTCATCTCTGCTTTGAAAAATGTGTGTTCAAACAACGGAACTACCGGACATCAAGATATTATATCCATTATTATTGGTGATGGAGATCTGTCTACCAAGCTCCATATGCAGATAAAATGTCTAGGTCTAGAAGACAAAGTGTTCTTGGTTGGATATATGTCAGAGGCCAGCCAATATTTGAAGGCTTTCAACATATTCGTTTTACCTTCAGTGAAAGAGGGTCTCCCCTACGTCATACTGGAAGCTGGATCAGCATCTTTACCCGTAGTAGCTACTACAGTTGGTGGTATACCAGAAATCATAGATGATATGAAATCTGGCGTTCTGATACAGACTAAGGACCCTAGCGAACTCGCTCACGCGATATCTTATATAACAGAACACCCCCTACTGGCCAGGCAATACGGATCAGTTTTGCGAGAAAGCATCATAAATAAGTTTTCTATAGAGAAGATGCTGAAGTCGATAGAGGAGATATACAATTTAGAGTTAATGGTAATTTAAGCAGTCTGAAATGATGATTCTGTGTTAGCCTGTATTGGTAAAAGCCTAATTAACTATATACCATGCGTAAAAAAAGTGTCCTGAATGCGGTAAAACGGAGGTAAAGAAGAATGGAAAGAG
>CAIQCJ010000012.1 GCA_903870315.1 uncultured bacterium | reverse complement strand
TCTTGGTGTTGGTGTGTATATGGAGAAAGGACATATGGGAGATGTTAAGAGGTTGATATACAGGTAAGTATACCCCCCCCCCGCATACTGTGAGCAAATAGAGGTGGGTGGGGATAAGATCAGCACTGAAACAATCCTTAGAAACAGCAAATCTGTTCCGAGACACATCGAGGAACAGATTTGCTGTTTCTTACTAGAGTTTCAAATCCGCCATAGCCTCATCAACGCTCTTGGACGCACGAGCTGCTGAAGACTGATCTGGGGCTGAAGATGATATGCCAGCTACTGATCCTGGAGTTTGACCGGAAGAATCTGCTGAACGGAGACCACCAACTGGTTCATTGATCTTGAGGTTAACGCGAGAATTGTTCTTCATGCCAACAACACGCAAAAGTGTACGAATAGACTTTGCAGTATTTCCTTGACGGCCAATAATCTTTCCCATATCTGCAGCTGAGACCTCGAGAGTAAGCAAAACACCCATCTCATCTACTGTGCGGTTAACTTTCACATCGTTCGGATTATCTACAAGAGCCTTAATAACATATTCTAGAAACTGCTGATCTGCATTCTGCATGGTATTTCAATAACTAAACTTATAATCGTACAGTTCGCTGTACTAAGACTTAGTTTAGCAAATATAAAAATGTGCGGCAATTACAAAAAAGCGCCTTCTCGGCGCATAACATCTTACATCTATAAGTCTTAGAACTGAACTACGCAGTTGGTACTGGAGCTGGTTCTGCCACAGGAACGGTGGCTGCAGGCTTAACTTCAGCTTTAGCCTCTTCGGCTTTCTTGATAGGAGTCTTCTTTGGTAAAGCGTTGATCTTCTTTGCAGAGATGACTTTCTGTGTGACTAGATAGTTATGTAATGTAACAGACAACTTAGTACCCTTGGATATCCAATACTTGATCTTCTCAGTATCCATCTGTTCAATCTTGTTCTTTATACGAGTGTCATACCATCCTAGATTGGCTAAATATTTACCGCTCTTAGGACCATTCTTGGAATCAGTCAAAACAACACGAAACGTTGGTTCGTGTTTGCGGCCTGTGCGCTGTAATCTGATCATCAACATGTGGGAGAGATAATAACAGAATAGGTGAAATCACGCAAGCGGTAGCTTGTCTTCTACTAAAAGTGTCTTTAATTTCTTCAAGGTAAATAAGATATCCCTCTCTGTAGTCCATCGACCAAAAGAGAACCTAATAGAGTTGGCACTGTCAGCACCAATAGCTTCCAAAACATAGGACTCATCTTCATCACGTAGACATGAGCTCTTGGTAGAACAAGCTATTCCTGTGGCATCGAGTTGTATGACCAGAAATTCATTATCTATACCTGGAATCGAAATATTGAGTATAAAAGGAGAAGTCGACGAGACTTGAGATACGTCTTGTACTCCATTGATCAAGATATCTTTCCTTATCTTCTTCAATCCAGTAATTAAAAATCTCTTCAACTTCAATATACGCACAACTTCTTTGGTGCTTATCTTACTACTAACTTCTGGCTGCCTTTCTTTTCCTATGATTTCTAGTGCTTTAGCAAAACCAGCTATAGCAGAAATATTTTCTGTCCCAGATCTTAATCCCCTTTCTTGGCCACCACCAAAAATGATCGGGCTAATAAGTAATTTATGGACGGCTTCTGTAGGAGCAACATCGTCCCATAGTCTCCTTCTCACATACAACGCTCCAATACCGCGTGGACCATAGAGCTTGCCAGCATCCAATGTTAGAAAGTCAACACCAAGCTGTTCGACATTTAGATTCTGGAAAAGTCCGGCTTGCGCTGCATCAGTGTGAAAAAGTGGGTAATATATACTAGTATCAGATTCAGTATGTCCAAATTTTGCACGTGCTTGGCGAATAATCTTCGATATCTCGCGTATAGGTTGTATGGTGCCAACCTCATTGTTCACTGTCATAATAGAAACCAGAATTGTGTTCGGCTTGATGGATTTCTTCAATATATCCAAGTCAATCACTCCATTTACATCAACTGGAATCTTGGTCACTTCACATCCCTGATCTTGTAAATAACGAGTCGTCTCTATAATAGAAGAGTGTTCTATAGAAGAAATGATGATGTGTGGTTGTACAACATCTTTTTTTGAGAATTTTCTAGATGACAAATATTTCATCGCCGTTTTCGCCACTCCTTGCAAGGCAATATTGTTAGATTCTGTACCACCAGAAGTAAAGATTACTTCATCTGCATGCGCACCGATAAAACCAGATACTATCTTTCTGGAATCATCTAAAACTTTTTTTGCTAATACACCTTCCTTATACCAAGAAGATGGGTTGGCATACATGCCAGATGAATATTCCTCCACCACCTTAGAGACCCTTGGATCTATAGGAGTAATAGACGCATAATCAAGATATATCCGCTTATTCAAATTTCTTGTTGATTTCGATGATGACTTAGTCATAAAGATGTTATACACTGTTCATTATAAACTGTAAACAAGTATAATAGTAAATATAAAAATCATATGTCCATAATATCTTCCATATCTGCCAACCCACTCGCTATAGGATTTATCATACTTTGTCTGGCTGTATTGGTTCTGCTAGGACTTGTTGTCTGGCTCTATATGAAGCTGAGACGTTTTCTTGTAGGTTTCGACTCCAAGAATATCGGCGACTCGTTAGTATCAGTATCTGTTGGCCTGAAAGACCTACAAGCTTTTCGCAAAGATCTAGAAGGATATCTAACAACTGTAGAAAAACGCCTCAAGAAAAGTGTCCAGTCGATCAATACTGTCCGTTTCAATCCATTCAAGGGTACTGGTGGAGGTGGTAATCAGAGTTTCTCTACAGCCTTTTTGAATGAAGAAGGAGATGGAGTAGTTATATCTAGCTTATATTCACGTGAACGTGTCAGCGTCTTCTCAAAGCCTATAAAAGGATCAGAATCGGAATACGAACTTACCGAAGAAGAAACCGCCGCAGTCAATGGTAATAAATAGTAAATGCCGTCCCCGATAAAAAGGACGGCATTTGAAGAGATAATAAAACATCTCTAAGACTACATAACCTACACACGAGTGTCGTAGACGAAAGCGTCTACACACTCAACTCGGATGTAAAAACCAGTATCCTTATGAATCATTTCCGCTATCTTGAAAATCATTTGGATGTCATGATTTTTGCGTTCTGATTCTTTACAGCAGAACACTTTGATCAGGCACTGATTCAAACTTAAGCCGGAACGTTTATTGAAAGAAATAAATTCCTTATTTCTCAACCATTTGATCTTGAGCTCTTTACAATCATCGCCTTTTATAACACGGAGAGCTTCAATCAATAGACCGTTGACATTACTGGCGTCACTAGCACGCTTCATCAGAATACTAATACTCGTTATCATCTTTCCCCCACCCTTAGTTTATACCAAGGATTTAATTGTTTTAGTTAAGTCTCATTTGTACACCAGACGAAACAGTAGCACCTATTTTATTCCTTGTCAAATAGTCTCATACCTGCTACACTACCTGTTCTGCTATATCTCCAATATAGAAAATGACCATGACTACAAAAACTACTAAAAAAACCCAGGATTTGGGCCAAAATAATAAAACAACCAGACCACCTATCGTGGTAGTTATGGGTCATATCGACCACGGTAAATCGACACTCTTGGACTATATCCGTGAGACAAATATCTGTGCTGAAGAAGCTGGTGGCATTACTCAACATATGGGAGCCTATCAAGTGAACCATGTGTCTCAGGATGGAAAATCTCATTCTCTAACATTTCTAGATACTCCTGGTCACGAAGCTTTTTGTTCTATACGAACTCGTGGCGCCCAAGCAGCTGATATAGCCATCCTTGTAGTATCTGCTGAAGATGGAGTCAAACCACAGACTCTAGATGCACTCACGGCGATAAAATCTCAAAATATACCCTACATCGTCGCTATAAATAAGATAGATAAGCCGAACGCTAACATAGACAGAACCAAGACTAGTCTTGGAGAACATGAGATATATGTTGAGGGCTGGGGTGGGGATATACCTTGCGTGGCTATTTCCGCACTTAAGGGCGATGGTGTTCCTGAACTTCTAGATATGGTCATACTTATGTCAGATATGGCCGATCTTTCGACTTGTGCTTGTAAAATGGCAACTGGCATAGTTGTAGAATCAGAACTAGATACAAGGACTGGTGTCCACGCTACCCTTCTTATCAAAGATGGTACTCTAGAGGTTGGTATGTACGTCGTTGCCGGATCAGCTTTTGCGCCAGTACGATTTATAGAAAATTTTCTTGGTAAGAAGATAAACTATGCCACAGCTTCTATGCCAATCTTCATAGTTGGTTGGAATGAGGTTGTACCGTGTGGATCAACCTTCCAGGTAGTCGCTTCAAAAAAAGAAGCTGAGGAAATATCTAAGGAATACAGTACGAACAACAAATCCTGTGCCAAGATATTGCATGAAGAAAATCCGGATATAGCCGTCTTACCTATAATCATCAAAGCTGATACAAACGGCAGTCTTGAGGGTGTAAGACATGAGATAGCTAAGATAAAGCATGACAAAGTTCGTATAAAAGTGGTTGGAGAAGGACTTGGCGAAATCAATGAGAATGATGTTAAATCTGCAGTAAGTGATCCTAGGATTTTGCTCATAGGCTTCCACGTGATGCCTGACTCCAAGGCCGCCGCAACTATAGAGAGATCACCTATACCTTTGTCAGTATTGTATTTCGATATCATATATAAGCTTTCAGAATTTATCCAAGAAAAACTGACCGCCCTTGTTCCTAAGGAATATATAGAAGAAGTCACTGGTCGTGCCAAGATACTGGCATTATTCTCGAAAGAGAAAGATCGTCAAGTTGTCGGCGGTAAGGTTGAAAGCGGCACACTTAACTCAGGAAATGATGTCCGTATTATGAGACGTAATGAAGAGATAGGTAGAGGTAAGATTCGCGAACTACAATCCAAGAAGTTGCGAGTCAGTGAAGTCGCTGAAGGTTTCGAGTTTGGCACGATGATAGAAGCTAAGATAGAGATTGCTGTCGGAGACAGAGTCGAGTCAGTTAAGACAATAGAGAAGAAATAATAATGAGATAAATATACTAAGCACAAGCCATAAATATATGACTCAAAAAGATGAAAAGATGAAAGAAATAATACGCGAACTAGCGGCGGAGTATTTTCAACGTGAATCGAATGGTACCTCACTTATCACTATCACCTCTATAGAACTACGTAGTAGAAACTCTCGTGCGACTATACTATTTACTGTAATGCCAGAGAATCAGGAAAGAGCTGCTCTCGACTTTATGACACGTCAATTATCAACCTTTAGGGAATACGTAAGTGAACACGCACGCATCATGCGCACACCTTTCTTCGAGGTGGCCTTAGACCGCGGTGAGAAAAACAGACAAAGAATAGAAGAAATCGCTAGCTCATCTACTAACTAGATCCCTAAATACCTTTATTGAGCAAAGCCCTTGTTGATGGTCCAACTACCCCAGCCTGACTTAGGCCATTTTTTGATTGATATTTCTTGACGGCCGCTTCAGTCAATAAACCAAATGTTCCAGTAATGGGTCCTATATAAACGCCATCCGCCTTCAATCTTTGTTGAAGAGTCTTGACTTCGGCTCCGATAGAATTGAGAGTCAATAGTTTCGTGAAAGTAGCTTTGCTAGTAGGAACTATCGTATTGGTACTGGATACGCTGGTGGGATTGGTTGGTAATGTTGCAGAATCCCCTATCCAGAGATAATTCTGACCTATGAGACCAGATGGATTTGTATAAGATATAACCACGGGCAAAGGTAAAATCTCCTTGCCGGTCAATATATAAGACGCTGAATATGTGCCATCTGTTCCCTGACCTACTGAAGTCTGCTGACCAGCTATCTTAACTAGAACATTGTTAACCGTCTGATTTATACTAAAACTTATACTCACAGTACTTTTAGCACCGAAGAACAGATTCATGACATTATTCGATCTGACAGAGAAAGAAGTGAGTTGTGGTGACTGACTAAAATTGGAATTGGCTGACGGGGGAGTCGATATCTGGTTTGGCACCGCTGTACCAGGACTGACAATATTGACCAAGAGAGATCCACAAATCCAGCTACTAGCACATATAGACAACGTGACCTGACCAAGGGCTGATCCTTGTAAAGTAAGGTTTGTGCCTTCTATACTTGCGGAGAGAATATCTCTGTTGGGATTCGATACACTGTAACCAGAACCTGGACCATATATGCTTATAGTCTGAACCTGTTGTCCTAAAACGAAATACACCGGAGACTGACTAAACGTGATGGTTTGAGTTGGAGCTTGAACTGAGACACTTACACTATTGCATCCAGCGGTGCCAGCACAGATTGACACGGTAGATGATCCGACATTTAGACCGGTAATGACCACAGTATCATTGCTTGATTGGAAATATGCAGACACCACTGATGAGTCCGAATTCCCTTGCACAGTCAATGTGTTAGACGTATTCATAGGAAATATGTTCACAGCCTGGCCGATGACCATAGTTACATTTTGCTGTGAAAGAGAGAGTGATCCGTTTGAGGTTGACTGATTTATAGGAGCGGGCCATAGTGAACTAGCTGAATTTACATTATCTACTGAAACATATACTGAAGTTCCCCCATTTAGGCCGTATGAATTCGAACCGACAGAGACATTAAATGAACCGTTAGAATTCGTCTGGCCTATATCTATAGATGTATAAGTGACAGTATTGGAAGTATTGTTGGCAGTAGAGGTATTAGGAAAATAAAATCTAACCATCGCATTTGGATCGGCTCCAGTCACGCTTATGTTTACATTGGAAGAAACATCTGTGAGTGAAAGGTTCGGAATAGCTACCGCGAAGGCTAGTTTTGTTGATAATAAAATACTAAACATAGAAATTATGATGATGGTGTTTTTGCTGTACTTCATATATAGATATTAGTTGATAGAGTTTACTGTAAAAGGCAAAGTTACTGGCGTTGAGTTTTGGCTATTATTTATAAACAAAGTATGTAGACCTGTTGGTACAGTCATAGGTATGGTAAATACCAACACTGTTCCATCTGGAGAAACATATCTGTTGTTTGCACGAAAACTAGAGTAATTACTATCGAAATATATCGAGGCTGAGGCCGTAAAACCTGTGCCAAATAAAGCCACAGAAGTTGTGTCATCAGCATAAGCAGAAGATGGGACAACAGAACTAGCAGCGAATTGTTGTGCCAACACAGTAAACCAACCACTTGTCTGATCTGACGGATCAGTACCACCATTTACGCTTTGTAAGCGGATGTGATATGTACCAGGAGAAACGAATTGACTAGAATTTGTCTGTGATGAGAAAACTTTCCCAACATTCCAGATATATTGATTGTTGCTCAGAGCAGGTACTTGACTTAGTGCTATGAACCCAGCCCCAATACCTCCTGGTTGCTCAAGGTTGATATTGAACATACCAGAAACAGGGTTGTTCCAGCGTATGACTGTTGTACTACCAACAGAAAGAACTTGACCAGTAGCCGGCGATATTATGTTGGTATTGGAAACTGTTGCGACTGGAGTTACAACCGGAATAGGAGTCGATATTGGTACGGGTTGAACCATCGTTGTATCGCAGGTCTTCTTGCTTATATAAGCACGAGTCTTTGGTCCAATATAACCAGTCGATGATATACCGACGCTAGTCTGGAAAGATTTTACAGCTGACAAAGTAGCTTGACCGAAATGACCGTTTGGATTCGACTTAAGAAAGCTACTGGATTGGAGATACCTCTGTAAGCTCGCTATCGGTCCACCAGAGACTTGGTCTGTCTGGCCATAGCTAAGATCAGCACCAATCTCCATGCAAGTTGTAGCATTCGCAACTGGTACAATACTGAAAATGATACCAATAAAAATAGGGATAATGGACAAACTAAATAGCCTGTGAGAAATCATTTTCATTGTCATTCAATTATACAATGAAATGAGAAGATTTGTATAATAAAGAGTGTAGGACCAACTTCCGAGATTGGTTAATAAACTACAAACTTACACCGCTTCCACTATTGTATAGACCTGTTATTTCACCGTCTGCATCTACCTCCTATGTATAAATAAGTTTTCTATAGAGAAGATGCTGAAGTCGATAGAGGAGATATACAATTTATAATATCTAGTAGAAAAAGAGAACATCCTACCTCGTCACCCAAGTAGGTGTAGGACTTCCTTCTAGAGTACCTGTGTGTCCATTACCACTGGAGTCGGCAGCAGATGTTCCAGAGCCATCATTTAGATGCCATAGGGCTACAGTGTTTCCATCGGATGTAAATGAAGTGGCTGGGGAGAAGTTAGAGGTGTAGCGAGCAGTATTGGAGATGCGGACTTCGTCGATGGTGCCGTTCAGTCCTTCGCTTGCTGGGTCTCCACCAAGGTGTAAATCTTTTGTGTTGCCACTCCAGTCAGTAGAGGTAGAGCCACTTGCCGCAAGTACTCCATCAAACCAGAGTCCAATATTTGACCCGTCAAGAGTTCCAGCAATGTGGTGCCAATTCCCATCATCGGGCAAATTAGCGATGATGTAACTTGAACCATCTATTTGCCAATATATGTCCCCATTAGATATCTGATACAAAACGGGATAGCCGTTCATATCTATTATTCTGGCTGCACCGCTAATAGTACCCGCCCTTTTATACCATGCCTCCCAAGTGAATGAATGACTAAGTGGAAAACTAGGCGTACTCACATAATTCTGACTGCCATCAAACTGCAGAGCATAGTTAACAGTCGGTGTACTTCCCCCTCCACCACTACTGCCACCAGTAGGAGATGTAAAGGAGTAACCTGATGGTATAGAGCCTATGAAGGCTAAGGTG
>CAIQCJ010000011.1 GCA_903870315.1 uncultured bacterium | reverse complement strand
TCCTCTTTCCATTCTTCTTTACCTCCGTTTTACCGCATTCAGGACACTTTTTTTACGCATGGTATATAGTTAATTAGGCTTTTACCAATACAGGCTAACACAGAATCATCATTTCAGACTGCTTAAATTACCATTAACTCAAATATCACGATTTGATTCCAATCCCGTCTCACCTGTGCAACAAAAATTTTAGATCACCTCGTCACCCAATGCGGTGCTGGATATCCATCACAACTATATGTAATAGAACTCCTCAAAAACCTTCTTATAAAGGTTAACTACCCTCTTGGCTTCATATTGGTTGACTGACATTGTTGAACCCTCATGAGCTATCTGGTTTCTGAACTTATGTGCTTCCCAGGCCTCATCAAGAGTTTTGAAATCAGCCTTCTCTACCTTCTTGAGCTTCTCGCCAATGCTATCTCCGTGATATTCCATCTTATTCAAGAGCTCTTCCAATATAATGTCACATTCTAGTATGGATTGTCTCCAATCATTTTGGTTGTTTGACTCTATATGGCGAACAACGCTGTCCCAGCGCTTAGCAGAAGCTGGGTCGGCTTTTACATCACTTTCAAATGCTTCTTCAACTTTCAAATCATACATATCGTGTTCTTTTTTACGTATATGTTTGAGACCTTCGACACAATATATAATCCCGAAAAGTAAAAAAGCTGTAAATATTATCGACAATCCAATGAAAAATCCTACAATATGCTTGGTCCATTCGACCAGTATCGGAAAAAAGTCCGTAACCAGAACAGCTAGACTATGAAATGTCGAAGTAAGATCAATTGAAGCATTCATTGATTATATTATAACTCACCCAGCAGATCTTTTCCTACTTTGAAAAGTGTCTTTTCGTCAGCATGCCGTGCTGTTATCTGGAGACCCAGTGGAAGATCAACTTCTCTACCAAGACTTTTGTCTTTTGGAGCGAAGCCGCAAGGCACAGAAATGGCTGGCATACCAGTCAGATTGGCTGTTACTGTGAATATATCTTCGAGATACATAGCCATAGGATCACTAGTCTTCTCCCCTATCTTGAAAGCTGGTGATGGTGTCGTTGGTGTGACGATAACGTCTACTGTCTGAAAGGCTTTATAGAAATCTTCAGTGATCATACAACGGACAGCGTTCGCTCGGTTGTAATATGCATCGTAATATCCAGATGACAAAACGTATGTACCAAGCAGTATACGACGTATAACTTCGCGACCAAGGCCGGCTCTGCGCGATAAGAAATAATCCTCGATGCCGTTCTTACCATCCTTATGTAAACCAAATCTCATACCATCGAATCTGGCCATATTGGCAGAAACTTCAGCTGGCATAACTATGTAATACACCATAAGAGAATAAGATACGTTCGGAAGTTCTATGTCACGTATCTCATAGCCTTTTTTCTTGAAAGTCTCCAGACTAGCATTGAAATTTTCAATAACAGCAGGATCTATACCATCACCGTTCAAGAAATGTCTTGGTACACCGATTATCGGTTTGGCACTTGCATCTCCATTTTCATAAGTTTTTTCGTCTATAGTTGTGCCATCTTTCCTATCTTTTCCGTGAATAACATTGAAAATAATCTCACAATCTGTGACCGTCTTCCCTATTGGCCCTATCTGGTCGAGTGAAGACCCCATAGCCATAACACCGTAACGTGAGACGGCACCATATGTAGGCTTAAGACCAACTACTCCACAAAAACTGGCTGGCTGACGGATAGATCCGCCAGTATCTGATCCCAATGTGAACAAGGCTCCATCCATAGCAACTGCAGCTGCTGAGCCTCCAGAAGAACCGCCGGCCACTCTCGATATATCATAAGGATTCTTGGTCACTCCATAGGCAGAATTCTCCGTAGAACCGCCCATAGCAAATTCATCCATGTTTGTACGTCCAAGTATAACTGCACCAGCGGCTTTGAGTTTGGAGATGACGGTCGCATCATAAGTAGCATGATAACCTTCCAACATCTTGGAGGAAGCACTAGCAATATGTCCTTTCACAAGGATATTATCTTTGATCCCACAAGGTATGCCTATAAGCTGTGACAATCCCAGAAGAGTGGATTCTCCTGCCGATCTGGCTTCAGCAATCTCCTTGTCAGCAGAACCTGCAGACTCTATAGCATCGTCGAATACTTCCAGATAGGCATTGATATCACCATTTACACGTTTGATCTCATCTATATATGTCTGAGTCAGTTCCACTGATGTAAAATCCCCCTTGATAAGATGTTCGTGAGCCTTGGCTATATCGAGTTTTTTTATATCTATTTTCATAATTGGAATAGTGTGTCCGCTAGGATTTTATAGCTTGATGTCTTGGGCAATAATCTTCTTCACAGCTACAAAATCCCCTTCACGATCTGGAGCTTCATCAAGTAGGCGCTCGCGAGTTTCTCCTTTTGTGGCTGCAAAATCGGCTGAACCAACTATCTCGCTTGAGGATGCCACGTCTTCACGCATAACGTTTTTCACAGCACCGACACGAGAAGAGCCGTCCATATCAACATCGACTTTTTTGAGCTGATCGATATAACCAAGGATAGAATCGAATTCCTTGACCAAAGACACCTTATCTTCATCTGTTAGTTGAATACGGGATAAAACGGCCAGATGTTCTAGTTCTTTTATGGTAACCATGACCAAAATTGTAGCATAGATATGGCTTATCTTACCATTTCCAAAAACTCCTCCTCTGTCAGGACTTCAACTCCAAGGTCTTGTGCCTTCTCAAGCTTGGAACCAGCCTCTTCACCAGCAACCATATATGAAGTTTTCTTGGAGACAGAGCTCGATACATCACCACCCAAATGGCGTACTATAGCTTGAGCCTCATCACGATCTAAATTTGGCATAGTACCAGTAAAGACAAAGGACTTACCTTCCAAAGATTTTCCAGTGGCATTTTGCACTCCATTTGCACCTTGCACCTTACGCCTTACGTCTTTATTTTTAATGATAACCAAATTTTCGTCTACAATCTTCACATACCTCAAGAGTCGCTTGAGTAAATCCCTATTTTCTGGATTATTGAACCAATTCACCAGAGAATCCGCCACGACCTCTCCAACTCCATATATAGACAAAAATTCTTCTTGCGAAGCACTTATGATCTCCTTTATAGCAGACAAAGCCAACTGATCAGAAGCTACGGACATACGACTCTTACCTTCGAAATGTTTGGCAATATCATAGGCTGTCTCTTCTCCGACTTGTGGTATAGAAAGTGATGCTAAAAACTTTGGCAAGATTATAGTACAAGCCTTATTGATAGCCTCTATGAGATTTTCGGCTGATTTTTCAGCGAAACGTGGAAGAGCCAATAAGTCTTCTTTCTTAACAGTAAATATATCATCGAAAGAAGCGATCACTCCATATTCAAGAAGAAGATCTATAATCTTGGGGCCAAGGCCGTCTATGTCGAAACATTTTTTCGAAGTGAAATAATACAGCTTACGCTTATGCTGTTCTAGAGAATTGACGGCCGAGCATTTCCAAGCAGCTTGACCAGATATGCGCTCTATCTTGCCATCACCACCACAAGCATCTATATGAGTCGGCCAAGTAAAGGGTCTTGAACCTACTAGACGTAAATCTTTTACCACAGAAACTATGTCTGGTATAACATCACCAGCTTTCTGTAATATCACAGTATCACCAATACGTACATCTAGACGCCTGATTTCATCTTCATTGTGAAGAGTGGCACGAGATACTAGCGAACCAGCCACGCGCACAGGTTTCAAGACTGCCACTGGTGTAATAACGCCAGTTCTACCAACTTGAAATATAATATCTTCCAATATGGTTGTCACCTGTTCAGCTGGAAACTTATAAGCCACGCCCCAACGAGGAGATTTCCCTGTATAACCAAGCGCCTCCTGAATCTTTATAGAATTGACCTTGATAACTATACCGTCGAGCTGATATGGAAGCTCGTGACGCTTCTTAGTCCAATGTTCATAATATCTCTGTATCGCTTGTATATCACTACAGACTTTGTAGTGAGGATTTGTTTGGAATCCTAGTTTCGACAAAAGTTCCAGTTCTCCAGACTGAGTATCTGGTAATACTATGGGATCATTTCTATGAGAACGAATAGTCACATTGCTAGTTATGAGTTTGTCTATGTCATAAACAAATGAATCCAGCTTACGTGAAGCTGTCACTTTTGGATCGAGTTGGCGCAGAGAACCCGCTGCGAGATTTCTCGTATTGGCGAATACCTGCTCACCTTTCTTCTCTCGTTCCATGTTTATCTTCTCTAGATCTTTTACACTCATCCAAGCCTCGCCAACGACGATAATGTCTTCGACAATACCAGATATATTTTCTTCAGATTTATCTTTGATATTTTGTAGTTTGAGCGGAACCGTCTGAATAGTCTTGATGTTCTGAGTCACATCCTCTCCTATAGCACCATCACCACGCGTAGCACCTTGAATAAGTAGACCATCCTTATAAGTCAGGATGATTTTCAGTCCATCTATCTTGAGCTCGCAACAATATTCAAGTTTGATTCCTGCACTTTGCGCTTTAACTATAAAATTTCGTGTTTTCTCATCCCACTTTTTCAACTCCTCGAAACTGAAAACATCGTCGAAAGACCACTGTGACACTTCATGCTTCACTTTGACAAATCCTTTGAGTGGAACTCCGCCAACACGCTGACTAGGGCTATCTATTGTGATAAGTTCTGGATATTTCTCTTCTATAGACTCCAACTCCTTAACGAGAGAATCGTAAGCTTCGTCAGTTATCTCTGGCTGATCTTCTGTATGATAAAGTCGACGATGATGCTCTATCGTCTTCTTAAGCTTTCCTAAACGGTCCTTGATGGTCTTTGAGGGAGTCATACGGTTTTATTTATACTGATTTACATATTCCATTGTAAAGCACGTTCTACCGTAAGCTGAGACGGGGTTGGTGCGAATATTTTCTTACTAGAATCATAGCTACAAGAGTTGTATCCTCTAGAAGTTACCGTCTCGCCCGCCAACTGATAATCTCCGGAACTATTATCCCAACTTTGATCTATCACAACACTCGCACAACCCCACAATGGCTTGCTGGCTGGTGCTCCAGAAGAAGAAAAACCTATTGTCGTAGAAGCCTCCCAAGTCTGTTTAGAACCACTGGTAACACTCATATTATAAGTCATGCTCAAATCCTGATCAGCACAACGGAAGGTAAACGCGGAACTAGATGTAGCAAGAAGTAAGGAATACGCTGACGGCTGATTTATACCTGAGATGATGCACTCTATGCCAGAATCAGCTGCATAAAACGAATACATAGAACTCCTAGCAGCTGATGACAGGGCATATTGTTTGCGTGAGACTCCAAGTATAAATGTAGAAACACCCAAAACCAAAGCTGCCGTAAGAACAGCGAAGAGTAAGGTGTATCCTGAGTTTTTATTACTTGATTTCATATATTATTGACGTGAATAATTGGCAATCACATCACTTAGAGTCAGTCCGTTTTGTATATTTCCCTCTTTCCAAGAAACGTTAACTATCACCTGGTAATCATCTGTAGTAGCTGGATCGGGAGATATCAAATAGAAAGACCTAGTAAACTTTGTAGGTGTTGTGCCGGAATTGCTGTGAGTATATTTATTGTTTGTGTCCAGATAAAGTAAGCAGGAATTGGAACTTGGGCTACTACATTGATAATTTGATGAGACTAAGTTAGAAGTAATTATACTTATAATATAACTGTTCGATGATTCTACATCACAGGCGTTGGAAGAACCAATGCAAGGAGAAAAAATGCTTGATGTGTTCTGACTATAATTATTATTAAATACATTATCTCTTACATTTTTCACTATCTCCATCTCTTCCTGGGCCAAGAAAGAGGCTGTCGACTGATCTCTTGCATAAAGTGCAGAGGTAAGAGCTTGGTTAGCTATAACTAGAGGACCAGCTATGGCTATCATAAGTACCGCTATGGCCACCAATGTTTCGATGAGAGTAAAGCCTTTGTTCTGGGATTTGATATTCATAGTAATTAGTTGGAATGTCTAGAAGAAGCCGCTGTCTGAATATTGAAATAAGTCTTGTCAGCCTCACGAACACCAGCATAACCAGCTATGTTTATAGTAGCTAGAGGATACTGCTGTTGTGGTGCATAATATACGCTTATACTATAGTTAGTTATTGTTACTTCTGATGGAGATACCAGATCTGAAAAACCAGCGTCATTCAGACTACCACTATCTGTAACAGACGCGCTACCACAAGAAGCGGCTTGCTGAGCTTTTTGTAGATGAATCACATTATTCGTATCCTTGATGAACCTATATACATAAGCTGTGTTGAAATTTGGGCTACAAGAGACGGAAGACTCTGAAGATTTGAAGGCTATATAACTATCATTGTTACTTTGGTTTACAGACGTACACGACGAAGATGTCATACCTGTTCGACCATTGAATGTCCCACCTCCAGTACCACATTGATATCTTGATCCCTCACGCAATTCCCTAGACATCGACTCCAGAGCGAAGTTCAAGTTAGTCATAGCCGACTGTATGCTCTGGGCTTTCTTGTTGGCAGACATGATTTTCAAGAGTGCGGTCGCTGCGACGACTGCTACTACTGCAAATATAGCCATAGAAACCATCATCTCCACAAGAGTAAAACCGCGTAAAGATGATGTATGTTTAGTTGTTCGTGAATGGTTGGACATGGTCTTTGTGGATGATTTACGATGATAAAGAAACATAACCGTTACTCCTTATAATCAACTTCCTAGTACTACTATCTGGTCCCATGATAGTTATCTCGGCGTAAGTTGCAAGAGTTGAACAACTAGACCCACAGATAATTGCTGTCGGGTCTGGCCTCTTAAAAGAAATATTAAGATTTACAACTGAACTACAACTACCTGGTCCTGATCCAGTACAAAGGTTAGATATATAAGCACCTCTAGTTATGTTGTATATACCACCATTTGGTACGACATCGCTACCATCTGTATATATACCATTAGCACTCGAATTATCAGTGAATAGCACTATCCTAGTCTTACAGACAGCACTAGCATCAGCACAAGTAGCTCCTGTAGAAAAACTGACACCGTAAGGATACTGGAAAGAAGTAGTGGTTTTGGAAGAGTTGGCTACACCTATACCATAGTTTTGAGCCTGACGTATGACTAAGGCCGCATCGTAAGAGATATTTGTGATAAGAACGCTTTGGTTGAATGAACCGAATTTCACTACCAGAAGAACTGTCATTATCATAAAAATAGTGACGGAGATCATAAGTTCCACCAAAGTAAAACCCTTATTCATAACCCTATTATACTATATATGCAGAAATAATATCTCTAACAATGTGAAGATCTATAACTGCTACTTTGAATATAAGGACTAGATATAAGCCGAGTATTAGATATGGACCAAAGGGTATTTCCATACGAGGCTTGAACTTCTTGTATGTATACAATATCCACGCCACGCTGACAGCAGCACCTATCCAAAATGCCAATATGACTGCATTGAATCCGCCATTTATACCTAGGAGCCAACCGATACCAAGTGCTAACTTACCATCTCCAAGACCCATCCAAGTACCCTTGGATATCAACCAGACAAACACAAAAGGAAAAGCGATGATAGGACCAGCTAATAGTTGCGTAAGGCTAGGTATATGTAACCAAGAAGATCCTCCGAAGAACAAGCTGGCTAGAGCGAAAAAAGCAAAAGTATAAACGAACTGGTCTGGGATAATCTTGTGCTTGATGTCATAAATAGTCATAACAAGCAAAAGACATCCGATAATCATCTGTATGATAGTGGCCAAGGAGGTAACGTAAGTCGTTGGTGGAAATACGAAAAATATGAGTACAAATATACCGCCAGCGATGAACTCTACCAAAGGATATTGCCAAGAGATCTTAGTCTTACAACCGCGACACTTCCCTCGCAAAGCCAAAAAGCTGAATATGGGAAATAGTTCCAACCAAGAAAGCTTCTTACCGCAAGACATACACTTGGATCTGCCGCCAAGGCCGACACCTGTATTAAAACGCAATGAGACAACGTTCAAGAAACTACCAACGATGGCACCAAAGATGAAAGCTATTATAGATGAATACAAGTCCACTTGAGTTTGTTTATATACTTTTAATCCTTATTTCGGACCGACACAGTAGTCCAAAGCGGTTCCGCAAGATGAAATAGTTACGCCGGTACCTACAGTATATGATGGAGCCGACGATAAACCGTTTGCTGTTGCAGAAGGATTGGGACTCTCTAATGTGGTGTGTAGGACATAGTCAGTTGGTGGCGGTGTAGTATTGTTGATGGAATAATCATAGGTAGTAGCAGATCCAGATGGTGGTATGGGAATCTTACCGATATAAGAGCCTAGAGTTATACCGGTTGGACAAGCTGTAGCAGTATCATTAGTTGGTGGGTTGGTGATGGAAGTAGGAAACTGATTACACCTATCGTAGAAAAGACTAAGCGCTAGCTGGATTTGTGCAAGATCAGATATTCTCTGTGAATCACGAGCCCTCGCTTTACTTGAAGAAAAGTTGGTCATGATAATAGCAGTCAAAAGAGCGATGATGGCGACAGCAACCATAAGTTCTATGAGGGTAAATGCGTAATCTGCCTTCACAAAAGATGAGTGTATTTTCATATAGAGATTATAACATGCTTAGGAAAAACAAATCACCCCTCGAGTGAGGGGTGATTTTGGGAGGATAAAATATACAGATTACTAGATACATTGATAGTTGATCACAGCTTGAGAAGGTGTATTTACTGTAGTTAGAGGTTCTGATTTTGCATTACCAGTACTATCTACACACCAAGCTGTAAAGCCATTACCAGACTTCAATACAGCAGCGGCAGCCCAGGCAGTAGCACCATTACTACCATTGGATACACACCATGTATTTACTTGAGTACCAGCTTGACCAATAACACCCTTAGTAATGTTCAGCATATTAACTGGTGATGTGGTTGAGAACAAGTCAGTACTAGATACATTAGGACACATCTGACCAGATAATGCTGGACCATAAGAATTCACATTTGAATATACCAACTCTGACTGAGTTCTCATCTGAGCAAGCTGTTCTGATATACCAGAATCTCCAGCCTTACTCCTAGCAGAGTTAAGAGAAACCAATATTATCGACGATAATATACCAATAATGGCGATAACGACGAGCAATTCGATAAGGGTGAAGCCGCCTACGCCACCACTTCCTTTCATTGAAAATTTTTTCATGATAAAGTTATTAACTACTAATAATATGATAAGTAAGACCTTTTGTAAGGTTACTACCTATTATAACATTTTTATATATACTTAGTCACACCCTGTGGATAAGAACTGTACACAGACACTCTATTGAGCACCAGCTATACTATATATAGGTACTAGTACAGAAGCCAACAATATAGCCACACCACCACCAAGAAGAACTATCATGGCTGGTTCTATGACAGAGATTATAGAGGCTACAGCCGTCTCTACTTCACGCACATAGAACTTGGCTACAGTCTTGAGAACCGTACCAACCTCACCACTTTCCTCACCAACCTTGACCATCTGCACAACTATTCCCGGTATAGCATCTGGATTTCCTGACAAAGAATCTGACAATGTCTTACCACTCTTGACTGCTTCGGCGGCTTGATTGATAACGTCTTGATATATCTTGTTATCTATGACATTGGCGGTAAGTTCCAAAGCTCGGACTATCGGGATACCAGAGACAAGCATAGTGTTCATGTTGTCTGAAAGTCTAGAGAGATAAAGTTTCTTATACAAAGTACTTATATAAGGGATGCTGAGCTTGAGTCTATCGAAAACTACACGACCCGCAGAAGTCCTAATAAACCTTATCAAGAAAAATCCTGCGACCACAGCAAGTCCAAGAATGATGAAACCGTAGTTAACCAAGAAATTACTAATACCGAGTATGATCTGCGTATAAACAGGCAAGGAGCCTCCAGAGTCTATAAGTATGCCGCTGATCTTAGGGATAACCATAGTGAACATAAGTATCATAACCACGACGAAAGTAATGAAGACGAAAGCTGGATATACAAGTGCTCCACGAACCTTGGAAACAAGTTCAAAAGAACGATCTAGATAGTCAGCAAGATAGTCGAAGACTTCATTGAGCTTCCCTGATTCTTCACCAGCCTTGACCATGCTGACATAGAAAGGTGTGAAGACTTTCGGGTGCTTAGCTAATGCTGTAGATATAGAACTCCCACTCTGTATATCGTCACATACGGTGACCAAAATACCAGCAAGCTTGCGGTTTTCCGTTTCTGAAGAAAGAAGCTTGAAGACGCGTAAAGCAGAGACTTGCGCATCGAAAAGAGTTGCAAGCTGACGTGAGAGAATGACGACGTCTTTCGTCGAGACACGATCAAACCAGACTATCTGTTTTCCAAATAGAGAATTACTAGCTTCTGCTTCCTTGATATTGGCCAGAACGAGATTTCGTCTCTGTAACGACGATATAGCGACATCGACGTTGACGGCGTCTATAGAGCCATTTCTCTTGATGCCGGAACCTGATTCTATAGCTTCGTAATTGAATAACATATTGTTTAGTTAAAAAGTAAAAAAATTAATGATACAGAACATATACTATAGTAAGCGTTCTAGCGACTTAGGATTGGATGCATACACATAAGCATCCTCTACAGTGATCTCACCCGCTCGGACAAGCTCAGCCAAAGATCTATTCATATCTATCATACCAAGCTGAGAGCTAGTCTCTATGACAGTGTTGATCTCGTGCGTACGGCGTTCACGTATGAGGTTGGAGACAGCAGCATTGTTGATGAGTAATTCATATGCTGGTATCAAGCCGCCAGATATACGAGGTATGAGTCTCTGAGAAAATATACCAGACAACGAACTGGCCAGCTGTATACGGATCTGGTCTTGTTGTGAAGCTGGGAATGAGTCGATGATGCGGTCTATAGTCTGAGCTGCATTGTTGGTATGTAGAGTAGAGAAGACTAAGTGGCCAGTCTCGGCGGCAGTGACGGCAGCTGACATAGTTGGTGTGTCACGCATTTCCCCGACCATACAAACATCTATATCTTCGCGGAACATAGCTGTCAAAGCATTGGCAAAATCTGGAGTATCTATACGTACTTCGCGCTGGTCGACTATGGATTTCTTGGATTCGAACAAATACTCTATAGGATCTTCAATAGTCAATATATGCTCTGTACGAGTCTGGTTGATCATCTCTATCAAAGTAGAGAGTGTTGTCGTCTTACCTTGACCAATAGGTCCAACTACCAAGAAGAATCCCTGTGACTTACGTGTGAAGGATTCCAATATCGGAGGAAGATTGAGATCCGTCAAAGTACGTATAACCTTCGGTATAAGACGTAGAGCGATAACTGGAGACCCTTGGCTATAGTATACGTGTCCACGGAAACGAGCGTGTGTGAGATTGTAGGAAAAATCTGCATCTTTCTCAGAAGAAAGAATCGGCTTATTCTCCTTTGAGATAAATACATCTATAAATCCTTCCATATTCTCCTTCGTGATGACTGGTCTTTTGACAAGTGGTATAAGAGATCCGGAAACACGGATGATGGGATTCCTGCCAGCAGAAAGGTGCAGATCGGAAGCATCTTGCTTCAAAATCAGATCTACGAGCTCGTCTATTTCTTTGCGGTAGTCCATGGTTATTTTTATCTCACCTGACTAAACAGGTTTTTTAGTTATAAGGATATTTTCTACTGACTTGAGTACGTCCGAAGGAACCGTCGTAGCCTTGACTATGTAACCGTCGACATTAAGTTGTCGTGCACGGCCGACGTCGTCAGAAGAGCCTTGGTTGGTCAACATGATAAGGGCCGCTTTCGGTACTAGCTTCTCTTGTTGTATCTTAGCTACCATTTCAAGGCCATCCATACCAGGCATCACTACGTCAGTAAGGATAATATCTGGAGTGTAGCCGTCTTTTATGAGCTTGAGGGCTCCATCTGTAGAATCAGCCGTCTTAACTTCGTATCCGGACTTAGAAAACTTGATAGCGTACATATCCAAAAGGAATTTATCGTCATCTACTAACAATATTTTTTTAGGTATGATGGGCATAGTATTATTGTATCATAATTATAATTTGATAACTTCCTCAAATGGAATAGCCTTTTCGAAGGCCTTGATCATGGCGTCCTCTTTCAGAGTAAGCATACCCTTTTCACGAGTAGCCTTACGAATCTCACTTTCTACTGGATTGGTAAGGATAATCTTCTCTATATCTTTATCCATCTCGAACATCTCAAATACCGCCATACGACCACGAGTTCCCTTTGGAGATTCTGGAGTTGGCTTGATCTTGTAGACCTTATCAGAAAAAGGCACGTTCTTCTTAAACTGTTCTGGTAGATCTGCGAATGACTGATCGACCAATGCTTTGATACTACCTTCGACTGGTACAAGCTCACCAGATCCTGGAGCCAATGCTCCGACTAAACGCTGAGCCACTGCCAATATAAGAGTTGGTGCTATAAGATAAGGATCGACTCCCATATCTATAAGACGAGGTATAACGCCGGCCGAACTGTTCGTGTGTAAAGTGGAAAGAACCAAGTGACCAGTCAAGGCGGCTTGCACAGCAAGTTGCGCTGTCTCCTTATCGCGGATTTCACCAACCATGATGATATCTGGGTCTTGGCGGAGTGTCGTACGCAAACCAGTGTCGAAAGAATACCCTATCTCTGGACGGACTTGGGATTGGCTTACGCCGTCTATGGTGTATTCTACTGGATCTTCCAAAGACAAGACGTTGTAACTCTCACGATCGACTTCGCTCAAAAGTGAATAAAGGGTTGTAGACTTCCCAGAACCAGTAGGACCAGTGATGAGGATGAGACCGTATGGCTTGTTGATAGCATCACGAAACATCTTCAAGTTCTGGGCAGACATACCTATCTTATCTAGACTACGCATACCCTTGGCTTGATCGAGAATACGCATCTCGAGCTTTTCTCCATAATATGAGGGAAATGTCGAGACACGGAAGTCTACACGACGGCCGTCGATACTAGCCGAGAAGCGACCGTCTTGTGGCTTACGTTTCTCATCCAAACGCATATTGGAAAGCACCTTGATACGCGCTACTACCGCTGAGTGCACAGACGGTGGTAAGACCAGGCTTGTGTTCAATATTCCATCCACACGGAAACGAACACGCACCCTGTCACGAATATGTTCTATGTGGACATCAGAAGCATCACCTTCTACGGCATATCTAACTATAGTGGCTACTATCTTCACAACTGGAGCATCTTCAACTATCAGAGTCTCAGAATCTTTGGTCTTGCCATTTTTACCTCCAGTCTGTTCGTCGCCGGATTCAGATCCTGGCTTCTTGAAAGTATCCGTTGAACTATCCACAGTGAGCTCGGTCTCCAGCTCCGAAAGAGCCTTGTTAACTTCCCCCGTGATACCTTTGTAGGTCTCTAGAACTTTATTGAAATCTTCTTCCGTGATAAGAAATATCTTGTAAGGAACATCTTTCTTGGCAGCAAGGAAGTTCAACGCATCACGGGCTTCCATGTTGTCTGGATCGACAAGACCAACTTCCAAGACTCCGTCTGCTATACCGAGCGGGACTAATCTGTAATGTACTGCTGAATCTTCAGGTATATACTCCAAGACATCATATGGTACAGAATTCTCTGGAATCGTTCGTACTGGTATATTTAGAAATTCACCGCGTGCAGCAACTATATCCTCGGGTTTGATACCTCTAGCTATCAAGGCTTGATCAACCGAAGTACCTGTCGAGACCTGTTTACGGATCTCCCGGACATCGTCTTTGTTGATGATATTTTTTTCAAAAAGTATGTCTATGACGCTCATATGTTTTTGGGTTACTAACTACTGGGTGCTGTAAGTCTTTGTACCTACGGTCCTTGGAAGCTTACTGGCAGTAGCCTGTGAACTTGGTACCGCTGGGACCGGCTGCTGTGTTTGAGAAATAGAAGAGTTAAATGGATTTGGAACCCCAGGAACTGGAGCAAATGGATTTTGACGATACATAGTACCCAGCTGGACTTGTTGGGTTATATCTACTAGAGATGTGAAGACGGAACTATTGAAGAACTCCGAATGAATCTTGATATTACTGACTTGGCTGAGTAATGCTAGAGCATCAGCACCAACTACAGAACCAGTCGAACCACTTACCGGACTGGCAGCGGTCAAACCACCAGTATCTGAGGAAGTATTTCCTAAAGACCAGAAATAATATCCTCCAGCGATGAACAAGACTATCACTATGATTATGGTTGTTATGGTGGATTTGTTCATATTATTGTTTCAACCAATAGGTTGTTATACTGACACTGAAATCGTAAGCACCAGTATCGTTGGCCTTAACGCTAAGCTTTGTAACATCCATGATGCGTAGGCTCTTCTCAAGTTCCTGTAGGAAAAGAATGAACTTGTCATAAGGAGCAGTTGTGTCAAAAGACAGATTGACTGTGGCCATAGATAGAGAGACGTCTAGTAATGAGGATGACGCAGAAGAAGGGGGGTTTTGTTGGCCACCAGAAGCTGAGGCATCTTGACCTACTGTAGCTTTGATATTTCTAAGGGCAAATCCGTAGCGATTTGCCATCTTTGAGACATCAACTATAAGATGTATGTTATCCACAGATGTTGGCAATATCTTGTCCAACCTATCTCGGTCTTCAAGAGAGATATTGTTGTATTGTGTTTGGACAGTATCTCTAACAGAAGATAGTGACTTGGAGTTGTTGATAGCAACAAGATACTGGCTGTTGGTATCACTTATAGTTGTGTTATCACTGATAGCACCTTGTGTATATGTAAAATATATCGCAATCGCGATGGCTACAAGTATAAGGGCTGTAAAATTGCGATTCATGATAGTTTAATGATTATTTGACACTGGGCTATTTACGGTAGTACCACTAAAAGAAGTCGTGGGTGGTGACACAGTGGTCACTAGAGATGACTGTAGAGACTTCAAATATGAGATGTTGGCTGATGCTATGTTGGCAGACAGGGTAAAAGAAACCGTGGAGTTTTGGTTCTGTGTAGGATCTTGAATGATCGGAGATGTGACTATGTTTCTAAGATCAAGATTCTCAAGATGGCCTAGTTGATCTGCCTGGAAAGCTAGCGCATCATAGCTTGGAGCAACACCACTTAGACTCAACTTGATGTTATTACTCTTATCGGTTTGTGCTTGTAGATCCATACTTACGAAACGGATATTTGAAGCTGTGAGTTTAGATATGATGTCGAAGACTTGAGACACGGCGACATGGTTCTGTAGAATAGTGCTTGCGAGATCTATCTTGGAAGCCATGACTTTCATAATGGCAATTTGTTGAACGTCTATGTTGCTCTGTAGAGATTTCAGAGCCTGATCGTAGGTGTTCCTTTGGGAATTCAAATAGACCTGCCAGCCGTACACTCCAGCAGCAGCCAACACTGAGACGACGAACAAAAATACACCAATAATCAATAATATACTAGTCGAACTACCAGAAGTAGAAGAAGTCTGGCTGACTGGCGCCATGTTTTTTTTCGGTATAAAAGAAGTTTGAAACTTGGTTTCCATATATTCGTCTATATTATAGCAAAGCTAGAATACAATAGTCCAATGCTATTCCAACTCTGACAAGCGCCTAAGAGCAATACCTATAGCCACCGCAAACTCTGGACCAGCTTTTGCAAATTCATCAGCCAAAAAGGCTGGTGTTTCCAGTTTACCAAACGGGTCCGCATAAACTATCTCTGTCTGAAAACTAATCTTAGCCAAATCAAGAAAACCTTTCAGAAGTACTCCACCACCAGTCAAGATGACCTTGCTTACATTTTTTGCATACTTCTTCTGATATGTGAGGATGGCTGAGTTCGCTTCATAAAATATATAGTCGAGATTAACTGTTATGATCTCCTTCATCTCTTTGTATTCAGGTCCACCCTTCAGTCCATACGATGTCTTCATATTTTCCGCTTCAGCTACTGGTATAGAAAGTGCCTTCGACAAAGCCAGTGTAATATCTTGGCTGCCTTTATTGATGATATGCGAAGCACGCAAAACTCCACGCTCAACTATATAGAGTTTTGTTGAACGAGCACCGACATCAATGATCATGTCGGTGTGTACTCCATGATCTACAACCACTCTAATAGAACTGAAAATCTCTATCTCATAGAAACTCGGGTGCAATCCGCTACCACTCATAATCTGTTGATAGTTACTCAAATATTCGTTGTGTATAGCAACAACCAAGAAATCAGAACCTTGCTTTTCAGTCTGGGAAGATTCGTCCTCTGTGACGAAAGATTCTTCTCTTGGTATTGGCGACCAGTCAAGCATAACTTCGTCTAGTGGCACCGGTATGTACTTACGTGCTTCCAAGGCCACGACTTCGGCTATTTGTTTACCAGAAACTGGCGGTATGGTCATGAAAGTGATGAGACTAGAGGACAACGGCAAAGCCACCCCACAAGAAGTGGTAGTGGTTTTTGATTCGCGTAAAATATCCTTGACCGCCTCGATAACCTTCTCTACTGGAAGATTTGTGGCGCGACCTATCTCAGTTCCAGCATATGGTCCAAGCGCCAATTCTCCATACGTCTCAAGGACGGCGTGACCGCGTTTCTTCTTGATCTGGACAACCTTAATAGCCGATGACCCAATATCAATACCAATCACGCTTGTCGGTTTATCAAAAAAAGAACCAAAAAATGAAGCCATTGAAGCCATGGTACTATTATATAGTATATGAATTTTTTTCGCTTGCTTTATTCCACAGTATTAGATGCCTTATTCCCTATTAGTGAGGCTGAGAGGGAGTTATTTTCTTATTCAAAAGAAAAGGCATTTGAAGTATTGCCGAGAGCAAGCCTTACTCCAAAAATGATCGACTCTACTGGGTGTGAGACACACCATCGGACTCTGGGAATTTTCGCTTACAAGGATAAACGTGTCAGCCGACTAGTTTGGAATATCAAATACAAAAAATCCAAACCAGCGACAGAGATAGCTGGACATGCTTTAAGAAAAGTGGTCAGTGCCCTACTGTGTCCAGACGGTGTCATAGACGCACAAACAAATATCATCATCGTACCAATGCCTATAACCAAAAAGCGCCGACGAGAGCGTGGTTACAACCAATGTGAACTGATCACTGAAGAAATGTCGCGATATGTGAACAAAGATATCCAGATAGCTTTCGAGAATAAGCTACTAGTACGCACTCACCACACCTCTCACCAGAAAAATAAAGACCGTGAAGACCGTCTTGATCTAGAAAAAGATACATTCCAAATAGACAAGAAAGTTTTGAATGAGATTATGGATAAAATAAATAGCTTGCCCAATGACTTACAAAAGGAGTCACAGAGAAATATCCAATTCATTATCATCGACGATGTTATAACTACTGGCACCACAATCAGAAATGCCATTGAGGCCATGAAAAAATCCGGACTAACAAATGTACGTGGACTAGCTCTAGCACACTAGATTTTCTTGTCTTTCGAAGAGAAAAGTGTCTCAAACTTAACTTTAGCGAAGAAGATGATATAAATTAGCTCAAGAAGACCGGCAGTGTTTACAACAAGCATGGCGATGAACCACCACTTATCTTCACGCTTGGCTGCATGCCAAAGAGCGATACCCTTCAGGGCGATCACCAACAACAAAGTCGCTAGACCCAAGATACCAAAACCAGCTCTCCCCATGAATGGAAGAGACGAGAATGAATGATAGAGATTGGAATACATCATGTTTTTATGTTTTATAATTAATATATTAATACCACTGGCCGTTTATGTTTACAACGCTCTTGGTAGTAGTGCCTGTGCTTGGATCCATATACTGAATGCTGACGGTATTATCATTCTTGGTCCAGATAGAGCTAGACGTTAGGAATAGGTCTGGTGTCGGCATAATCATGGTCTGACCAAGTCGAGTCGACAACGAAACTAGATCAGCATCAGTCATCTTCGTCACGAGGTTTTTCTCAGCGGAAGTAGAGGCCTTCTTTGTCATATAACCCCTGATAGCCTTGGCATCCCTAGAAGTCATAATCTTGTAACCAGCGAGGAGGGATTCATATATCGCCTTCTTATCAGCAGCACTCAGATCTTTGGAGCTTGTAGGATTGACCGGTGTATTGAAATTCACAGTATTCAAGTCTACTGCAAAAGCACTTTCAGAAGATCTGGTCGGTTGATTTGCAACAAAGGAAACATTACTGGCTGGCTTGTTGTTACGTATGACCAAAATCACTATGACAACGATGACGATGGCTCCTAAGAGGATGAACTTCTTACTCTTGGATGATGTATTCATTTTCTATTGTTAATATAGGTTATTTGTAAATAATAGCTTCAATAGAGGTATTATAACAAAAATACCAATCAACAGATAGCATCTCTGCTCACAGGTATTTTTATGGTAAAAAATCAGTACTATCTTATGAAAGATGAGCTGAAACCAACTTCGTCATCTCAAACATATTCACAACAGCCTTACCTGCAAAGACTTTCTTCAAGTTCTCATCAGCGTTGATATTACGCTTATTCTTGTCGTCTTGGAGGTTATTCTTCTTGATATAGACCCAGAGAGCCTTAACTACTTCTGAACGAGGCATAGGACCCTTGCCGACAACAGCTGCCAATTCGGTGCTGATAGTCATGGGCTTCATAAAAGCTGAATTTGGTTTTGCCATATATTTATATGATTATTTTATTAATTATTAATGCAGACTATTTCTCACTGGGTAAAAGTCTAACACATATGGCTCATTTCCACCATTCGAGATACAAACATGCTTTTAATCAATACAACCCAGCAAATATCACTCGTCCACTACATTCATTAGAAATTGGTTCTTTCTTGGAAAAGAAACTGGCAAGTCCCGATCAACATGCAACTTTTGTGGTCCGGGCCAAAACAACACCGTAATAACGGCGTTGTTTTGGAAACTAAGTAAGGCATGTAGGTCGCACTTTGCTCTATAGCAACAAGGACACACCGATACTTAGTTGTCAATGCGGACGTAATGGTTCAATAGCTTGGCATCACCCCGTAGTTTAGGATGATTCCATATGCCATACACAATAAACCCCAACATGCCTCGGATTAGAAGAGAGGCAGCTCAGCTCTTGGTACGCAAGAAGTGGTCGACTAGGAAGGTCG
>CAIQCJ010000010.1 GCA_903870315.1 uncultured bacterium | reverse complement strand
AACAGTGATCCCGTCATTCTTGATGCGATTAATAATCTGCTCCTTTACTTCAGGAGCGATGCGATGTTTTGTCATATGCTTGTATATTAGTGCTATTAATTATACAAGGTCAACGTGCAACTTTTGGGGTCCGGGCCAATAGAAAACTCTAAGGCTTCTTATGATGCTTTGAAGGCTAAATATGTTTCTCTTATGACTGATTATAACAACCAGAAAGATTCCATGAATGCTGATATAGATGCATACAATCAGAAAAAAATATCTTATGAGCAACAAGTTAACTACTGGAATGGCCGGGGTGGAGCCCCTAGCAGTCAACACCAAACACTCGACCAAGAACGTCTAGCTCTCAACTCTCAAGCTACGCTGATCAACCAAGAACAAATATCCTACAATGATACAGCTACTAAGATAAATCAGGCAGTAAATAACCTAAATGATATAGCCAAGAAACTTAACCTCAGCGTCAATACATACAATACTATAGGTTCTTCTACTGATAAACAATTCAATGAAGGAGAGTACGTAGAAAATTCTGTTGGAAAATACATAAATGTATACCAATTCAATGATAACGCCCAGCTCGTCAGAGTATTGGAACATGAGCTTGGACATGCTCTAGGACTTATGCATGTGAACGATCCGAAGGCTATCATGTACTATATGAATACCAGCACTAACCGGATTCCTACGGTCGCTGATATAGAAGAACTAAAAAGTGTTTGTATGATACAATAAACCTCATGCGTACTAGCTGGAAAGATCTCTTAGCAGATAGAAACTTCTTGATATCCTGTTCTATAGGAGTTTTGTTGTTGTTAGCTAGTTTAGTCATAAACTACTATGCACAAGGATATGCTCTCAACAAAGAAAGTAGCCCTGTGGCAGATATAGTTCTTAGTAATATACCGACTTTCAATGTGGATGTTCTCTTCATGTATGGACCTCTGGTACTTGGTCTTATATTGGCTATATCCTGTATACGTAAACCAGCAAAGATTCCTCTTCTACTAAAAAGTGCGGCTATATTTGTGACTATAAGGGCTGTATTTATAACTTTCACCCACATAGGTCCATACCCAGATCATTCCATACTAGATTCTATGGATTTCAATTTCCTGAAAGTGTTCTCATCAAATCCCAGTTTCTTCATATTCAGTTCTGGTGGGGACCTATTCTTTTCAGGTCATACGGGATTACCTTTCTTGGCAGCTCTTTTATATTGGGATGATAAGGTTATGAGATACATATGTCTCTTATGTTCAGTATTTTTTGGAACTTTGGCACTCTTGGGACACTTGCACTATACAATAGATGTAGCTTCTGCATTTTTCATAACTTATACGATATACGTGATCGTAACCAGACTTCTACCACGCGATGTGGCCATGTTCGAAGAAAAGACTTTTTCTAGTGAAAATCCTTTGCATAAAGCATTATAACTATCTCTTCTTGTCGGTACTCAAAGAATAAAATCTTTGGTCTTATCTATAAGCCATCTAGTATCGTGTTCACGAACACCGTTTTGTGAGCCTAGCACGATGAAAGCTATGGGCTTATCCTTTATATTCAATATAGTCAACATGGTCTCCCCAGCAGCTATAGTACGTCCAGTCTTACCACCAAGAAAATCTTTTCCCAATACGAACGGGTGTGTACTCGTAAATATATGTGAGCCATGGTCGGTGGTAGTAGCTATACCGCCATGGGAAGTCTGTGTGATCTTCAATATATCTGATCTGTATCTATACAGATATTTTGCTAAGACAAAAATATCTGCGGCAGTTGATTGGTTGTATTCACTAAGACCCGAAGGATCGGCGAAAGATGTATCCGTCATACCTATCTCTGAAGAGTAGCCCATCATAAGACCAAGAAAATCCAGTCTATTGCTAGACGAGGCAATAGCCTCAGCTGCAATGTTCGATGAACTAACAAGTAAAGGTGACAGTAGCTCACTAAGAGAAAACTTCTCACCTTCAGATATATTGCTGCCATCTACTGGTACAGAAGTCTCTTCTTTGGTTATGGTTATAGGAGTGGTCGAAGAGAAAGTGTCTGTTGCAACTATAGCTGTCATAAGCTTAGAAATAGAAGCTATGGGTAATACCTCAGAACTTTTCTGTTCTATGTATATCTTACCGCTTGAAACATCTCCGACTAGATAGGCCTTGGCGGTTATAGTATCTGTCGAGACTTGCGATGATGTAGTCGTAGCGTACTGGAAAAAATTATGTGAAGAAAAATCTATGGTTGTCGTAACTGATTCATTTGCGACTATGGGGTGCAGTGAACTATATATATCATCTGGTTTTCTGATATCAGACATTTGTTCCCATCTGAGGCCAGCAAAAATACCAACAACCGTTAAAGCTGAGATAAAGGCTACTATCACTCTTCTGTCTGGATTCACTTGATAACTTTAGCGCATTTACGATATATATGCATTTCATCATCTTGTTGAGACGATAGAGGAAGTCAACTCACCAGTAGAACTAGCCACGAGGCGTCCGTCAGAATTGATAGATATATCGGTCTAATGGTAATTTAAGCAGTCTGTTTGCGTAGTATTTCAGTAGCAATCTTCCTGATTCTTTCTTTGCTTTTTCCGCGATGCGCGCCTAAAAGATTCTTGAGGCGACTCCAATAACCGTCCAATGAATTGGTCGTGTTT
>CAIQCJ010000009.1 GCA_903870315.1 uncultured bacterium | reverse complement strand
AGATGGAGAAGTATGCTTAGTCTTCTTGGTGTTGGTGTGTATATGGAGAAAGGACATATGGGAGATGTTAAGAGGTTGATATACAGGTAAGTATACCCCCCCCGCATACTGTGAGCAAATAGAGGTGGGTGGGGATAAGAGGATGAACCTATGTATAGTGAGTAGGTGGACAAAATAAAACCGCTAGGGAGGCGGTTTTATTTACTTACTTATTTATTTTTCTTTTGTTCTTCAGCCTTCTTAAGGGGCAAGCCTATGTATTCTAGAAAAGCTAGTGTTGAATTTTTATTTCTTGTAGTCGTAACTATAGTCAGACTCATACCGAAAACATCTTTGAGATCTTCATCCGCTGTTTCGGCAAATATAGTATGCTCTTTGATACCTAAAGTATAGTTACCCATAGCATCTACAGAATTGCGTGACAAACCACGAAAGTCTTTTGTACGAGGCAAAGCTATCTGTATAAGTCTATCCAAAAACTCACACATGCGCTTACCACGAAGCGTTATCTGATAAGCGATCGGGTCGCCCTCACGAGTCTTGTAAGAAGCGATAGCTTTCTTGGTAACACGTGTAGCTGGCTTCTGGCCAGTTATCTTAGCTAGACGGTCAGCGATGAGTTCAATCTTCTTTTTATCTTTGACTGATCCGAAACCATTACTTATAACCACCTTAGAAAGATGTGGGGCTTGCATGGCATTTTTCAAGCCAAGCTTTTCCTTCAAAGTACTGAAGGATTCTTTGTTCAATTCGTAGACTGATTTTGAGTGTGTCATAGTAGTTTTATTAAAAGTTTAAAGGCGTATGGTATAAGTCTGTGGTGGTTATTATTTAGTAACCGCAACATTGGAAACGTGTACAGGCATAGGTTTCTCTATAATCTGGCCCTTTTGACCTTCACGAGTAGGGCGCTGATGACGCTTAATCGTATTGATACCCTCTACCAAAACCTTGTTATTCGCAGGAAAAGCACGTAAGACCTTGGCTGTCTTGCCCTTATCGTCGCCTGAAAGTATTTTTACTAGGTCTCCTTTTTTGATCTTCATGTTAGTTTTGGTTAAATATTATCCTATATCTATACTATCTCAGCAGCACGTGAAGCTATGGTCTGGAAACCACGTTCTGCTAACTCACGAGGTATAGGACCAAATATACGTCCAGCAATAGGCTCTTTCTTTCCCTTTTCTATGATGACTACTGCATTCTCATCGAAACGTATATAAGAACCGTCCTTACGACGGAGAGGTTTTACTTGTCTGACTACGACTGCCTGCAATACATCTTTCTTCTTGACAGCTTTGCGAGGTTCAGCTTTCTGTACTGATAATACAACCACATCGCCGATCTCGGCTGTACGTATACGAGTAGCTCCAAGCACCTTGAAAATACGTCCGATCTTGGCTCCGGAGTTATCTGCTATATTTACTATGGAACGTGGCTGTATCATATTATTTTAATTAAATGTTGAAATTCGTCGAATCATATTATGCAATAACCTTGAAAGATTTGTTCTTCGACATCGGCCTGCAAGCTTGGATAGTTGCCTTATCCCCTATCTTCTTTGTATTACCAACATCATGAGCCATAAGCTTTGTAGTCTTATTCATGAACTTGTGATACTTGGTATGCTTAGTGAAACGCTCGACAGCAACAACACAGGTATCTTTCATCTTGTCAGAAACTACAACTCCAGAGAAAACTTGTGGGCGCGTTTCAACCTTGGCTTCTACGCCTTTGGTTTCGATATTCTTCTGTGTCTTTGTTGTTGTCATGTGGTTTGTGATACTACTTGAAAATGTCGCTTTTGTCCAGGAAATGATTATTTCTTCGTCTCGATCTTGAGGGCATTTAGTGCTGTCATGATGCGTGCGATGTCTCTACGTATTGAGACTGATTCTTTAACATTCTTGTTCTTAGAACCAGCAGAGCCAAATCTTGATACACGCAAAGCTTCACGCTTTTCTGTGAGCATCTTTGTTAGATCGGCTACTGTCTTATTTGAGATTTCTTTCATCTTCATATATTTATGTGCGACTTACCACCTTAGTCTTTATAGGTAACTTGGTACCAGCTTTACGTAAGGCCTCTATAGCGACATCTGCCTCGACTCCGTCGAGCTCAAACATGATACGTCCAGGCTTAACTTCCGCTACGAAACCGATCGGATCACCTTTTCCTTTTCCCATTTTCACTTC
Source organism: uncultured bacterium (assembly GCA_903870315.1). Classification (GTDB taxonomy): domain Bacteria; phylum Patescibacteriota; class Minisyncoccia; order Phycocordibacterales; family PALSA-1337; genus C7867-002. Next base: position 2,392 of record CAIQCJ010000009.1, on the reverse strand, counting down.
GGCTGGCTTCTGTGTAAAAGGTCTGTCTGGGAATATGCGTGTCCACATCTTACCATTCTTACCAGCATGGTGAACTGCGGCCTTACGAGCTGATTCTATCTGGTTAGAAGTGATGCGCCCGTATTCCATGGCCTTGAGGCCAAATGAACCAAACGCAACTGTAATGCCACGAGTTTCAGTCTTGTTGGCTTCTTTCACCGGGTGCTTACGCTTGGTGAACCATTTACGATGTTTGACTTTCTTTGGATATAACATGATAGTGAATTAATTCTATATTATGCGGTCTTTGTAGAGCGCTCTTTACTTTCTTTTACATCTTTCTTGAAAATCTCACCCTTGTATATCCAGACCTTGATACCTATATCGCCATAAGTCATATGGGCTTTCTCACGGGCGAAATCAATATCGGCACGAAGAGTCTGTAGAGGAATCTGACCTTTCTTCAACTCTTCTGAACGAGCGATATCAGCACCACCAAGACGGCCTCCGAGACGGATACGGATACCCTTCACGTCTTTGTTGGCCATAACCTTTTCTATAGTCTGCTTCATAACGCGACGGAATGGCAAACGCTTCTCTAGAGAGTCAGCTATCATAAGACCGGCGATAGCGGAATTTGATTCTGGGTTGCGGACCTCCTCTATGTCGATCTTGAGTTCTTGGTTACCTAGAGAGATTTTATTCCTCTTCAAAAGAGTAAGGATTTTCTCACGTAGTTTGGCGACTCCATCACCAGATTTACCGATGATCATACCTGGACGTGAAGTCTTGATAACAACACGAACAGCCTTCTGAGTTCTCTCTATATCGAGACCGCCAAGGAAAAATGCACGTAATTCTTTCTGTAAAAATTCGCGTATGGTTATGTCCGTCTTCAGAGCAACACGATATGTCTTGTCTGTAGCAAACCAACGTGACTTCCAATCGCGGATAATGCCTAGTCTATGAGAATATGGGTGTACTGTGTGTGACATGTTATTTCTTTGATGATTTAATGACTTTTGGTGCCAAAACTAAGCTTATGTGGCTTGTACGCTTCTTGATAGGAAATGCTGAACCCTTAGACATAGGCATAGAACGCTTCAAAACAAAGCCCTGGTCTACACGAATCTCCTTGACTATGAGATTATCCTTCTCAATCTGAAAATTGTTCTTAGCATTTGCAACAGCTGAGTCTAAAAGGCCTGCAAGAGGATGCTTAGCTTTCTTGGAGACATTAACAAGTATAACTTGAGCTTGTTCGATAGACTTACCGCGGATCATATCTGCAACCAGACGGACCTTGCGAGGCGTAATTCTGTAATTGGAAAGTTTGGCGGTAATCATGGTAAGAAACTAAATATTATTTCTTGGCGGCTGGAGCAGCTGTAGCGGCTTCCTTGGCTGACTTGGCTGCAGCGACTTCTGCTTCCTTGGCTTTCATCTCTATCTCCTTCTGCATCTTACCTCCATGACGTACGAACTTGCGTGTAGGTGAAAATTCACCGAGGCGGTGTCCAACCATATCCTCGGTTACCAAAACTTCTATATGTTGTCGGCCATTGTGTACACCAAACACAAAACCCACCATCTCTGGTGAAATCTGTGAGCGACGTGACCAAGTCTTGATAACTCCGGTTGTTGCAGGCTTTTTGCCCTCAATCTTCTTGAGAAGTCTTTCTTCGATATAGGGTCCTTTCTTGAGTGATCGTGCCATATATAATCAGTTGATGATTTGAAAACAGTTTAAAACAAGCTCCGAAGAGCTCCCGAGAATACTAACAAAAGTCTGTTAAAAGCGCAAGTTTTGTAATGAGAAGCTAGGTTCTACTGTTTGGTCTTTCTCCTTCCATAGAAATTCTTAGACTCTCTAGTCAAAGCCAAAATAGATATAACTGCTATATAAGAGGCGCTGACTTCTGGTGGCATATGATAAGGAAGTTTCAATACAATACCACCTATAATAAGGAAGACTATGAGTATGGTCCATATAATAGCGTACATCTCACCTGGGTGTATAGAATCATGCATATTGTGCCAACGACGAAATTCTTTCTCTGCACTATATATAGCCAAAGAGGCACAATATATGGCCGCGATAGCAAGTAGGACTTCATTGTGTGATAATATATTTCCCTCGAAAAAATCATATACAATAGCCAAGAAAAATATCAGTGACCAAAAGTTCGTAACTTTACGCCACATAGAGAAAGAGCCTAGTCCTTGTAATTTGTTGATGACGGATTTCATTTCGTTGAAAACTATTAACTTTAGGTCTAATGGTAATTTAAGCAGTCTGTTTGCGTAGTATTTCAGTAGCAATCTTCCTGATTCTTTCTTTGCTTTTTCCGCGATGCGCGCCTAAAAGATTCTTGAGGCGACTCCAATAACCGTCCAATGAATTGGTCGTGTT
>CAIQCJ010000008.1 GCA_903870315.1 uncultured bacterium | reverse complement strand
CTAACACTTATGGCAATATCAAGACCAGCCAGTTCTTCTTAATAAGGATTGCTACAGATCTCGACCAAATAACGGTCTAGACTGATAAAGTGTCCAAAACAAATTCCATTTAAAATGGAAAACAGGAGGTCAAAATGATAGGGGAAATCAAAAAAGGTGTTGAAGAAATCAGCAAGAAAATGCGACAGCAGGTCTTCTCTGTAAACCACTTAGTTATCGGAGGAACAGGTGTTCGTATCCCAGGATTCACGGCCGGTCCGATGAAAGACTGTTTTGCATCGGAAGATTTCGGTTGTGAACCAGAGGTTCACGGATTGTTGGGAGACAAGATCCCGCAGTCTCACAACGGCAACTTGGTCTGTTCCAAGATGGATGGGTATTACGGAGATCTCATCTTTGCCGCCATAAGCAAAGTTGGTCAAGGTGCTTACTCCAAGGATCACTTGTTGGCATCATCGGTTATCGTAGCGGCTGGTGTGTATTTCACAGTCGCCCAAGTCGATTATCTTGTCTCCAATAAAGGCACCAATGGTTGCTGTTTTGGGTTAGCGGAGGGGAATGGCTGTAATTATTTCCCAATCGCTGATTCTGATGGTCAGATCTGGCTGTTGTCTTTACATGAACCAAATCATCAATCAGGTGTCAAACCACCGAAGTATTGGGTTGAGATTATCGGGTGGTCTGACATTCTGGGGTATGCTTGCGACAAAGAAGACCGTTTCTTCTTCGCAAATATGCCACTAAGAGGTCGGAGCTGATGTCTTAACCTCAAAATAGTTCAAAATGCGTCCGGCAATCTCTGCGGACGCATTTTTTCTATGCTAAAATATATGGGATTTATGTTTGCAGAAGATATCCAGCTTTATAAGTTCATATCTGACTCAGGTCTTGTGTCTAGGACTGATCTTGATAATGCAAAGAAAGAGTCTGAGAACTCTGGTAGACGTCTAGGAGACACTCTTGTCTCATCTGGAAAGATTACCGCTGACAATCTTCGTCGTATGCAAGCCTACGTTATAGGGATCTCCTTCGTAGATTTAAAAGGTGAAAAGATTCCATTTGAAATATTATCTCTCATACCAGAACCTATCGCTCGTGGGCACAACATCGTCGCCTTCAAGAATACGGAGGCTGGTTTAGAAGTTGCTATGCTAGATGTAAATGATCTGTCGGCTATCGATTTTATAAAAAAGAAAGTAAATGTAAAAATCTTGCCTCGTCTAACAAATACTGATTCTATAAAAAACGCTTTAGTCCAATATCAAAAAAGCCTTAAGGATGAATTTGGCGACATATTGCAAAAAGATACAGCTGCTCTCAAGGCTTTATCTATAAATCGTCCAGGAGGTGATGTCTCTGCAGAGGATATAAAGAAAGTTGCTGAGGATATTCCTGTGGTACGTATAGTGGATACTTTGGTGAAGCATGCTGCCATACAGGGGGCTTCGGATATACACATAGAACCAATGGAGGAGCAAGTATTGGTCAGGTATCGTATTGACGGCATGTTGCATGACGCCATGGTCTTACCGAAAGAAGCAGGATCATCTATATCTGCTCGTATAAAAGTCCTTGCTAGTCTCAAGTTAGACGAGAAACGCTTGCCACAAGATGGTCGTTTCAAGCTGGATATTAACAGTGAGAAAATTGCTTTCCGTGTCTCTATACTGCCGACATATTTCGGAGAGAAAATTGTTATGCGCTTACTTCGTGAGAGTATAACGGGATTCAGTTTGGAGTCGTTACATTTTCATGGAGATACTTTGGAATGTATACATCATGCATTAAATCTGAAGACAGGCATGATACTGACGACTGGTCCAACCGGCTCTGGTAAGACTACTTCCTTGTATACTATGTTGGACGTTCTAAACACTACAGATGTAAACATATCTACCATCGAAGATCCTATAGAGTATCAACTACCTCGTGTGAACCAAACACAGATTCGTCCAGAGATAGGGTTTTCTTTCGCTCAGGGCATCAGAACTTTGGTACGTCAGGACCCAGATATTATCATGATCGGTGAAATCCGTGACAATGAAACAGCTGCCTTATCAGTTAACGCAGCACTTACTGGACACTTAGTTCTCTCCACTTTGCACACTAACTCTGCCTCTGGTGCGATACCACGTCTATTGGATATGAAAGTTGAGCCTTTTTTACTGGCTTCGACATTAGAGATTATTATAGGTCAACGTCTGGTCAGAAGGCTCACAGATACAAAAGAAGCCTATAAACTCTCTAGCGATCAGTTGGCCCAACTGATGAAGGTTGTCGATATGGCCCGTGTCTTGGAAGCTCTAAAAAAGGAAAACATAGTCAGACCAGAAGATACTTGGAAGACTATACATTTCTACAAAGCCATTTCTACAGCCAATAACAAAGAAAACTCTGCGATTTTAGATATTGGCTCTAGTGATACTGGCTTCAGTGGTCGCATAGGTATACATGAAGTTCTGAAGATGACGTCAAGCATAAGAGAGCTTGTCATGAAGGATGCTACATCTGGAATCATCGAGGCGCAAGCAAAGAAAGAAGGCATGCTGACTATGTTGGAAGACGGTATATTCAAATGTGTGCAAGGTTTGACGACTCTCGAAGAGGTATTTCGTGTTGTCTCAGAATAGAGCCCCAGTCAGTTTTTATGTAGTGTCAATGTCACATATATTCATATGTCAAAATTTATTTTCAAAGCCAAGAAGAAAAACGGCGAGATATATACAGCAGAGAAAGAAGCTGCCGATCGCTATGATCTATACCGCATAATACGAGAAGGTGGTTCAGAGGTCATATCAGTGAAAGAAAAACATTCGTCAGTCCTTGCAAGGTTTGATATCGTAGCATCTTTCTTTTCTGGAAAAGTGAAAGCTATAGATAAGATAAATATAGCTAGAAACCTTGGCTCTATGCTAGAGGCGGGACTGCCACTTTCACGTGCTTTAGGAGTCATCGCGAAAGAGAATCGCAATACTAGTTGCAAGAATATCTTAGTGGATGTAAATAGATATATAGATAGTGGACAGACATTTGCTAGTGCACTCTCCAAACACCCAAAGGTATTTTCGCCACTTTTCGTGTCTATGGTTCACGCCGGAGAACAAGGAGGTAATTTGGCGGAGTCTCTACATGCATTGGCTATACAGATGGAGAGTACATATCAGTTAGAACGTCGCATACATGGAGCTATGCTATATCCAGCAGTTATCATGGGAGTGATGATATTGGCTGGAGTATCGATGTTTGTCTTCGTGGTGCCAACTCTCCTCAAGACTTTCCTGGATCTATCTGTTGCCTTACCGCCGACGACACAACTTCTCTTGCTTATAAGCAATATTATCAGAGACCATGGAGTCCTCGCTTTGCTGGTGATTATATTTTTATATTTACTATTTTCTTGGTGGTCGAGACGTCAGTCGGGAAGAGCTTTATTGCACAGGATTGTATTGAGTATACCTATTGTCGGGATTTTGGTTCAAGAAGCAAACACGGCTCGTACGGCTCGGACTTTGTCTTCTCTTATGAAATCTGGTGTGGGTATAGTCGACTCTTTGGATATAACATCTTCTGTTGTGCAGAACGTGCACTTCAAAGAAGTCTTGTTGAAAGCACGTACCGCTATAAGCAAAGGTGAGACTATGTCCAAGGTATTTTCTGAGAACACCAAAATATACCCTATTTTCATGTCGGAGATGCTAGATGTTGGTGAAGAGACTGGCAAAGTCGCAGATATGCTCGCTGGAGTGGCACATTATTATGAAGAAGACGTTGAACAGAAGACCAAGGATATGTCTACCATCATCGAGCCATTCCTCATAGTCTTGATCGGTGTTGCGGTAGCCTTTTTCGCTATCTCGATGATAGCCCCGATGTATTCATTGGTAAATGTCATTTAATCTCTGTCGTATTTTTTAGATCTATACGTACTACACATGGTGAAATACATCAAATCACAAGAAGGTTTATCATTGATAGAAGTCATAGTCGGTTCAGCACTTTTCTTGGTAGTGGCAATGGCTGCATACGGTGCTTATTCGAGTCTGTTCCAGGTGGCATATCTGGATCGTGTAAAAGTCATGGCTTTAGGTCTGGCAGATGAACAGATGGAGATGGTCCGTGGTATGTCATATGCTGATATCGGTTTAGTGGGTGGAAATCCACCAGGGTTATTGGCAGGAACGCAGAACGTAACTAGAGGAAATATATCATTTACAGTAATGTTAGATATACGTAATGTAACTTCACGGGCACCGCTTTTTGGTGGAGGAAAACTCATAGATATAGAGGTGTCTTGTCAAGATTGTAAGAGTTCTACACCAGTCACCTTAGTTGGAGAGGTATTTCCAGTACAGTTATGATCACCTATAACTACAATCTTATCTTGATAAATAACATGACCACAAAATCGAACCATAATAGACGACTGATGTATATCAATGGTATGACACTAGTAGAAACACTGGTTACACTTTCTATATTCCTCGTCATTATGTCGGCAGTAGTGACTTTTGAAGTAAATGTTTTCTTATATCAGAGATCTATATATAGTTCATTTGATAATACACAGAGCTCGTCTTTGTTGATACGACATATATCCAAGGCTCTACGCAACATGTCACCATCGGTAAATGGAGAATACCCACTTATAGCGGCTGGTACGAGTACAGTCTCTTTCTTCTCTGATGTAGATGGTGATGGAAATCCAGAACAAGTCACATATACACCAGAAGGATCGACTAACGACTTGAGTTTCCAATATTTCAATAGTAGTTACGATCCTAAAGCGGGTTCTACTAGTCAAGCTATGCCACAACCTATAGATATAGGAGCGGTACGTTTCATTCAGGTATTCTTACCACCGTATTCAGCTTTCATAGAGCTTCGTAACCTCAAGACAAATATATGAATATAATCTCACCCAAATGTCATGGTTATAGTCAAACAGGTGGCGACATATTGATGAGTGTACTTGTCTTTGCTGCTATCGCCGTAACGATGACTGTTGGACTGGTGAATTGGGGAGCAGCCCTTCTCACCAGTGCTCGTATAGCTGTAAGAAGCGAGCAGGCATTTGAAATAGCCGAAGCCGGTATAGGATATTATCAATATGCCATAAATAACTCTGGTTCTTACACACACGATTTCTCTGACAAAGATGGTAATGTTATTGGTTCTTACATTTTAAATATAACTCCAGCGAAAGTAGGTTCATCTAACATAGATGTCTTGTCAAAAGGGATAGTTCTCGTCAATCCGTCTGATCCGGGTAGCCAGACCATATCAAAAACAGTTGAAGCTGTATTGGCGAAGCCTTCATTTTCACAATATGCGATTGTCGCCAACGATAACCTCGTATTTACTAATGGTACTAGCGTCTATGGTCCTGTTATGTCAAATTCCAGTATTATATTTGATGGTATTGCTTACAATACAATATCTAGCGCTTCTACTATAAGTGGTTCAGGAACTTTCAATGCTGGTAAGTCGGAATATGTACCAGTTGTAGATTTTAGTGTTCTTAGTAATAACTTCCAGAGTTTACAGACTCTCGCTAGTACTACTGGTTTTGATTATCCACAATCTAAATATTCCGATAAACCAGCATACGGATATCATCTCGTCCTAAATACTGACGGTACATTTGGTCTATATATAGTGACGGCTTTAGTTGCTGTACCGGATGGTTGTTTGGCGTCTGGTGCAGATATCACTAACTGGGGAACTTGGAGTATACAGTCACAGGTTTTGGTTGGTGTATACCCGTTGCCTAGTCAGGAGCTACTCTCATTCGAAGATAATGTCTGGGTCGACGGGATTATAGATGGTACCCGTTTAACTATCATCGCTACAAATATCACGATAAATAACGATCTGGTCTATACTAACTATGATGGTACAGATTCTCTTGGTCTCTTCGCACAAAATGATGTAAATATTGGTTTGGTCAGTGCAGATGATTTTCGCATAGATGCTGCTCTCTTTGCTATAAGTGGTCGTGTTGGGAGATTCTATTATTCTAATGATTGTAGAGTTGGTGGTGTCGATCATTCTAGACCAAATACTCTGACCTTGGATGGTATGATAGCGACAAATAAGAGTTTTGGTTTTACTTATACTGATGGTACTGGTTATCAGAACAGACACATATCTTATGATGTAAACCTGCTAAAATATCCACCACCATATATACCACTATTAGACGCTATAGATCAGGGTTCTGGTCAATATAGAGTTGTCTCTTGGAAAGAGGTACAGTAGATAGTCGTTGTGCTACAATTGTCTAGTAACTCTTAATAATCTTCACCGAATATTTATATGCCAAATACACTACACAGAAGACTTATTGTCGGTAACTGGAAGATGAATCCAGCTACCGTAGCTGAAGCCAAGAAGTTGGCGCGCATATTTAGGCGAGTCGCAACTTCATTGGTCCACACAGAGGCTGTTATATGTCCACCATTATCATTCATATCCATATGCTCCGGAAGAAGTTTATTTACCAAGAAGTCATCGCCACATTTTCATATGGGTGCGCAAGTCGCCTCTACTCAAGAAGAGGGGGGTCCTCATACCGGTGAAGTTGGAGCTCAGATGCTCCGTGATCTTGGAGTCGAATATGTTATCGTTGGGCATTCTGAACAGCGCAAGCGTGGCGATACTGACGAGATAGTCGCAGCTCGTTTGAAAGCTGTGCTCGGACAAGGGTTGACGCCGATACTTTGCATAGGTGAGTCCGTGCGCGATGAAAGTGGCGCTTATCTCAGTGTTCTAAAAGATCAGATCAAAGCCAGTTGCGGAGATATATTGAAGAAGTCTGCCAAGTCCATCATCGTTGCATATGAACCGATTTGGGCTATCGGAGCCGCAGAAGCTATGAAAGCAGAAGATGTTTATGAGACATCACTCTTTATAAAGAAAGTTTTCGCAGATTTATATGGTGCAGATATGGGTCTCAAAGTTACTGTGCTATATGGTGGATCTGTCACTTATCGCAATGCTCCAGACATTATCGCTATAGGTAAAGTTGATGGTCTTCTCGTTGGCCGCGAGAGTGTGAATGCACCAGGATTTGTAGAACTTCTCAAAGCGGTAGATCTAGTGAAGTAGGTTGGAGTTTTTTAGTGCTATACTGGTCTCATGAAAATCCTCACAGATATAGAATACTTGAAAGATGTACGCGTGCTAGTGCGTGTTGATTTCAATGTGCCGATCGCAAATGGAAAAGTGGTCAATGATTATCGCATCCGTATGGCTCTGCCAACAATAAACTTTTTGCTCAAGAAGGGTGCAAAAGTGATACTTATAAGTCACTTGGAGGTATTGGAAGGCGAGAAGAATACTCTTGAACCAGTGGTTGAAGTCTTAGAAACTCTAGGTGTGCCGGTGAGGTTCGTCAGAAACATTCGCAGTGCCGCTTCTGAGATTACAAAGATGGTTGCCGGATCTTGTATACTTTTGGAAAATCTTCGTCAGTTCGATGGTGAGAAAGCCAACGATCCACAATTTGCAAAAGAACTCGCGTCACTTAGTGATGTATACGTCGGCGATGCTTTCTCAGTTTGCCATCGTGAACACGCATCGATAGTGAGCTTGCCTAGGTTGATACCAAGCTATGCTGGTCTGCAGATGCAAAATGAAGTAGAACATCTTTCTCAGGCTTTTCACGCTACACACCCGTTTCTTTTCATACTTGGTGGTGCCAAGTTTGAGACGAAGCTACCATTGCTTGATAGATTTATCCGCTTAGCCGACAGTGTTTTCGTTGGTGGGGCTCTAGCTAACGATTTCTTCAAAGCCAAAGGCTATGAAGTTGGAAAGTCTTTGGTTTCTGTGACAGATTTTGATTTTTCGAAATATTTTTCCAATCCGGCTTTAATGTTACCAACCGATATAGTCAATGAAACACACGTCATAGAGCCGGCTGGTAGTTTAACCAAATTCGAAAAGATCATGGATGTTGGTCCAAAGTCTCTTGCACTCTTGAAAGCTAAAATAGATTCGGCAAGTTTTATACTCTGGAATGGACCGCTCGGTCTATATGAAGGAGGTTATCAGAGTGCCACTTTGGATGTTGCCAAGATGATAGCAGCGCGTTTCGATAATCCTGGTACAGCTGGAAAGGTTACTTCTGTAGTTGGTGGAGGAGATACATTGGCAGCTATCGCTACGCTTGGTTTGGAAAGTAAATTTAGCTTTGTTTCTGCTGCCGGTGGTGCTATGTTGGATTTTCTAGCAAAAGGGTCTCTACCTGGGATAGATGCATTGAATTAAAACCCCTAACACCATAAGCTATCTCAGCGTTTTCAACGCAGATATTATTTTCTCTTTATTTTCTTCTAGAGCGTTTTTATCTCCAATCGTTTTTGTATGTGGAAATACCCAGACATGTGCATGTGGTACTTCATCCCCCATAACTTTGCTCCAAATAGCTTCTTGTCCAAAGGCTTTTTTCTCCGCAAGGGCAATCTTGGCCACAACTTCGAAATATTTACCAATGGCAGAATCTCTAGTAAGACCTTTTTCATCATTCATATCTATAGGCACATCCCAAACCCAACGATAATGTTTCTTAGGTATTACTAAGGTATGTCCTGGTGATTGTGGGTGTATATCTAGAAAAGCAAGAAAGTTGTCATCCTCGTAAACTATATTTGCATGGATTTCTTTGTTTACTATTTTGCAAAATACGCAGTCGTTGTTTTTGTCTGATGTCATTTGTTATTTTCGTTAGTCTGATTTGGTACGCGTTAATTTTAACATATCTGTTATACTTCCTTTGTGTCACACCTGAGTTGACATATTATATTGTTTATATATGAAATACACCGTACGCCATCAACTCACAGAAAAAGAACGCGCACCGCTTGCGCGATTTTCGCCTTTGGTAGCACAGCTTTTGTTTCATCGTGGATTGACTGGAATCACTGGTGTGGATGATATACATAATGCTGAAAAGTTCCTTTCACCAGATTATGATCGTGATATCCACGATCCTTTCCTTTTGAAAGATGTAGAGAAGGCTGCTGACCGTATTATCTTAGCGATAAAATCTCAGAAAGAAGAAAATAGTTTAGATATGGTAAGTGACAAGATAGCCATATATGCCGACTATGACGCCGATGGTATACCTGGTGCCGCATTGTTTCACGATTTCTTTTGTCGTATCGGATTCAAAAATTTCACAATATATATTCCTCATAGACACAATGAAGGTTTTGGTCTAAACATAGAAGCTGTAGAACAGCTAGCACGCGAGGGAGTAAAGCTGGTAGTGACTGTTGATTGTGGCATATCAGATATCTTGCCAGTTACACGAGCCAACCAACTTGGTATGGAAGTCATCATCACCGATCATCATGAAGCTCCAGAAATATTGCCACCAGCTTATGTGATAGTCGACCACAAACAACCAGGTTGTGATTATCCAGAGAAGACCCTTTGTGGCTCCGGAGTTGCCTTCAAGTTGGTTCAGGCTATTTTGAAGAAAGATAGGTTGGGTCTGCCTATAGGTCATGAGAAGTGGTTATTGGATTTGGTAGGTATCGCGACTTTGTCTGATATGGTACCGCTTATAGGCGAAAATAGAGTTTTTGCTAAATATGGATTGGAAGTTTTACGCAAGAGTCAGCGTAAAGGTTTACAACAACTGTTGTCTCATTTACGAATAGCTCAGCAATATCTCTCTGAGGATGATGTCGCCTTTATGATCACGCCACGCATCAACGCCGCTTCACGTATGGGTGTGCCGATGGATGCGTTTAATCTACTTTCTGCCGATAATGATATCGATGCTCTGAAAGCCGCCAAGCACTTAGACCATATAAACAATGAACGCAAAGGTGTTGTAGCTTCTCTTGTGAAAGAGATAAAGAAAATCTTACGTGATAGATATGGTTCGAGTGTTACTAGTGCCGATGTTGGGCACAAGAGCACCGAAGGTGCTGTGGGTCGCAGTATGGCTGGTTTACCAGCAGTTATCGTCCTTGGTAATCCGGATTGGCGTCCTTCTCTACTTGGTCTTGCTGCCAATTCTTGTGCCGAAGAATTTGATAGGCCAGTCTTTCTCTGGGGTCGTGATGGTGGCAATATCATCAAAGGCTCTTGTCGGTCCGATGGCAAATCAAATGTCGTAGAGCTCATGCGAGCAGTTTCAAGTGGAGTCTTAACGCAGTTTGGTGGACACAAACATTCCGGTGGTTTTGCTGTGGCCGAAGACCAGGTTCATTTCCTGGAAAAACATTTGAATGATGCAACAAAAAAGATATATGAATCATCAAGGCTCGATACTCAAGATGAAAATCATCCACAGGATATTGGTGTTACCATCGATGAGGATGATCTGGTTGATGCGGAAATATCTCTGGATGCAGTGAATTGGGATCTATACAATGATATAGCTAGGCTTGCTCCATTTGGAATGTCTAATAGGAAACCTCTTTTCTTGTTGAAAAATGTGTCGCCGGCCTCAGTACGTATCTTCGGTAAGGGCGAGGATCACGTGGAATTGATTCTAAGTCAATCTAATGGTCGACGTTTGTCAGCTATCTCTTTCTTTGGTGCTGTCACAGAGTGGGCAAAGATTATGAGAGAAAGATTGAAGGGTGTGGTCATGACTGGTGGCAATAATCTTAGTATACAATGTGATATTGTAGCTTCTCTAGAAAAATCCATGTTTCGTGGTAGACCAGAACTGAGGTTAAGGATCGAGGATGTGATTGTTAGATAAAAAATAACCGCAGACACGCACGGGTGTCCACGGTTTGAAGCTCCCTGTCTGGCTAATGTCATGCGGTAATTATCGGACATACCGACAGATCGCGGTTCTCCAATTGCAAACTCTCCAGTTTTATCGGAATCGCGTCTGCTCCATCATCACTTTGGTTTGACTGCAAGCCAGACAGGAAGGCTTCATAATGAGTATATCATCCAGCGTTATATGTGTATAATATGGCAGTGAATTACAAAATATTTACAGATGGATCTTCGCGCGGTAACCCTGGCCCCGGTGGTTGGGGGGCTATAGTCGTATCTGTTGCAGATATAAGTAATAAGAATCTCGACAGTGGTGAAGATGTTGCAGTTGCTTCGGTGACTGAGCTTGGCGGTGGTGAAAAGCAAACAACCAACAATAGGATGGAACTTATGGCAGCTGCCAAGGTGTTAGAATATATTTCATCTAAAACGCGATTTCGCTTATCAGATGTTGTGTCACCTGACTCGACTATTGATATATATACAGATTCTTCTTATCTTATAAACGGTATAACAAAATGGGTTCACGGTTGGAAGGAAAATGCTTGGAAGACGAAGACGAAAAATGATGTTCTCAATAAAGCTTTGTGGCAGGAGATCGATTATTTAGTCAATACAGGAAGCTCTCATGGTGCAAAAAAAAGTAGGCCATTTGATATAAAGTGGCATCATATCGGTGGTCACGTCGGTATTGTCGGCAATGAACGTTGTGATGAGATCGCTACAGCATTTGCTGATAGTCTTATGAAAGATGTATCCCGTTCAACCAAAGAGACTGAGTATAAGATCGAATTGTACGACGGATCATTATCAGGTTATAGAGAGATGATGTTTGGACGAGATATACTAGACCTCTCTCATGACGAGTTTATGACTAAAGCAAAGAGGAGTTCTTCCACCAGATCACGTACAAAAGCTTATTCATATGTCAGCAAAGTAGATGGTGTTATAGAGACGCATAAGACTTGGCAAGAGTGTGAGGGACGCGTGAAGGGTAAGCACGGAGCCAGATTCAAAAAAGCTTTGGATATATCTGAGGAGAGTGACATTGTCAGTGATTTTTCTAGATAACAGATATTATGATTCAAGGAATTGAATACATCTTCATAGCTTCTTGAGAACTTCTTGAACGTTTCTTGAAGATTTTTTGATGGAGATTTTATCTGGCCATTAGAGAATGTTCTTTATGAGAAAAGGAACAATAATTTTTTGGTCACTTCTTATCTTCGTGGCTTTGTTTCGCGTGGTCTTATATTCAGATATGAAACCACCAGATATCGGACAATGTTTCAAACAGACAGTGAAAGGAAAAGGCATGGTAGCGAAGGACCCAGAACTGAAAGAGACTGGTCAAGTATTGGCTATAGAAGTAGAAGATATGAAAGTCCTTGATATGTCCGACGTTTGTCCCTCCGACCTAACTTTACGTGTGAAGACCTTGGCGTATCCCAGGTTTCGGTTTGGAGATTTAGTTAGTTTTTCGGGTAAGCTCAATCAACCCTTCAATTTCAAAAGTGGAGATGGTAGATCTTTCGACTATAAAGGATACTTGGCTAAGGATGACATTTTTTTTGAGATGAAGAGCGCAAGTCTTACGAAAATCTCTGATGAAAATCTTGGAATCTGGGATTCTTTATCATCTGGGCTTTTTGCTATTAAGCGTCGTTTCGTGAGAAATCTAGACATGGTTTTAGGTGAACCTCAATCAGCTTTGGCAGCCGGTCTAGTTGTTGGAGAGAAGAGCGCCTTAGGACCGCAACTTCTTGAGGATTTTCGTACTGCTGGTCTCATACACATAGTAGTCTTGTCTGGTTTCAATATTACTGTGGTGGCAGCTGCCTTACGTCGTATGCTCTCTTTACTGCCAAGAGTTTGGGGCATAATTATAGGTGGTATTGGTATGATACTTTTCTGTGTATTGGTTGGTGGTGGGTCTACGGTGATCAGGTCTTGTCTTATGGGTAGTATGGCTCTATTCGCAGATCTTTCTAGAAGAGATTATAGTGTGGTGCGTGCGCTTTTATTTTCAGGATTGGTAATGGTTATCCAGAGTCCGTCTATCTTATTGCACGATCCATCTTTCCAGCTTTCTTTCCTAGCGACCCTTGGTCTAATACTTCTTGCTTCACCGATAGAAAAACACCTAGGTTGGATACCAGATAAGTTCGGTATGCGTTCGACGGTTGCATCTTGTTTCGCCACGCAGATATTTGTTTCACCATTCATACTCTATATGATGGGCCAGCTCTCTATCATAGGCGTAGTGGTCAATATTTTGGTTCTGCCTTTTATACCGATAACCATGCTGGTGGTCTTCTTGACTGGAGCTACAGGGTTCATATCCTTAGTTGTTTCACAGGTCTTCGGGTGGGGAGCACACCTGTTGTTGGCCTATGAATTATTTGTAGTGCAAAATTTTGCACGCATACCTTTTGCAGCTATACATGTACCACGATTTTCTGGATGGTTTGTGGTTATACTTTACGTGGTCTTTACTGTTATATATTGGTACATGCAAAGATCGCCACACAAATCCTGAGATATTTTTCTAGATAGCTTCTATGAGATTTTTCTCTATAGTCTGCCAGTCCAAGTTGGTGAAGAAGTCTTCTATATATTCTTTTTTACCAGATGGTTGATAGTCAGCTATGTAAGAATGTTCCCACATATCTAATGCCAGTATTGTAGTACAGTCGTTGAGCTGACCTAGATGCTGCTCATCTATCCAAGACGTAAATAAGCTGCCACTTTTCTTGTTATAAGAGAGTACAGCCCAACCGGTCCCGCGTGTGAGTGCGGTGTTTTTGAATATAGTGAGCCAAGCATCGAATGATCCATATTCCGTTTCTACCAGTCTTTTTATTGTTGCGGATTTTGGTAGAGGTCTAGAACCCTTCTCAAGAGATGAAAAATATATTTCATGATTTCTCATACCATTCCATTCGAAAGCGAAACGACGATTTAGTTCACCTATAGTATAAGCGTTTTTATCATACTCATTGTTGAGTTGGCTGAGATTTTCTATTACGGAGTTGGTGTTTTTTACATAGCCAGCGTAGAGCTTCAAATGTTCTTCGTTGGTCTTAGCTGATACGCCTTTCAATACTGGAATGCTAAATGCTTTTGCGGTGAAGTTTTTCATGATTTTTATGTTAGTTGGTACCGTCTTATTATATCACTTTATTCATAGCTTCTTGAGAACTTCTTGAACGTTTCTTGAAGATTTTTTGATGGAGATTTTATCTGGCCAGATTAATATCTACATATGTACAAAATACGTCAAAAGACTTTGAAAAAGGTTATGACTGTCAGTGCTATCACCGTCGCTGTCGCTTCTGGACTTACTGGTTATGTCTGGTATGAGAACCAACGTCCACCACTACTTGAGATTTACATATTTACTCTGAAGAGTGGACAAGCCATCTTTCTGCGTACCCCCAGTGATAAGAGGATACTTATAGACGGTGGTACAAATTCGGAAATCATAAGGCAGATAAGTTCGATCTTGCCATTTTATACTCGTCGTATAGATAAGATCATAGTCACGAAACCCGATAGTAGACACGTCTCTGGGCTTATAGATGTCTTAGGTCGTTATTCTGTGGAAGAAGCTATTTTACCGGCGATAAACTTGGAAGACCTCAGCTTATCTACAACCACAGATCAGGTATACAAGACTTTTACTAGTCTCATAGAAAATAATAGTGTACCAGTCAAAAAAGTTATAGCTGGTGATAGTTTAGTGCTTGATAGCGGATTTATCACTGATAAAATCAAGTATTCGTCACCGTCTGGTACCTCGTCTGTTGGTATGGATATATTATTTCCGATGTCAGCAAGCTCGACCTTTGTATATTCTAGAGCTAGCGGACCAGAGTTAGTAACGAGGATATCTTACGGATCAACCTCTGTATTATTGGCTGGGTCGGTAACACCTAAGATACAGAAATATATTGTTAAGTCCTCCGGAGCAGGGATGGATATTCAAAATGATGTCGGCGATCTTAAGTCTGATATTCTTGTGATATACCAGAATGCTACTTCAAGCAATATCCCCGCTATATTTATGGGTGCAGTAAAACCTACGTACATAGTTTATTCAAAAAAACCGGATCCATTAGCTAGAATTCCGGAAGAAAACAGATTCAATATCAGAGATACCGGAGGAGTGAAGATCGTCTCAGATGGAAGAGATATGAAGATCAGTAGATTGTGACTATGTCCGGGCTTCTATATAAGGCCAGCGTCTTTCAGTGCCTTGAAGGCGCCCTTCTTTTGTATAGTACGGAGTCCGCGAGCAGAGACAGTAAGAGAGATAGTCTTCTTGAGTTCAGGGACGTACACACGCTTCTTTTGTAGATTTGGGTAACGGCGAATTTTTCCGCATGGGTTAAACTGCGTCGCACGTGTGCGGTTTGAATAACGGCCTCCAGCCATTGAACCTCTCTTTGTTATATCGCAGATTTTTGCCATGAAAGTTATGTGGGAGTTATGTTATCATGAAATGGATATTTAGCAAGCCTGTATAACTACCAGATATCAGAACCAACCACCATGATCACAATCTTTACTATCGTAATACTGATACTCTCCGTTATAGCTCATGAGCTTTCCCATGGCTATATGGCAGATTTCCTAGGTGATCCGACCGCGCGGCTGGCAGGTAGACTCACTATAAACCCACTCAAACATATCGATATCTATGGCTCTATCATAGTACCCATCATAACTTCTTTGTTTGGTTTCACTTTTGGTTGGGCTAAGCCGGTTCCTTACAATCCTTACAATCTTAAGAACAAACGTTCGGGGGAATTCCTGATAGCTATAGCTGGACCAGTGACAAATATAATGATTGCACTGGTATTCGGAATCTTAGTGCGTCTAGTCATAGGATACTCCGGTCATCTCAGTAATACTTTCATCAGCTCCTTTGTGACTATATCTTCATATATAGTTGTCATAAATATAGTTCTGGCTATTTTCAATATTATCCCAGTCCCACCATTGGATGGTTCCAAGATATTATTTTCTATCTTGCCACACCAACATAGTCGTACTCGCCAAATTCTAGAATCATATTCTTTTGTACTTGTATTGATAGTTGCTTTCTTCCTATGGCAATTTATAATGCCAATTATTCCTTGGGTGTTTCATTTGATAACAGGGGTGGGGGTGTAGAGCATATTTTCTTGCTGAAAACTCATTCCTGTGTTACATTAGTCCCACTGTCTTCGTTTAGTATCTCGATACAAAATGAGGATGTGTACATTATTCAGGCAATTATGAGTAATCGTTAGGGTAAATGGTTGCACCGTACAGTCCTCAAGTCTGTAGAGCCACCAAACTCAAGCCCAAAGCGGTGAAAAATTCAGGATTGCCATTAACGAAAGCGCGCCAAGCCGCCTGCTTTCACTTTATTAAACAATGCCAACAATAAATCAGCTCACAAAGTCGAACAGAAAGCGCTTCAAGCATAAGTCGAAGTCTATTGCTTTGACGCGCACATTTAACACAATCGCAAACAAGCCGGTATTTCTACCAGCCCCTTTCAAGCGTGGAGTATGTGTGAAAGTTACAACAAAGACTCCTAAGAAGCCTAACTCAGCTATCCGTAAGATTGCTCGTGTTCGTCTTACAAATGGTATGGAAGTTACAGCTTATATCCCGGGAATGGGTCATAACCTACAAGAACACTCTGTGGTCATGCTTCGTGGTGGTCGTGTGAAGGATGTCGGACTTCGTTACTCAATAGTTCGTGGAGTACTAGACTGTGCTGGTGTAGAGACACGCCGCAAAGGTCGTAGTCAGTACGGTAATAAAAGGCCAAAAGCCGCTAAGGTCGCCTAAATATTAAAAATATAGGCGCGCCAAAAAGCGTGTCGTAAATTTAAACTAACATGCGAAGAAAATTAAACATCAAAAGAGAATTGAAGCCTGATATAGACTATCAGTCATTGAAATTGGCCAAGTTTACCAACTACATTATGGATTCTGGAAAGAAAACCATTGCTAGAAAGATAGTAGCTGAATGTATGAAAGCTATAAAGGAGAAGGCTAAGGTTGAGAATCCTCACGAAGTATTCGAAGCCGCTCTCCGTAACACCACTCCTGCCATGGAAGTACGTTCACGTCGTGTTGGTGGTGCCAACTACCAAGTTCCTCGTGAAGTTCGTCCAGAGAGAAAGAGCGCTTTGTCCATGAAATGGATCATCGACGCCGCTCGTTCCAAGAAGGGAGCCCCTATACACATCAAGCTCGCCGATGAGATTATCGCTGCCTCGAAGAATGAAGGCGAAGCCGTCAAGAAACGCGAGAACGTCCACAAGATGGCCGAAGCTAACAAGGCCTTCGCTCACTTTGCTTGGTAGAAATCGACTAGGTCGATTTCTCCTCGAAGCGAATCTCAGATTTTATTTGCTTATCGTATCTAATAGAGCAAGAGGTGATTGTCAGGCCACTGAATCTATTAGTAATCAAAAATACCTGGTCAATGTGGACTGGGTATTTTTGTTCGGTAAGATTTTGGCTGTAATATTGGTATTACTTGTCATCAAGACACTCATCGGGGCATTATAGATATAGTGAATTTCTGTTATTTGCCATTTCCTCTATTTTCCTGTACATTATGCCTTATTAAGAGGCAGAGTCTGCTTTTTTATTTCGCAGTTAGGCGGCAATTTTATTACCATTATTTATTAATAGCGCCTTCGAAAGGCCACACATTACCAATCAAATTTTATGAATCGCGACTATCCATTGGCTCAAGTACGTAACTTCGGTGTTATTGCTCACATCGATGCTGGTAAGACGACTACATCAGAACGTATTCTCTATTACACTGGTGAGATCCATAAGATTGGTGAAGTGCACGAAGGTGAGACTACTACCGACTGGATGGAGCAAGAACGTGAGCGCGGTATCACTATCACTGCCGCTGCCATCACTTGTTTCTGGAACCCTACATATATGATGGGTTTGAATGGTGCTGACGGCAAACAAGATCTCTCCAAGAAAGTCCGTTTCAATGTTATCGACACTCCAGGACACATTGACTTCACAGTAGAGGTGAAGCGTTCTCTACGTGTACTCGACGGTGCGGTCGTGGTCTTCGACGGTGTTGCCGGCGTAGAACCTCAGTCAGAAACAAACTGGCGTTATGCTGACGATGGAAAAGTTCCACGTCTTTGTTTCATCAACAAGATGGACCGTATGGGTGCATCTTTTGAGCGTTCATTCCAATCTATTCTTGAGCGTTTGAATAAAAATGCAGTCAGATTTCAGCTTCCTATAGGTCTAGAAGGTGAGCATAACGGTGTCGTCGATCTTCTTAAGATGAAGGCTTACTATTTCGAAGGTGAAAAAGGTAAAGATGTCATAGAAAAAGATATTCCAGCAGATATGCTCGAAGAGGCAAACAAATACCACGCCATTCTCATAGAAAAGATTGTTGAGACAGATGAGGCTGCTATGACAGAATTCCTAGAAGGTAAGTCGTTTGATGGTCAGGTAGACAGACTCAAAGTCATCACTCGTAAGGCCGTTATCGCCAACCATCTATTTCCAGTCTTCACTGGTTCAGCTCTGAAAAACGTTGGAGTTCAGCTCGTACTAGATGCTGTTGTTGACTATCTACCATCACCACTCGATATGCCAGCTATCAAGGGTATTGATCCCAACACTGGTGCTGAGATAGAACGCCACGCTTCCGATGAAGAGCCTTTTTCAGCTCTTGCTTTCAAGCTCCAGAACGATCCATTCGTCGGTGCTTTGACATTCTTCCGCGTCTATTCCGGAACCATTGAAGCAGGTACTTATATATACAATGCCACTACTGGCAAGAAAGAACGTCTTGGCCGTATTGTCCGTCTCCAAGCTGACAAACGTGAAGAAGTTAAGAAAGTCTTTGCTGGTGAAATCGCCGCAGCTGTCGGTCTCAAAGACGCTCTTACATCGCACACATTTTGTGACGAAGCTCATCCTATAGTTCTTGAAGTTATCAAATTCATGGAACCGGTCGTGTCTCTACGCATCGAACCAAAGACAAAAGCTGATCAAGAGAAGATGGGTATGGCACTTCGTAAGCTTGGAAACGAAGACCCAACATTCCGTATTTCTTCCAACGGGGAAACGGGTGAGACCATCATCTCTGGTATGGGAGAACTTCACCTCGAGATTATGGTCGATCGTATGAAGCGCGAGTTTGGTGTTGAAGCCAATGTTGGCGAACCTCAAGTAGCCTATCGTGAGACTATTCTTGGTACTGCTGAAGCAGAAAATAAATATATCAAGCAAACTGGTGGTAAGGGTCAATACGGTCACGTTCGTCTCACTCTGAAGCCTATGGAACCACTTGTTGAAGGTGAAAAAATTCCTAAGAACGTCAAACGTTATGACGATTTTGAATTTATAAACTCTATCAAGGGTGGTGTTATTCCTCAGGAATTCATCCCAGCTGTTGAAAAGGGTGTCCACGAAGCCATGGATCGCGGTACAGTCGCTGGTTACAAGATGGTGAATATTTCTTGTGAACTGACATTTGGTTCTTACCATGATGTTGACTCATCGGAAATCGCTTATAAGATTGCAGCTTCACAGGCTTTCCAAGACGCATGTAAGCGCGCCAAGCCTGTTATCCTCGAACCGATCATGAAGCTCGAAGTCGTTTGTCCAGAAAAGTATATGGGTGACGTCAATGGTTCTATCGCTTCCAAGCGTGGACAGATCGAAGGCAGCAACCCGAAGGGTCAAGTCATCTCGATCATTGCAAAAGTTCCACTCTCAGAAATGTTCGGCTATACGACACAGCTTCGCTCAATGACATCCGGTCAAGGGAGTGCGCAGTTGGAGTTCGATCACTATGAAGTAGTGCCAGCAAACGTTGCATTGGAGATTGCTGAAAAAAGAAAGCAGTAATACATACTTTGAGACACACCCACAGAATATTTTCAGTAGAAAATATTCAAGGACTAGAAAAGCCCCTTGCAAGGGGCTTTTCGTGTGTCGATAAGTATGTATTACTGCTTTCTTTATCTAGGAAACTCCGCGAGCAGTTCATCCGAATAATAGAAACTTCCTGCAAGTCCGCCGAAACTGTAATCGGCTACTGGTATTTTGACGTTCACTAAGATCAAGGGGACAGCCCCTTATTTAGATTTCTCAAATCAGACAGCTAGTGTCTTAGATACTCTCGTAAATCTATTGAGTGGTTTATTCTTCAGATAAAGACTCTCTATCTGAAAAAATGTTATGCACACATTGCATTCTGCGCGCATGATGTCATAATGAATTGCAGTCAGTGATTATTTCTGTGCATAGGCGCACCAATCTCGAAGAAATAAATCATCCTGTTTAAAAAACTCCGTATAAAATATTCGTATCCATTCAAATGAAAAAGAAAGTAAATAAATCTCGTGTAGTAAAAGGAAAGAAGGTAGTCAAGAAGTCCAAGAAGAGTACAGCCAAGAGAAATCGTTAAGCTCTTCACACACAATGTCTATAATTCATAATATAGACATTCCTCAAAAGCGCCAGATAGGCGCTTTTGGCTTATACCATTGACATGTAGTGACGCACTATGCTAATCTTTCCCAATCGCTTACCCAAGCGTTTTTATTAACGTTATTAACTATTAACAATTTATCTTTGACTCTCGCTGTTTGGCCCGCTTATGAAAATAAGCATCACGCCCAAATAATGCGAGTCAAAGCACTAAATCAATAATCATATGGCAGCAGAATTCAATCGCACCAAGCCTCACGTTAACGTGGGAACAATCGGTCACATCGACCACGGTAAGTCTACATTGACGACCGCTCTTTTGGCTGTTCAGTCAAAGAAAGGCCTCGCTCAACTCAAGGCTTACGCAGATATTACAAAAGGAGGTACAGTTCGTGATGCAACAAAGACAGTTACTATCTCACTCTCACACGTAGAATATGAGTCTCCTACTCGTCACTATGCCCACATCGACTGTCCAGGACACGCCGACTTCGTCAAGAACATGATTACTGGTGCCGCCCAGATGGATGGCGCCATTCTTGTTGTCTCAGCTACAGACGGTGTTATGCCACAGACTCGTGAACACGTCCTTTTGGCACGTCAGGTTGGTGTTCCAAAGATTATAGTATTTTTGAACAAGTGTGACCTAGTCCCTGAAAAGGATCTTATTGACCTTGTGGAGGAAGAAGTGCGTGAACTCCTTACAAAGAATCAGTTCGATGGTAAAACTGTCCCAGTTATACGCGGTTCAGCTACAGGCGCTCTAGAAGGTCAGCCAGAATGGACAGCCAAGATCGACGAGCTTATTGCTGCTTTGGATAGCTATATCCCTACTCCAGTTCGTGAGATGGATAAGCCATTCCTTATGCCTATCGAAGACATATTCTCTATTGAAGGCCGTGGAACAGTAGTTACTGGCCGTATAGAACGCGGTATCATCAAGGTTGGTGAGGAAGTAGAGATTGTCGGCTTTAGAGATACTACAAAGACAACCATTACTGGTATTGAGATGTTCAATAAGTCTCTAAAAGAAGGTCAGGCTGGTGACAACGCTGGCTTACTTCTTCGTGGTACAGCTAAGGACGACGTTTCTCGTGGTCAAGTCCTTGCAAAAACTGGCTCTGTTAAGCCTCATACTGAGTTCGAAGCCGAGGTTTACGTCTTGAGGAAGGAAGAGGGAGGTCGTCATACGCCGTTCTTCACAGGTTATAAGCCACAGTTCTATATCCGTACAACAGACGTTACTGGAGAAGTAACATTGAATGCTGGAGTAGAGATGGTTATGCCAGGAGATACAGTTACATTTAAGGTTAAGCTCGTTGCCCCAGTTGCTCTAGAGGCCCAGATGCGTTTCGCTGTCCGTGAGGGTGGCAAGACAGTCGGTGCCGGTGTTGTAACAAAGATAGTTGCCTAATGCGCTCAGCGCCACAACATCAAACTAACTATTATGACTACCACAGCAAAGGAAACCACAAAGAAAGCCCCAGTTCGTACAAAGAAGATCAAAACTGCTGGTGAGGTACCTCATCTCCGTATACGTATACGTGCTTACGAACATAAGATACTGGATGCATCATTGAAACAGATTATGGACACAGCTGCTCGTTATGATGTAGAGGTGCATGGTCCAGTTCCTTTGCCTACAGAGATAAAAAAGTACACTGTCAACCGTGCTTCTTTCATAGATAAGAACTCACGTGAACAGTTCGAGATGAGAGTCCACAAGCGTCTGATCGATATTATCAACCCGAATCCGAAAGTCATTGAGGCTCTCACAAATATGAGTTTGCCATCAGGTGTAAACATTGACGTCAAAATGATGTAATAGATAGTGCCAGGGGAGCGGATAGATGATTTTTACAAAACAACATTAGTCGTAGTGAATATATGTCACTGACGCCTTCGAATTTGTAAAAATTAGCTACTCGCTCCCGTGGCGAAACCGATAACAACATGAAATTCATCCTTGGAAGAAAGTTAAATATGTCCCAAATCTATGATGCTTCTGGCGCGGCTATTCCAGTCACACTGGTCTCTGCACAAGGCAACGTAGTCACAGATGTCCGCACGAAAGAACGTGATGGTTATGAAGCTATTCAGGTTGGTGAAGGAAGTCGTAACGCTTCTCGCATCAACAAGCCCCTCAAAGGCCACCTCAAAGATCTTGGTAATTTCGCTGCTTTGTCAGAATTCCGTACAGAAGGTACACAACAAGCTGGTTCAACCCTAAAGGTTGGTGACAAGATAGAGCTATCACAATTCAAAGCTGGTGATGCTATCGTCGTTAGTGCCATTTCGAAGGGTAAAGGTTTTCAGGGTGTAGTCAAACGCCATGGCTTCCATGGAGGTCCTCGCACACACGGTCAGAAGCACTCTGAGCGTGAACCAGGTTCTATTGGTGGTGGTCTCCGCACACACGTTCCAGTTGGTATGCGTATGGCAGGTCGCATGGGCTCTGATCGTATAACAGTCAAAGGTCTCAAGGTCGCACATATTGACCAAGAAGAGAACATCCTGTATGTTTCTGGAGCTATACCAGGTCGAAGGGGTACATTGGTAGAAGTTGTTTCAGCATAATACATACCAGCCAAACCATAAACAAAAGATTCAAACAAAAACATGGAAACAACAATCTACAACACACAAGGTAAATCTACAGGTAAGATCAGTCTGCCGGAGTCTATTTTCGGGTTACCTTGGAACGCAGACCTAGTCCACGAAATAGTTCGTCTGATGAATTCGAATTCGCGTTCTCCAGTAGCTAATGTCAAAACTCGCGGAGAAGTCCGTGGTGGAGGTAAGAAGCCGTGGAGACAGAAAGGTACAGGTCGCGCTCGTCACGGCTCTACACGCTCACCTATATGGGTTGGTGGTGGTATTGCTCACGGTCCTCGTGCGGACAAGAATTTCGAGCGTAAAATCAACAAGAAAGCTCGTATCAAGGCTCTCTATACTATCCTTTCTCGTAAGATGAAGGATGGAGAGATACTCCTCATAGATTCTTTGGACATCAAGGCACCCAAGACAGCCGAAGCCCAGACTATCGTAGGATCATTATCATCTATAAAAGGATTCGAAAGGTTGGCTACAAAGAAGGTCAATACAGCTATCATAGCCGTAGAGAAGAAGACGGACGCTGTCGCCAAGAGTTTCCGTAATATAGGTAATATTTCACTTGAAGAATTTCGTAACATAAACCCGGTATCCGTCTTGAACCATACCTTCTTGGTTGTTGTGAATCCCGCAAATGTATTGAAGGATATGAGCGCTTCTGCAAAGACCATGCCTGCCAAGGTTGTGCCTGAAAAAGTCGAAAAGGCCAAGGTTGAAAAGGTTACAAAAACTAAG
Source organism: uncultured bacterium (assembly GCA_903870315.1). Lineage (GTDB taxonomy): Bacteria > Patescibacteriota > Minisyncoccia > Phycocordibacterales > PALSA-1337 > C7867-002. The sequence goes on along the minus strand of CAIQCJ010000008.1, from coordinate 1,511 downwards.
ACTAAATAATTAATACCATGGCATTATTCGGATCAAAAAAGAAAGAAGAGAAGTTCTTGGTATCAGAGCCAAAGGCTAAAAATGCTGCGAAGACTAAGGCTGTCGTTGTTGCTAGTAAGGCCGTGGTCATTCCTACATCAAACACCATCAACACTTTAGCTACGTCGACTATTATACGTCCTCACATCACAGAGAAGTCAGGTTTACTCAGTCAAGGTGGAGTTTACACATTTGTTATATCTGCCAAAGCTAACAAGGATTCTATCTCCAAGGCGGTGAAGACTCTTTACAAAGTCACTCCGGTTAAGATAGCTCTTATCAACAATCCTTCCAAGAGAGTCTTTGTTCGCGGTAGACGCGGTATTGTATCAGGGATACGCAAGGCCGTCGTTACTGTAAAGAAGGGGGATAAGATAGAATTCGTATAATCAGTCGTCATCATTTATTTTATTAAATTATCAACATGAAATCATTCCGCCCAACATCTAAGTCTCGCCGTCATATGACAGTTTTGCCTTTCAAGCAGTATCTTACTGTCTCTGAGCCATATGGTCCTCTCACAACCGGTTTCAAGCGTGATATGGGGCGTAATGCACATGGCCGTATCACAGTTCGTCATAAGGGTGGGGGTCATAAGAAACTTTATCGTATTATCGATTTCTTGTATGAAAAGAGGGATATAATAGCTACAGTTAAGACTGTAGAATATGATCCTTTCCGCACTGGCTATATCGGTATAGTCTCTTATAAGGACGGAGTTAAGCGCTATATTCTCTTACCCAAGACTATGAAGGTAGGCAACTCGTTTATCGTTTCGGAGAATGCTCCTATACAAGTAGGTAATCGTTTGCCACTTAAGAAGATACCGGTTGGTACATTTATTTATAATATCGAGATCAAGCCAGGTTCAGGAGCTAAGTTAGTTCGTTCGGCTGGATCATTTGCTCAAGTGGTCGCTAACGATGCTGGCTATACCCATATAAAGATGCCTTCTACTGAAGTTCGTAAGATACATGAAGATGCCTGGGCTTCTATAGGTGCAGTTTCAAATGAAGAAAATCGTCTAGTCAATATCGGTAAGGCCGGTCGCTCACGTTGGATGGGTATACGTCCTACCGTTCGTGGAACAGCTCAGAACCCAGTAGATCACCCATATGGTGGAGGTGAACAGAGACAAGGTCGTGGTCTACGCCGTCTCAAGACTCGTTGGGGTAAGCCTGCTGGTAAGGGTCAGAAGACTCGCGCTCCAAAAAAGTATTCAAACGTCTTTATTGTCTCACGTCGCCAGGTTGGTAAGAAGAAGTCAAAGGTTATACTTGGATAAATTATTTTCGAATGTCATTCAGTAAATAAAACCGCCTCCCTAGCGGTTTTATTTTGTCCACCTACTCACTATACATAGGTTCATCCTCTTATCCCCACCCACCTCTATTTGCTCACAGTATGCGGGGGGGGGTATACTTACCTGTATATCAACCTCTTAACATCTCCCATATGTCCTTTCTCCATAT
>CAIQCJ010000007.1 GCA_903870315.1 uncultured bacterium | reverse complement strand
ATATGGAGAAAGGACATATGGGAGATGTTAAGAGGTTGATATACAGGTAAGTATACCCCCCCCCGCATACTGTGAGCAAATAGAGGTGGGTGGGGATAAGAGGATGAACCTATGTATAGTGAGTAGGTGGACAAAATAAAATGTTTCCAAATATACAATATATCTGTTAACATACTGACTATGAATAACGACACGAAACTAGACTATGTGCGCCACACCTTAGCACACCTTTTGGCTGCGGCTGTGCTTGAACTATATCCTGACGCCAAAGCAACAATAGGTCCAGTCATAGACAATGGTTTCTATTATGACTTCGAATTTCGACCAGGTAATAAACCATCAGAAAAAGAACTTAAAGATATTGAGAAAAAGATGCGCAAGCTACTCCCTTCTTGGAAGAGTATTATTGGCACTGAAGTCTCTGCAGAAAAAGCCAAAGAAATATTCAAAGTAAATTCATACAAGCTTGAGCTTATAGACGAGATCGTGGCCAAGAAAGAACCTATAACTCTATATACTTCTGGCACTTTTACCGACCTTTGTCGTGGTGGTCATGCAGAAGATCCTGCAAAAGAAATTGCCCCAGATTCATTCAAACTTTCTCACATATCTGGTGCATATTGGCGAGGTGACGCAAAGAACTCTATGCTTACTCGTATTTATGGCTTATCTTTCATCACAAATGCCGAACTAGATACTTACGAAAACATGATGAAAGAAGCCGAAAAGCGTGATCATAAGAAGCTTGGTAAAGAACTCAAACTCTTTACAACATCATCACTTGTTGGTCCAGGGCTTCCACTCATACAACCAAACGGTATGATTATACGTAAGTCTATAGAAGATTACCTTTGGGAGCTACACAAAAGACGTGGCTATCTGCGCGTATGGACTCCTCATATAGCTAAGGAGGATCTATATATCAAGTCTGGCCACGCCGCAAAGTTTGGTGACGAGCTATTCCGAGTCCAAGGAAAAGAAGAGAAGTTCTTTCTGAAGCCGATGAATTGCCCCCACCACATGCAGATATTCGCTGACAACCAGTTCTCATACAGAGATATGCCAGTCCGATATTTCGAACCAGCTACAGTATACCGCGATGAAAAGTCTGGTCAGCTCGCTGGTCTCACCCGTGTTCGTTCCATAACTCAAGATGATGGACACCTATTCTGTCGCGTCTCTCAGATAGAACAGGAGGTCTCGACTATTGTGGAAGTTATCAAGAAATTCTACACGACTTTCGGTATGATGGATGGCTATTGGGTTTCCTTGTCTGTGCGTGGTGAAGATAAGAGTAAATATCTTGGAACAGAAGATGTCTGGAATCTAGCAGAGAGCTCATTGGAAAAAGCCGCTAAAGCCAATGGTATCAACTATAAACGAGTTCCTGGCGAAGCAACATTTTATGGTCCTAAGCTAGATTTCATGTTCAAAGATGCCATAGGTCGTGAATGGCAACTAGCCACCATCCAATGTGACTTCAACCTACCGGAAAGATTCGATCTCTCTTTTATAAATGAAAAAGGTGAGAAAGAAAGGCCTGTTGTTATCCATCGTGCTATATCTGGTTCATTGGAACGTTTCTTGGGTATCATCATCGAACATTATTCAGGTAATTTTCCTCTATGGCTTTCGCCAATCCAAGTAAGAGTTATACCTGTCGGAGAAAGCCATAGCAAGATTGCTCGAGAGATTAACAATTTATTCCTAGACAAAGATATCCGTTCAGATATAGACGACAGCGACGACAATTTCGGCAAGAAAGTTCGTAATGCCAAAAATGCTCGTATTCCATACTTCATCATTATTGGTGACAAAGATATAGCAGAAGGAAAAGTGACTCTAGAAAGCCGTGACCTAGCCACAAAAACTGGCAAAGGTCAGATAGGCCAACTAGCCACTGGAGAAGTCATAAGCAAACTAGCCAAAGAGATAGCTGATAGGCTATAGAAGATACTATACTTGAGAAAGGTGGTTCACCATTCACCTTTAGATGAATTAAACTATAACAATAACCACTAAAACCAAAAAGCCCCACAACGGGGCTTTTTGATTAACATTTGTATTTAGGGTCTAATGGTAATTTAAGCAGTCTGTTTGCGTAGTATTTCAGTAGCAATCTTCCTGATTCTTTCTTTGCTTTTTCCGCGATGCGCGCCTAAAAGATTCTTGAGGCGACTCCAATAACCGTCCAATGAATTGGTCGTGT
>CAIQCJ010000006.1 GCA_903870315.1 uncultured bacterium | reverse complement strand
CAACAGTGATCCCGTCATTCTTGATGCGATTAATAATCTGCTCCTTTACTTCAGGAGCGATGCGATGTTTTGTCATATGCTTGTATATTAGTGCTATTAATTATACAAGGTCAACGTGCAACTTTTGGGGTCCGGGCCATATCTCGAGTCGCATCAATTAAAATGAAATTGCACCTAGATCTCTGTTCCTGAGATAAATATATTTTTGTCTTAGCTTCATTATCGAGGTGATACAAGTGTTCAGTTTTTCCCTCAACATCGAGATTGGTGGTGAAACATATTTTCTTCGTAGTTTCGCCACCCCTACTTCTATAAAAATCTTCATCGAATGTTGCGCTAAGAGAAATATTAGGAAACTCTTTCTTATCTCTGAGGAAGTAGTCGCTATCTTGAAAATCAAAATATGTTGAATATTTTTCTCCAAGGAGACAGTCAAGTGCCTTGAGAATATTAGATTTACCTGCGTTGTTGGGACCAAAAATAACAACAGGTTTATTCTTTGGGAAGTAAATACTGACATCCTCTATTGATCTGAACGATTGAATTTTAAAATGCTCCAGTCTCATATACGTAAACAGACTTTATCATTTTTTGACATGAATGAGAAGATGTTGGTCGCTAAGTTCGAATCCCATAAACAATTGAATCAGTACGAGATTCGAACCGTTCTGTAAGACGGCTAAAAATAAAGGTCTACGGGTCTTCCGATAAAAAGTATCCAGTGCGGAGACGATGGGATTCGAACCCATGAAGCCGGTTAGGGCTTACCTCGTTAGCAGTGAGGCGCTTTCGACCACTCAGCCACGTCTCCAGGTTGTTTCACCTACATACTGTCACAGCTCCATATCGTACTTACACAATGTCACCTGATCATCGTATCTACATGCTGTCACTCGACCACAAAATTTCCAAAGATGACCATGATTCATACAAACTCATCATGTTGAGTCATTGTTGCACAATTCTCACGTATTTTCAAAGTTTGCTACAATAACATCATGAATATCTCCGTAACCGACCAAATAACTGAACATTTCCGTCTGACGGCTATTCAGAAGACGGCCTTGAAGAAACTTGGTCTGGTCACCATATATAACCTCCTTCACCACTTTCCTGTTCGGTATGGCAACATCGCCAAAACCCAAAACATAGAAAGCTTATCGAAAGGTGATGTTGTCGTTATATTTGGCAAAATCACAAACCTCAAAGCTAGTAGGGGTTTCCGCAGCAAGATTCCTATGGCTTCAGGCACAGTTGAAGATGAGACAGGCACTATACATTGTGTCTGGTTCAACCAACCATATCTTGCCAAGATGACTCCAAATGATGCCTCGGTGCGTATCGAAGGTAAAGTCTCAGAGCGTAGAAAAACTGGCGAGTTATATTTCTCCAATCCAAAGATAGAAGTGGTGGACAAACTACCTTCGGTCGCTTTGGACTCACTTTTCAACGATCAAATTTCAGACGGAGGACTTGATAGACACACTCTATATCCTATATATCCAGAATCACGTGGCATCACTTCTCTTTGGATATATCATGCCATACAGAAGGTATTCAAGAGTGGTGTCTTGGACGATCTGACTGAAATACTGCCACCAGATATCATAAACAAATACAATCTCCCAGTCGTAAAGACAGCGCTAATTTGGATACACACACCTATAAAAAATGATGACGCCATATCCGCTCGTAAGAGATTTTCTTTCGAAGAGATATTCTTGATCCAGCTAGGCCGCCAACAAGCACGTGCGCAATATGAAAAGAACCCTACTTTTTCTATAGATGTAAATGAAAAGCATGTTCAAGAATTCGTGAAGCGCTTTCCGTTTCAAGCGACTGAGGCACAAAAGCGCGCCATCAATACAATACTTGAGGATATGCGCGGCGATCGTCCAATGTCCCGACTACTTGAAGGTGATGTAGGCTCTGGTAAGACAGCTGTAGCGGCCACTACAGCCTACGCAGTTATCACTTCACGACCACAAGTATCCAAGATTGACGAGAAAGATGGTACCACCAGATTGGTCAAGCAAGATTTCGGAAATTTACAAGTCGCCTATATGTGTCCTACTGAGATATTGGCCACACAACATTTCGAATCATTCATACAATACTTTTCTTATATGCCAATAAGGATCGGGCTCATCACCGGTTCTAGTTGCAAAGTATTCCCTTCCAAGGTCAATCCCAAAGGTTGGACCGACATATCTCGTACTCAACTATTGAAATGGGTCGCCGAGGACACAATCGCTGTACTCATAGGTACACACGCCATCATACAAAAGTCTGTAATATTCAAACATCTAGCTTACGCTATCATAGATGAGCAGCATCGCTTTGGGATGAAGCAGAGAGCAGAGTTGGTGAAGAAGAATATGGCGCAGGCCGTATCCGAAAAGGTTGACGAGAAAGATACTTCGCAGGTCGCGAAGGCGACCGAGAATAGCAGACGGCCAGCGCCCCACCTTCTCTCTATGACCGCTACCCCAATCCCTCGCACACTCACACTCACTATATATGGCGACCTAGACCTGACTTTACTCGATGAACTACCAGTTGGCCGTAAGCCAATCATCACAGAAAGTGTCGAACCAGACAGACGTGCTGAGACTTATGAGAAGATTCGTCTAGAATTGCGCGCGGGCAGACAAGCTTTCGTCATCTGTCCACGCATAGACGAACCAGATCCAGAAAAAGAATCCGCACTAAACGCCAAATCAGTGAAAGAAGAGGCCAAGCATCTGAAGAAATCCATCTTTCCTGAATACGAAATAGGCATCATGCACAGCAAGATGACTGCATCAGAAAAAGATCGTATCATGGATGATTTCGAGAAAGGCAAGATCACCATACTTTGCTCAACCTCTGTTGTCGAAGTTGGTGTCAATGTCCCCAACGCCACAGTTATAGTTATAGAAGGTGCTGAGAGATTTGGACTAGCACAACTCCATCAGTTGCGTGGCCGTGTCATGCGTAGCTCACATCAAGCTTACTGTTATGTATTTACCTCCACTAACTCTGATAGATCTAGAGTTAGACTTCAAGCTCTCATAACTGCTAAAAATGGTTTCGAACTAGCTGAGTTAGACTTGGCCCAACGGGGTGCTGGTGAACTTTCTGGTGTACGCCAATGGGGTATATCCGATGTCGCTATGGAAGCTTTGAAAAATATGAAGATGGTTGAAGCTGCCCGTGAAGAAGCTATAAGACTAATAACCGAAGATCCGTCTTTATCAGGATTAGATATGCTCGCAAATGCTGTTTCCGACAAGGAGAAAGCTACGCATTTTGAATGATGTAGTGACAAATATTAGATGATATAATACCTACATATAAACTTAACCCAATAACCTTACAAAATATATGCATTTCTACAATACCGAGTACAGTAAGACTCAAGATACATTGCGCCCACAATTCAAAGTCGAGGGCAACAAAGTCTATGGCACTATGTACAACCAATCCCAAGGATCAAAGTTGATGCCGTGGTATGAAGTCAGAGGCAACAAAATATATACGACCGTACACAACCCACAAGGACATGACGTTCATCCTTGGTATGAGATCCGTGGTGATAAGGTTTATCAAACTCTCAACCATCCTGAAGGACAAAGTCATGTGCCAACATTTCATATTAATAAATAGCCATGTCCAATAACCATTACAAAATAGTAAAAACCGTATGGAAAAATTCTTTCTTTCGCTCCTTATATTCGTACCGATAACTTTCGTTGCTAAGTTTATGGGAGTACCACCAACGATCTTGTTCTTACTCTCAGCTATAGCGATAGTCCCACTCGCGAAATATATCGGCGAATCAACCGAGGAGCTCACCATATACACAGGTCCAGCTCTCGGCGGACTTATGAATGCCACCTTCGGTAATGCTACGGAGCTTATCATCGGCATATTCGCTCTACAGGCTGGACTCACAGAAGTAGTAAAGGCCTCTATCACTGGTTCTATTTTGGGCAATCTTCTACTGGTGCTTGGAACAGCTATACTAGCTGGTGGTTACAACAGAAAGCAGCAGAAGTTCAATGCTACCGCCGCGAAGGCCGCTGGCTCTACCCTTCTATTGGCTGTAACATCATTGGTGATACCGGCTATTTTCTTACAGACTTCCGGTACTCCAAACTTTCAGATCATAGAACAGTTGAGTGTCGCTGTAGCTATCATTATGATATTAGCTTATGGAGCAAACCTGTGGTTCTCTCTCAGAACACACAAACATCTCTATGAAGAAGAAGTTGCAAAAGTCGAGGCTAAGTGGAGCAAGACCAAGAGCTTGACTATATTATTCGTTGCTACTATAGCAGTCGCCTTTATGAGTGAGATCTTGGTTGGTTCTATAGAACCACTCGTCGCTAGATTTGGTTGGACTGAACTCTTCATTGGTGTGGTGTTAGTTGCTATCATAGGCAACGCTGCCGAACACGTCTCCGCCATAACAGTTGCCATGAAAGACAAGATGGATCTAGCACTGCAAGTCTCCATCGGTTCCGCCACTCAGATAGCTATGTTCGTAGCCCCGGCGCTGGTGATCATAAGTCTTTTCTTTCAACATCAAATGAGTCTAGTCTTCAATACATTTGAACTTGTAACTATTGTATTTTCGGTCTTCATAGTAAATGCCATTATCGAGGACGGCGAAAGTAACTGGTTCGAAGGGGTCCAGCTACTAGCGGCTTATATCATCATTGCAGTGGCTTTCTTCTTTCATCCATAGATAAAATATCTCTTCTGAATATTCTATATAAGTAAAAACGGCACCCACGAAGTGAGCGCCGTTTTATTTCCAAGCAACATCTGAATTTGGCTATCCATCAATTTGTCGGCCCAGCAATCTTCTGTGCTTGAAACAGTGGAGTAATGCCGTACGCAACACACCCCGTCACCGATGTTGCCAACAACATCAATGCTACGATAAGTGATGCTTGTTTTACAGCTTTGCGAAGAATCTTTTTCATAAGACTCCCCCTTTCCGCCCGCCAGGGCTACGTTTTTTTTACTTTGTGCAATTTTCTGTGGCTACTTCAGGATTTTACAATCATCAGTAAACCAATCACATGACTTTTACAAGTATACCATCATTGGTATAATATGTCAATACATACTCTGGCAGATTCAATTCTGAAAGTATGTCCTGTAATGCCTAAGTTCCAGATTACTAGAACCCAAACAACGACTTGAGACCATCCCATGCATCTGCTGTCATAGAGTAGATATCAAAGAAAGCTGTAGGACTGATAGTTACAATCGTAGAAGCTGAGGTCGATCCTCCAGAACCAGTACAGGTGAGTACGTATGTACTGTTGAACATGATGTTTGATATTTTTTCAGTCCCTCCAGCGATATTCTTATATCCCTTCCAACTTTGGGCCATTGGTCCATTACCAGCAATCGACGCTAGACATTTCGTAGCATTGGTTACGACCCAAGTCAGAGTGGTAGATCCCCTCTTAGTCACAGACGCAGGAGATGCTGTAAATGTGATGGTTGGGGCTGGAGTAATAACTGTATTTGTAGATGTTGAAGTGGCTGACGAGGAGGTTGCTACATTTTGAGGTGGTGTAGATGTGGCTTGTGATGATGTAGATGATTGGATATTGGATTGGTTTGAAGTTGTAGTTGCAACAGTCTGAGATACTATCGACCCAGTAAGAGGAGTACTAGCAGACTGAACAAACGTGACGGCAGCCTTTAGAGCTGTACTAGTACCGAACCAGTTTGAGACAACGAACGTATACATACTGGAGCTTGCTACTAGACCAGGAGATAAGATAGTAGTTATATGCATACCATCAATCGAAGTTAGGTCCTTGATAACAAGTGGCTTACCAGAGCCTGTCACAGGTTTTATTGTCAATGTATTGCTCGAGGAAGCATAGCCGTTACCATTTAACAGGAGAAATGTACCAGAAGTACTAGCTGTGGTTGTAGCTTGAGTCCACACAGAATCTATAAGTGGTTTGACGAAGGATACTACAGAGAAGACTCCGCTAGTAGCTGTTATAGATGTCGTCTTATTTATCTTGGCTACCAACTCTATTTCATAAGTACCAAGTGGAATATTCTTATTTATAGTGACACCAGCTTTAGACTGTTCTATGAGTGGTGAAGACAACTTTATTGGGGTACCACTCACACCTGTCGTAGGATTGTATGGTACAAGACTGATCGTAGTGTTTATACCTGAAGGTGCT
>CAIQCJ010000005.1 GCA_903870315.1 uncultured bacterium | reverse complement strand
TTCCAAGAAACATTCACGCATTAAACAAAGCCCTCAAGAATTACCTTGAGTACTACAACAACGAACGACTTCACATGGGAATTTCACTTCGCCCGCCGATGCAATTAATCACAAAGTGATGCCAAGCTATTGACTAGAAAATGGGCTTTAGAATTGAACCCGGACTCATACCTTTGGGGTCCGCCATAACGGCCGGCTTGTTGTAAACACTACCCGCATTCCAAAGTATCCAGCTGCTCAGTCCCGCATCATAAGTAGCACTCATCTGCGCACGTACCATATCTGGAGTATATATCGCACCAAGATCAAATGCCTGAAGCCATGGCCGCATCAGAAGTGGTGATGAAGATGCTATTTTAGACCGTGTCACAGTCTGATCCATCTCATACTTCACTATCTCATATGGGTGAAGCGCCGGTTTGGTATAACCAAGGAATCCATTTATATAATGCGATGGATAAACCATCGGATCTATATAATCGAAATAAGGCATAGCATTTTCTATGACCTGACCTATACCCATGTCTCCGGTATCACTAGTTGTTTGCCCGAATAAATCTGCAGATATTGGAATATTCATACCATATGTAGACGAGGCAAGCTCGTCATGTAGATATGCAAAGAATTCTCGTATCACTTCGGATTTTCCAGTTATAAATACTTTTGTGCTGGTGGCTATGATTTTCGTACTTGTATCGATAGCCTTAGTACTAGTAGCAACAGATCTTGTGCTGGTTGCCAATTTCTTAGTCGATGATGCCTGGGGTACTGAAGTAGAAGCAACTCCTTGTGCAAGTTTGATATTTGGTATTGGCTTATAAATATAGAACCCTTTAGGTGTGACGGAATATACCGCACTCGACACCGACCCATCTGAAGGAAAACGTACATAGTCAAAATTTATCTCATCAAATCCATCAGCGTAAGATTCTTTGGCGATAGATACTATGTATTTCCAAAAATCCTTGTTCGTTGGATCGGCCCAGTAAGCTCCACCGGAATCCTTCCACAAACCACCATTACGTGCGTCGTGTATAGCCCATTCAGGCTTCACTTTAACTATATATGGATCTTGAAATACAGCCACACGACCTATAACATATATACCCTTATCGTGTAATGAGCCGATGAATTTCATTATATCTGGGATACGTTTCTGGACAGAACCAATCTTTATTAGATCTGGGTCAGAGACCTCGAAACCGACACGACCACTATAATCCTTAACATCGATAACGACCGAATTCAAGATAGTCGTACCATCCAATAAACTATAAAGACTTTTCTTAAATGAAGGAGTTCCGGCCGCCCAATTTGTGAAATATATACCCTTCACAGCATCTGGTGGCAGGATATGCTTGACGACAAAAGTTGGAACAGCTGAAAGATCCTTAGACGTAGTCGTCGCTACAGAATTTGTAAGTATGGATGATGAAGATATTGTTGATGAACTATTTTCTGCGAGATCACCGAGAGATAAATAAACCTTATTGGCTGGCAATATAGAGAACACAGCCGCAACTATAGCGACAAGAACGGCCGCTGTGATGATGACTGTGGCTATGCGTGTCATATCTCCTATTGAGCGGCGGGGTCAATACTCTCCGTAATAGCTTCTGAGGTTACATATATGTCTTCTTTGACTGATTGTACTGGTTCTGTTTGTTTGATCTCAATGGGCATGGTCGTCGATTTGTGTTCTACGAATGATGACCTGATATCTGTGGTCTTGGTTGCATCTGAGCTAAGTGAATAAGCTAGAATGATCAGATATAGACCAGTAGCGATGGCAAAAATCTTCTGCCATCCTTGTGGAAATCCTAGGAATAAAAAGATGGCTACCCAAACTCCGAGCAATATTATAATTTGTCTTTTTGACATAATGGATTGATTATAACAAAACTAAGATACTATCACCACAAATTCTCCACGGACCTTGTCTGTATGCTTGGTGAAGTATGTCAAAACCTCATATGGAGAGCCACTCGCAACCTCTTCGAAGATTTTCGTCAGCTCACGACAAACAGTCACGCGCTTTTTTGTTCTGGCGTTAATGCTGGCTCCAGCTTCAACGTTTTTATTATTTGAAAGATGCGCAACTAATGACTCCAGTGTCTTCATAATCCTGTGCGGTGATTCATAGAATATACAGGTGCGCTCGGAGGCAGATATCTCCTTGAATAGAGTCTCTCTTCCCTTCTTGTGTGGTAGAAAACCCAGAAAGACAAAGTCTGCACAATGGACACCAGCTATAGAAAGAGCTCCTGTAAGAGCAGATGCTCCGGGTACAGACTCTATCTTCAACTTAGTACCATCTCCATCTAAAAGTTCCTCTGATGTTTGATTTTCAGATAATTCCCCAGCCATATCACGACGCAATATTGAAACCAATTCTGCACCAGGATCAGATATTCCAGGCGTACCCGCATCTGAAACAAGTGCTATATCTTTACCTTCGCGCAAAAGAGCGATAACATCATTTACTCGAGAAATCTTGCTATGAGCATGGTAAGACAAGACTCTAGGTCCAACATCCCCACCAGTTGCGATATTATGCCTAGTAAATAGCTTCTTAGTAACTCGAGTATCTTCACACAGGACAACGTCGACTGAACCGAGTACCTTGATAGCACGTAGAGTTATATCGTCCATATTGCCTATCGGCGTAGCGACTACATAGAAAGTAGACATGGAATCACCATAACATATTATGATACACTTCTCTACATGCAAAAAGATGACGAGAAAGCCACTGGGACAATGTCGGTTATATATGTAACTCGCGATATAGAGCGAGCTTTGGGTATTGCGCTTACCCAAAATTATCGTGTTCTAACCAACCGTACTCCATATTCCGAATCTATAAAAGAACAGTTCCCTGATTTTATAACTCTAGTCAATCCGGAGGGTGGACTCCATTCCATGACCACAAGTTCATCTATGGCAACCGACTTACTAGATACCAGCCAACTCCTTGAGACTGATGAAATGAAAAAGTTGATGGCAGCCTTGGTTAGTCAAATACCAGATACCGCCGACAAATCTAGACCCGCTATCTTAGTCTTCAAGAATACCGTCCTCATCGAATCTATCTGTAAGAAAAATGGCTGGCAACTTCTCAACCCTCCAGCTGAACTGGCAGAAAAGATAGAAAATAAGATAACTACTATACAGTGGCTTGGTGAGCTGAGTGAAAAATATCTGCCGGTACATATCATATCTACTACTAAAGATATAAAATGGCAAAAAGAACCACTTGTCATACAGTGGGCGCATGGACATACTGGTGATGGAACCATCATCATAAATTCTGACGAGGAATTGTCGATACTGAAAGCCAAGTTCCCTGAACGTGTGGCTCGAGCTACTTCTTTCGTAAACGGGCCTTCATTTACTTTGAACATTGTTGTCTCTAGAGAAAAGATACTCCTAGGTAACATCAGCTATCAGATCACTGGCCTTCCCCCTCTCACAGACAATCCTTTCAGTACTATAGGCAACGACTGGAGTCTGACACACACCTTACTCTCAGAAAAAGAGATCTCTTACATAGAAGATATGGCCAGAGAGATAGGAGAAAAGATGTCAAAAGATGGTTGGTGTGGAATGTGCGGAATAGATGTCATAAAGGATGATGAAAGAGGTCAGATATATCTCATAGAGATCAATGCTAGACAACCCGCTTCTACAACATTCGAATCTTTCTTACAAGAAGAAAACCGGAGAAACGGTGTTGTTGGTATAACGATATTTGAAGCATATATGAGAGTCCTAAACCGAGAAGACAAACTAGACCATGTTATTCATATAAACGACGGCGCTCAGCTAATAAAGCGCATTACAAAAGACCCTTATGCCATTTCACCCGAAGGATCGCTTCCTGTTGTCGACGACTCTACCGTTGGATCACTAGAGCTTGCGGGATATCGTGTCATACAATACTCAAACACCGAACACAATTCCGACTTACTACGTATCCAGTCTATGAGAGGTGTTATGAAAGCTCATGGTAAGTTTAATACACGTGGAAAAGAAATCGTCGATACCCTTTCTGTATGATATGCTTGTCAGACGAAGATATTTAAAGATATGAATACAAAAACTTTATCAGCCAGAGCACTTTCCATTATAGACCAATACAAAGATTTTTCTATTGGAAAAGCTGTATGCTCTGTCCCCTATTTCAACAACAAGACAACCCGTACTCGTGGCGCACTTAGAGCATTCACCGGTAAAGGAAGTCCGAGAGATATATATGAGGAAGTTATCGCCAGCCTCACGAAAGAGCATGTGGCTATAGATGCATTGACCAGTGAATCACTTAAGAAATACCTAACAGATAAGAATATCGGTATAGATTGTTCTGGGCTGGCCTACTATATCCTAAATGCTGAAAGCGAGAAGAGATCGTCTGGCTCATTGGATAAACATATTCGTTTCATAAACTGTCATGGCCTCATAGGAAAGATCAAAAGTGCCCTTAGACCAGTTGAACATTGTGATGTGGCAACTCTCGCTGATAACAAAAACAGTAAACTTATAACTCTGAAAGATGTTCTGCCTGGAGATATGATTACTATGGTATCCAAATCAAACGCCCGTAATCATATCTTGGTTATAAATGGAGTCGATATGCAAAACTCTGATCCAACAAAGATATTCTACACTCACACTATCGCTTACCCAGAAGATGGTGTATATGGTACAGGTTCAAAACAAGGAACCATAGATCTACTAAGTAAGTCTGACATGTCTTACGACTCAGATATAGAAAAGAAAACTGAAATACTTCGATATGCTTGGTCTGAGACAAACTTATTTTCGAAAATGAAAGACTACACCGTAGAGATTCGACGACTAAACTGGTTCTAAATATCCTAGTTACAGAGCTTGTTTTGTGCTATTATTTTTTGGATGTTGACGATACTTCAAGGAACGGCTGATTTGGCCTATATTATGGGTTTTGCGCTCGCTGGGATGATCCTGGCCTTTCTCTTGGCACCTTTTCTGACCGAGCTCCTTTTCAGGTTCCACTTAATAAAAGAGCCAAAAACTGAGCTAGTGAAACTTGGTTCGCATGCTTACAAGACAAATACTCCTATTATGGGAGGTTTGCTTATAGTTGTTACGGTAGCTATCATAACTTATTTCTTCAATTGGTCTAGAAACTTCACATTCGTACCTATTGGTGTCATGCTCATATCTGCTTCACTCGGTGCTATAGATGACCTCTTGAGTATATACGGCACAGAGAGATCTTCAAGAAAACTCGGCCATGTATTACGCCTTATAAAAGTTCATGGCGAATGGAAAATGCGTATCTGGTATATAGTGACATTGCCATGGACAACTTTCAAAAGGATATCCGTCTGGTTCGGATCACAGACAAAGCGCGGAGTCTTCGTCCATGAAAAGCTAATCCTACAATTCATCGCCGGATCTCTAACCGCGTGGTGGATATATACCAAACTTGGACCTGCCTGGCATTATGTATATTTTCCATTTGACTACAGCATCAATGCTGGATGGTTCATAGTACCAATCATCATTTTTATAGTTATGTTTACCGCTAACGCTGTAAACATTGCCGATGGTATGGATGGACTTGCTGGTGGTATGCTCCTTATAACCTTCAGCGCTCTGACATTCATGAGCTGGATCAATGGGTTTGGAGAATTGGCTATACTAAACGCCACCACCGTCGGAGCTATCGCCACATATACGTATTTCAATATAAAGCCAGCTAGATTTATGATGGGCGACGTCGGATCTTTGGGTCTTGGAGCGTTGCTCGCCGTCAATGCTATGGCGATAGGTGAGATAGCCACCCTCTTCTTTTTCGGATTTATGTTCTATATAGAAGCCTTGTCGGTGGTCATCCAGGTCGCCTCGAAATACACCCTCGGTCGTAGGATATTCAAGATGGCGCCGCTTCACCACCACTTTGAGCTCAAAGGTTGGAGTGAAGAAAAAACCGTTATGCGCTTCTGGGTAGTACATTTTATGTCTGTAGTCTTTGGCTTTTGGCTGGCACTACATTAAAGATATTAGTACTTACTCAAACACACGCAAAATTTAAGAAAATATCATGGCTGACTATTTAAACTGGTCTGAAAAAATATTAAACGACCCATCGACAGAGGCTGTAGAAAAAGCCTATGACGAAGGTTTTGTATTCACGCGTATAGGCAAAGGTGTCATGCAGCAAACTAGAAGCCTACGTATAAACATTGATAGGTTTGTTCTAACTAGCGAGAATCGCCGCATACTGAAGAAAGTCGAGGATATTAAAACTGGTACTATGACACCAAAAGCTCTATCAATCCCCTACAAGGACTATAACTTCAAGATGGGTAAACTAGCAAAAGATTTCTATGAGGCAAAGTTTGGTTCAGGGATCATGAGCGCACAAAAGATAAAAGAGATGCTGACGAACGCTGAGAAAAGTAATTTCAATTTACTGCTGACGTATCTGACAAAGCCTAGAAAATGTGATGGGAAAGACCTTTCAGATTCATCTGCTTTGGGGTTCGCGATCTGTTATTCCAATGCTAACATCCTTCACTACTCATATCCATTTTATGATCTAACGAAAGCGCCAAAGGATATGGGCTTGGCTATGATGATAATGGCTGTACAATATGCCAAAGAAAATGGATTGAAATACATATATTTGGGCTCATTACAAAGATCTTCTGATACATACAAACTACAATTCAAAGGATTGGAATGGTTCAACGGAAAAGCCTGGCAAACAGATTTAGAAGAAGCTAAGAAAATCCTCAAATCAGTCAATGAATAAAAAGGTTATATTTGCTAAGATATAAATATGATAAAAAAACTATCAACGGACGGAAACCTTAGTATCCCGAAGTATATACACATCATCGGTATCTGCGGGGTAGCCACTAGTGCATTGGCTGTAGCTTTCCAAGAACGTGGGGTAAAAGTAACCGGTAGTGATAAGGGTTTCTATCCACCCGTCTCTACATATTTGAGTGATTTTGGTATCAAATATCATGCAGGTTGGCACCCGGAAAAGATCGAGGAGTATGGCCGTCCGGACATCATCGTTGCTGGTGGTATAGGTACAAGCTTGTCCAATCCAGAGGTCATATATGCCAAAGGGAAAAACATACCACTTTTATCTTTTGCAGAGGCTCTAGGAAAGTATGTTATCAAGTCTAACTCCGTAGTCGCTGCTGGAACTTGGGGCAAGACGACATCATCGTCATTGTTATCATATATCTTGATTAAAGCTAATATGAAACCTAGTTATTTCACTGGCGGTCTTTCTCTTTCACATGCTACTGGTGCGATCTCTGATTCAGATTGGAGTGTTGTTGAGGGAGATGAATACCAAGTGGCTATATACGACAAGAGACCGAAATTCGTCTTTTATAAACCGACTCATTTATTGCTAACATCTGTATCCTGGGATCATGCTGATCTATACCCTACCGAGGAACAATACTTCGAGGTTTTCGAGAAATTAGTAGCCGATGTGCCAAATAAGGGTATCATCTTAATATGCAACGACGATGCTGGGGCACATAAAGTCACTGACAACTTAAAGAGACCCGTAGTCACATATGGAAAAACTACAGAAGCTGATTACTATTACCATGATATAAAGAGCACAAAAAATGGTCTACTATTCAAGATAACTTCAAATCGAAAAGATAATCGAATCAAAAGCAAAAGTCAGGAAATAAATACTTTCGACATAAAGACGCCTATGCTAGGTCGCTTCAATGCAGAAAATATCACCGGCTGTTTCGCTATGGCTATGGAGATAGGTATACCGACAGAAAATATTATAGAAGCAATAGACAACTTCAGGGGTATCAAACGCCGTTTCGAGAAAAGGCTAGACGGCGAGATAGACTCCATAAGCAAAAATGGTATAACAGTATTCGACTGTCATGCTCCAACACCAGAGAAAGCTTATTCAATACTCGAGACCTTGCGTGAAGTCTATGATAAAAAGATAATAGCCATATATGAACCAAATATCGGTGGTCGTCGTCGCGAGACTGCTTCACAATACAATGGCTCATTTGAGATGGCAGATATGGTGATTATACCGAAACTAACAAAGCTCAAAGTAGCAGACGGCGACATCCATCTTCCTATGGAAGGAGATGAGCTAGCCGATATCATGGGCAATACTCACTCAAATATAAAATACAAAGACAACGATGATGGTGTGGTATCTTTTGCTGTCTCACATGTCAAAAAAGGCGACGTGATCGTATTTATGGGATCACACGGATTCAGAGGTATGATCGAGGCGGTGGTTGAGGAATTGAGATAATAAGCGACGAATATACGCCTCTTACTTATTCTTACTTTCCCTCGTCTACTATGTCTGTAGTAACTTTACCATCAGATATCCCTTTCACTGACAAAGTCATACCACAGTGGTTACATTCTATAACCATACCAGGTGCAAGATTTGGATAACGAGACAAATCTACTATATTTTTACATTCTGGACAAATACATATGCTTTTCATGATTGTGATGTGTTCTGATGCCATTATGAGTAATATTATAAGCTGACAAGAGATATCTTATCACGAAAACATATAATGGTCATTTAGTTGCGATTTTCTGTAATAAAGCTAAACTGAGGCCATGGTTACACCAAATGAACAACATGACAGTCTAGCCAAGGCCATAGGTTGTAACGGCCTATATTTCAAGCGCGAAGACTTACACCCACTTGGTTCTCACAAAGGCCGGTCTATCCCTGTGATGATAGACAAGTTCTCATCTGACGGCTCTAAGAGATTTGCTATATCATCTTCAGGAAATGCTGCACTCGCAGCAGCTTTGTATATCAAGGACAAACCTGGTATTACTCTAGAAATATTTGTTGGAGAAAATATATCATCAAAAAAATTAGTCCGATTAGAGAACATCGCTTTGGTTGGACTGACAAACCTAGATACACAAGGAAACATAACTATCACAAAAACAGCCAGACCAATACAAGCCCTAACAAAAGCCATACAACGAGGTGCTGTCAGTCTTAGACAGTCGACCAACGATCTGGCACTTATTGGATATACGTCATTAGCAGAAGAAATCTCAGAAATAGAAGAGGCTGGAGCTGTATTTATCGGAACATCTTCAGGTACAACCGCACAGGCCCTAGCGCAATATTTCTTGAAAAATGAAAAACCTATACAGGTGCATATGATCCAGACTTCTTCGTGTCATCCAATGTTGGGATTAACTGACTTAAGCAGACTTGAGGTGACCGACAATAAAGAACAGGAAGTCTCTATCGCTGATGCAATAGTAGATAAAACCGCTTTTAGAAAGACCGTACTCATACCATTTATAGAAGAAACCGGTGGTGCTGGTTGGTATGCGTCAAACGATGAAATATTAGAAGCTCAAAAAATGACAAAATCTGAAACTGGTCTTGATATATCTGCCAACAGTGCCCTGTCAGTAGTTGGTGCCATAAAAGCCACACGAGAAAAACATAATATAAAAGGATCTCTAGTTTGTGTTATTTGTGGAGAGTAAATAGCTATCTCAGATCTCTAACCGCCTTCACAAATCTATCTCCGCGCTCTTTTGTCGTCCGGTCTATACCACCACTTCCAAAGCCGGGGCTAAACAACACCTTGTCACCTTTTTTAGATGATTCCATGGCCATCAGGACAGACTCTTCTATAGAGCTGGCCGACTTAACTTCTATCTGATCCATAGAACGTAAAGCCAACCTCTCTTTCATGGTGCCACTTCCAGGAACCACTATTAGGGTGTGTATATACTGGGGCAAAGTAGCAAAAAGAGTCCGGTAATCTTGACCAACATCCGATCCACCCATGATAAGGATCATATTCTTACCAGTACCAGCACTACTCAATGTCAATATACCAGCTTGAGTAGAAGCTGGAGATGTTGATGTTGTGTCGTTGTAGAAATCTATCTGTCTGACTTTCTTCACCAATTCAATCCTTCCCTTGAGGGGCTTCCAGCTTTCTATGATAGACTGGATAACATCATCGTCTAGCTTGAACAACTTTGCTACCTGAACTGCAAGGGCGGCATTATCACGATCATGTAAACCTTTTCCGGCAAAATCCCAAGTATCTGGGATAATATTGGATTTCGTCCTCAACATTTTGGCTTTCGCTTGTATACCGAAAGCATGTGTCTTTTCTATCACTTCATCGCTAGCCACGACAAAGTTGTTATAAGTCTGATATGAGATGATATCAAATGGTGAATCATTGTATGTATCTTTCGGAAGATCGGTAGTAAATACCGCTATGTGAGGACTGATACGGATATTATAAAGTTCTTTTATTAGGAGATTATCTATTCTCGCCAAGACAGCGTCATTGCTCTTAAGCTTCTTTAGACCAGATAATATACCGTCCCCACTAGAAAAATCGATGACAAAAAGCTTTTGCACTTCATCGGCGAAGACTTTTTCTAGAAGTGGTGTCATCATGCTCATAACGGTTGATTTACCACAAATACCCATAACTCCCACCAATGTTATAGGTGGTGCTTGTTTGAAGAAATATGTTTCAGGATATTCTATCTGCTTACCAGCTTGCTCTGCTCTAGCTAAAAAGGAAGAATTTCGTGGATATTCGTGTGACAATATGATCAAATCAATATCCAAGAGGTCGTCAGAAGGAATGGAACCGCAGACATAGCTAACTAACCCTACAGACCTTAAGAAGTCTATATCTGACTTCAGCCTGGCTTCACTACGCATATCATAGACAGATACCAAAGCCCCTGCCTTCAGTAGAAACTTAATATCACTCAACATTTCTCCGTGATCCCCAATACCGATAACGGCTATACGTTTATTCTTGAAGTGATCACGAGATATCATGACTGTATTATAGCAAAAAGATACTGGATATTGTGATGCTATAACCTATGTAGTATCGCTTCGACCAATTAGACCCTTTATCTTGATCATTTCTTGAAGTAAGGCCTGCAACTTCACGACTTCATCTGGCTTAGCTATAGCAGATACTACAAAATGCGAGAGCTTCTTCATAAAGACTCCGTATATATCGTTGAAATACCCCTCCAGAATCTTAATCTGTTCTTCTGTAGGTGCTTGCCTCTTACCTTGATGATTTACATAACCCCTTGATGAAGGCCCATCTAATACTCTAAGAACTTCAACCGGACGCTTCAAACCCTCGTACATGACTGAGTCATGCCTCAAAATACCATCCAAAGATGGTGAAACTACCATATAATCTCTTTGCATATTTTCTCTAGAAATAGCTAAGCTGAAACGCGTAGCTAATTTCAATAATTTGCACTCACACTAGTGAATGTGTCTTTTGTGATGATGACGTGATCTAACAGTGAAATGCCCAAGATCTTCCCTACTTGGACAAGTTGTTGAGTTATCTCTATATCTTCATTGCTGGGAGTGACTTCTCCTGACGGATGGTTGTGTGCTATGACTATCGCAGCAGCATTGCACTCAATAGCAGGACGGAAAACTTCACGCGGATGGATCATATTGGCATTTATGGTGCCGATAGATATAACTTCGTCCCTTATAATGCGGTTGTGGCTGTTCAAATACAGACCTCTCAAGTGCTCTTTTGGCAAGTTACGCATATCTTGCAGATAATCATACGCGTCTTTAGCATTTCTGATAGTAGCAAAACCAGACTCGTTGCGTTCATATATGCGGCGACCAAGCTCTCCGACGGCCACGACAATACAAGCCTTCACGATCGGTATATCCATATCTTTGGAGAGTTTCTTAGGGTCTTTCTCGGCTAATATACTCTTTTCTCCATAGTCACGGATGATACGATCCGACATATTCATGACGTCTTCTTTGGTTGTGCCCGTCGTCAAAACTACAGCCAGAAGTTCTTTGATACTAAGAGCATCTGGACCCTGAGCCAGTAGCTTCTCACGCGGTTTCTTTTCCGGAGGCAAGTCTTTGATCGTGAGTGTATACTCACGCAAAGGCCGGTCAAGGAATCGCACGTTCGGACGGATTGCATATGTCTGCATACACACAAGTATAAGTGGGAAAGTAAAAAGGCGCAATGGGAAAAACGCGAGATGTAAATAAAGAGAAGAAGAAAGTCAGATTTACAAAGTCTCTACCAAGATCATGTTCGTTTCACTAGATTTTCCGAAAGGCATACCGGCCACAATGACAACCTTATCCCCTTTCTTACCGACCTTATTTTCTATAGCTGTGGCACGTACAACATCCATGATCTCATAGATTGCATTGAACGTAGGCACAACCATAGGATAACAACCGAAAGTTAGCATAAGACTGGCAACATTTTCACAGTTATCGGTGAGGGCCAAGATACGTTCAGCTGGACGATAGCGAGCTATCATACGGGCAGTATTACCACGACGAGTAAGAGCAATGATAAGTGAGGCACCAATAGCATGGGCTGTACGTACTGCTGTCTGGGAGACGACATCGGTAACGCCATGTGACTCGTCATATTCAGCTATAGTATCCCGAGTATACACTTCTTTCTCAACCCGATTGGCGACTCTAGTCATCATCTTCACAGCTTCAACTGGATATGCCCCAAGAGTCGTCTCTTCAGAAAGCATGATAGCATCTGTCCCATCTATGATTGCGTTCGCGATATCAGATACTTCTGCACGTGTAGGAACTGGATTTTTGATCATGGACTCCAGCATCTGTGTAGCGGTGATGACGGGCTTGCCGATCATATTACACTTATGGATGATCATCTTCTGAACCAACGGAACCTCCTCTGTAGGTATCTCTATAGCAAGATCTCCACGAGCAACCATCACAGCATCAGTAGCTTCCAAGATATCATCGAAATTCTCTACAGCCTCTGGAGTTTCTATCTTAGCGATTATTCTGGCATTTAGACCTCTCTTCTTCAAAATATCACGTAGTTCTGTTATGTCAGAGGCT
Source organism: uncultured bacterium (assembly GCA_903870315.1). Lineage (GTDB taxonomy): Bacteria > Patescibacteriota > Minisyncoccia > Phycocordibacterales > PALSA-1337 > C7867-002. The sequence continues at coordinate 5,989 of CAIQCJ010000005.1, read as the reverse complement.
CTACGTACAAAAGATAGTGCCACGAAATCGACTTTATTTTTTATACCAAACTCTAGATCCGCACGATCTTTCTCTGTGAGAGAACTGACGGAAAGATTTGCCCCTGGTACATTGACACCCTTACGACCAGAGAGATTTCCACCCATGACAACCTTGGTAATGATGTCATTACCTTTAACTTCTATAACCTCAAGCTTCTTAGTACCATCATGGAGCATGATAATAGAACCTTTGCTAACCTCCTTTGGTAGTTGAGGGTAGTTAATATGGACACGCTCCTCAGTACCTTCAATATCATCAGTAGTCAATGTAAATATCTTACCTTCATGAAGGGTTATAGAGCCATCCTTGAAATTACCAATGCGTATCTTCGGACCACAAAGGTCTTGCAGTATAGCCACGGTTTTGCCAGTCTTCTGCATAACCTTACGTATACCATCGACACGGACTTGATGCTCAGCGAAATCACCATGAGAGAAATTCAAACGTATAACATTCATACCAGCATTTACTAACTGTGTCAGATGATCATGGTTTTCTGTCTTTGGACCTATTGTACAAACTATCTTTGTCTTTTTTCCTAAATTCATTTTCTTTAGTTAAGTGATAATATATAATAAACAACATCTTAGCATACTAATACTGATTTAAGTCTTGGGGAAATTTTTATCACGCTTCGGTAGACTAACTCTGGTACTTAGTATATATCCTATAATGATACCCACAATAAATACCACTGCTTGGTGGACCCACTCTGGCCAACCAGCAATATTTTCTGATATCTGGCTTACGAAAGTAGCCACTGTAGTGGTACTTATTAAAGTAGATATTACTGGTATGCTATATCCTTTCGGTGGTCTGCCTACAAAGATGACGTTGTGGTTGTCTCCTTGAGCAATCTCGGTTTTTGGGGCCTCCACATAAACACCTGTAGACTTACTGATAGCTATCTTATACAGAGAGTCAACTCCTAACCGACTACTCATGGGATCTGTAGGTATACCAGACAGATAGGCTGGCATGACTCGAGATATGTTTACTAAATCTCCACAACCACTTTGGCCCGGAGATCCAGAAGAACTAGAAGAATCTGGTAGATAGGTCTGTGAAGTACAAATATTGTACACAAGATTATCATCTAGCACTGTCGCTGGGTAAGATCCTTTGTCTATGAAATATTGTTGGACGGCCTTATGTATCTCGGAGACATCACTTTTACGCTGAGAGTCACGGGCTTGCGACATCTGGCGTATAGGGTTTATGACTGCAGTAGTCACAGCTGCCAATATAGCTAATATAGCTATAGTAAGTAGTAGTTCAAGGAGTGTGAATCCTGTTCGTTTGGGTTGTCTACACATAAAAATACTCGTCAATTATAACATAAAAGATGACTAAACAGTCACCCTAGCTTAGGTATGAGGGGTTGCGGAGTGGTCCAGTACACCACTCATTTCAAAGGATCTATTCGACAAAGTGCAGGATATTCTCGGCGGCAAACCTCATGCTAAGGTCAAAAAGCATTTCTATTCAGCCCGAGGCTTCCTGCAATGTGCTTCATGTGGTTGTGCTCTAACATGCGATACCAAAAAGGGCTTCAAGTATTACTACTGCACAAACGGTAAAGGTAACTGCGAGGAACACAAGAAATACATGCGCTCGGAATACATTGACGGACTAATCTCACAGAAATTCCTGGATCTCAAAATCGACGAAGAAATGATCGCCATCTCCGGTGAGGCTTACAGGGTCAAATACAATGAGCTAGCAGACCGTACCCGCTTACCACTGGAAAACCTCTCTAATGAGCTCAATCTGCTCCTAGAAAGAGAGTTAACACTGACAGACGGTTACAGCTCCAAACTCATCAGAGAAGAAGTCTACAAGCTTAAGCTACAAGAGATTGAAAACAAACGCGTAGAGATCAAGAAACAGATGCGGGATATTCAAGCCAAAATCAGACCAACCGTCGCAACTTTCGAACAGGTAAAAAATGTATTTCTAGATGGAAACAAAGCCTCGGCTAGGTATCTGGTCGTTGATGATCAAGAAAAACGAAAGATGCTAGAAAAGCTACTTTCGAACGCTTCAATCAAAAACAAAACTGTGGCTCAATACCAATTCAAAAGTCCGTATCAGAAGCTCGCCAATCTGCCTAAAAATGCCAATATCGAATTATTGTGCGCGCACTAGGATTCGAACCTAGGACCCCACCAGTATCAGTGGTGTGCTCTACCAACTGAGCTATGCGCGCGCTATCTACACGATTAGGAGATATTATCAAAAATGAGGCTAAATTACTAGGTCAGATGAAGACTGTAGACAAAATTACAAAATACTCTAAACTGCATATATGGATAAAATAGTAACCATATACAAAGATATTGGAGAGACCCCCCTTTCAGCCTTAGAAAGATTCCGTAAAAATATGGTCAAAAAATATCAAGACAGTGGCCGTGAGAAAGATACTATATATTGGAGAAATGTACCAATGACCTACGCCGGAAGATTAGATCCTGCAGCTGAAGGTCTATTACTCATACTCATAGGAGAAGAGTGTAAGAATAAAGAAAAATACCTTGGATTGGACAAAGAATATGAGATGGAGGTCATATTTGGAATAAATACGGACACCCATGATGCTCTTGGACTTGCGACGACAGACAAAGACTTGCAGACCGGTAAACTTAATAGTGTAGATATACAAAACTATTTGAAAAAAATTAACACCGATAAATACCTCGGTATATTTATGCAAAAATATCCTCCATATTCTTCTAAAACAGTAAATGGAAAACAACTCCATACTCTAGCGCGTACAAATGACCTGCCAGATGCCATGCCAGAAAAAGAAGTGGAGATATACTCTATAGAGAAAATTTGTGAAAATGAAAACCAAAACAAATCTGAAACTGATCCCGAGACTGCTGGTTATGTGGAGATATCCGCCGAGAAATTGCTCGGCCGTATAAAATCTATAGTAAAACTCGTTAAAGGAGACTTCAGACAAGACCAAATCCTCGAGAGGTGGCAAGAAATATTTGGTAGTTCTGGTGGCAAAGACACCATATACCCCAGTGGTCGACCTTTCTACTCCATCAAATACAAGGTCAGGTGTTCAAGCGGAACTTATATGCGTTCTTTGGCAGATAATATGGGCCACGATCTAGGTGTAGGAGCCTTTGCTATGTCCATAAAAAGAACTACCTTAGGAAATTATAAGATACCTACCAAATAAAAATATATAAAACCAAACAAAAAGGCCCACCAAACAACTGGACCAGTTTGTGGTGAGCCGACTATGGCAACAAGCATGTCTGACAAAGCCTACTTCCAGATATTCGCTCTGGCGGCTTCAGGAAAGACTCACACCCCAAGCAACGACCAGCAACCAAAATCTGTAGATTTCGGATAGATGGTGAGGACTTGGATATAAGTCTTTGGAACCATTTGGCTAGACATATGAACAACAAAACAAGCACTACAATGATCATCAGAATTTTCATTTCAATCCTTTTATTGCGGGGTTTATTTCATCGACAACCAATATCAGTAAGATATGATTTTAGGAACAACTAGGTACAGTTAAACATACTTATGAAAATAAGTCACCTTTTTAGGATCCAATTCAGTGGGCGCGAGAGGACTTGAACCTCCATGGATTGCTCCGTACGCACCTGAAGCGTATGCGTCTGCCAATTTCGCCACGCGCCCATTTGCTCGCCTATCGGCTCGCGCCTCTACTATAGTCTAAATATGAAAAATGGGCAAAACCAAAACCAGATTCCGCCTAAAAACAAAAAATGTCCACGAATTTAGCGCCGCAAGGTTTGAGAATGAACTCTCCCCTTACGGCGCTTTATGATTTTCTCGAACTCAACCTTATGGCAATCTGTAACAGTTGTGGACGCCCACAAGTTTGACCCAATACTTTTTCTTCGCCCATGACGGATGTTTGTCGATCCGGCAATAATGATTGGCGAAGCCGATCACCGAACGATCAAGGCCTTTTCCGGACACGATCGCCTCAGCCAACTCATGCGTATAATCAGACGCCCAATCATTCGGCAGTGCTCGGTATTGCTTGTCCTCTTCAGTCGCCTTGTTCCAGCAACTGAATTGACTCTTCTGAAGACAAACTTCCGACGCGGAGAGGTTCCTTTCGATCATGCGCTGCTCGATTATGCATCCAACCATATACATTCCGTTGGAGCCTTGATTGGCGGCTTCATGATAGATCGTGCGTTCGAGCACATTGACCTCGTGAGTCACGTCGGCGTTGACGCTGCAAACCACTGCGAACATCAGTGTGACTAGAATAAGAAACGATTTCATCGTCTCCTCCTTTGTTTTTACTTGGTTATTTTCTTTTTTACGTAGCCCTTTTTAAGGGTAGCTACGGTACATTAGCGGTCTATATAATAGCACGTTTTTGGGCATAAAGTCAATAGATATACGCAAAAACCGCCATGTTAGGCGGTTTTATGCTGTTTTTAGCGCTCTTTATTTTGTCCCGTTCACCCATGAAGATTTCAATTGATAATCTCCATGTGTTGTTCCCTATCTTTGGAAACTAAGCGCTCACATTTTTGGTTGTAGAGCGATAACCACATTTCTTTAACCCGCTTCATCAGAGATGAAACGGAGAAACGATCGACATTTAAGTCAATTGCGCCATTTAATAAAAAATGGGCAAAGACGTGATTCTCTTGAAATATTCCACGAGCAGCTTCCGCTACCCGTGCCTTGTTACGACTTACCCCCTGTCATCGAATTTGCCGTAGGCCCACACGAGGTGAGACTTTGGGCACCTCCGACTCCCTTGGGTTGACGGGCGGTGAGTACAAGACTTGAGAACGTATTCACCGCAGTATAGCTGACCTGCGATTACTAGCGATTCCGGCTTCAAGAAGTCGAGTTGCAGACTTCTATCCGAACTGGCGCCTCCTTTATAAGGGTTTGCTCCGTCTTACGACATTGCGTCCCGTTGTAGAGGCGATTGTAACACGTGTGTAGCCCAGGGTATCAGAGGGCCATGCTGACTTGGCGTCATCCCCACCTTCCTCCCAGCCCGCAAAATGCGAGCCGAAGCAAAATAAGAAAAACACTATCTACTATACTGTCTATTTCCTGTTTCTTACCTTCCAACCTCACATACTGTGGGCTGGGCGGTCTCGCCTGACACTTATAACAGGCAACAGGGGTTGCGTTCGTTACCCCACTGAAGGGAACAGTTCAAACCACGAACTGACGACAGCCATGCAGCACCTGTCCATCCGCCTTGCGGCGATTGACGTTTCTGCCAATCTTCGAATGGATTTCTAACCCTGGTAAGGTTCTTCGTTTAGCGTCGAATTGAACCACATGTTCCACCGCTTGTGCAAGTCCCCGTCTATTCCTTTGAGTTTCAACCTTGCGGCCGTACTACCCAGGCGGATCTCTTATCGCGTTTGCTTGGCCTCGAAGAGGGTCGATACTCCTCAAAGCTAGAGATCATCGTTTAGGGCGTGGACTACTGGGGTATCTAATCCCATTCGCGACCCACGCTTTCGTGTTTCAGCGTCAGGAGCGGACCAGTCACTTGCCTTCGCTTTTGGTGTTCCCCATGATATCAACGCATTTCACCGCTACACCATGAGTTCCAGTGACCTCTTCCGTCCTCTAAGCAATGCCGTTTCCCATGCAGACTCTCGGTTGAGCCGAAAGATTTAACATAAGACTAACATCGCCGCCTACACACCCTTTACGCCCAATGATTCCGGATAACGCTCGAAGCACTCGTATTACCGCTGCTGCTGGCACGAGTTTAGCAACTTCTTATTCTCCAGGTACAATCAATAACTTTTTCCCTGGCAAAAGGAGTTTACATTCCGAAGAACTTCATCCTCCACGCGGCGTCGCTCCGTCAGACTTTCGTCCATTGCGGAAGATTCTCGACTGCAGCCACCCGTAGGTGTATGGGCCGTGTCTCAGTCCCATCGGTGGGGGTCAC
>CAIQCJ010000004.1 GCA_903870315.1 uncultured bacterium | reverse complement strand
GAACCAACGTATGTCCCCGTGTTACCATAGCCCGTTGAATCTGCGGCTGATGTGCCACTTGTTTCGTCTAACTTCCAATAGCCGACAGGGCCAGCAGCACTACCTACAACCACGCCATCATTCACCCCATCAAATATAACGGAGTCAGCAGCACCTGGTACACCTGCGCCACCAACTCCACCGGAACTAGCCGCCCAGTTATATATACCACTAGTGTTGGTTGTAGTAGTTGATTCTCCCACCCAATAATATGTCGCAGCAAATGTTTTTGTGGAGAAAGTTAGAGATGATATGACGAAGACGAACGAAACAACAAGGACTTTGACAGAAGTAGATCTTGTAGATGATTGTTTGTTTTCTATCGGCATGAGATATATCAGAAGATTTAACTAATTAACCCCCTGTGAGCTCTGAACAGCTTCCAGTATCTTATTCTCTACGAAACGACCATTGTCACTGACCTCTTGCCAGGCCTGAATCTTACTGGAACTATTGACTCCATTGAATATGAATCCACTTATGAAAGACAATATAATAGCTAGTATGGCTACATATACGATAATCTCTATGAGAGTGAATCCGCGCATAGAGATATTATAGCAAAATTTGAGGGAGTTCTGTATCAGAAATATAGATGTTTGTGGATAAGATATATCCTTACGCCTTACTAAACTTCCTATATATCTTAGCAAAAATCAGTAATATGAATATAAGTCCAAGTGTCCATTTCCAATTCCTCAACAAGAAAGCTGCAAGATCCAGAAGAGCGTTATACATGAAAGCTAGAGGGCTCATATTGTCACCAGCGAAAAATCCTGAAGCTCCACTGGTCGTCGCACCCTTCAGAGTAGAAGTGCTTGATCCCGTCGAAGCCCCGAGAACACTTCCAGACTTCTTGACTGAAGCCAGAACATTACCGGCACTGGAAGATGTTGAAACTTTCATAGATTGAATTTTATCTGCCAAAACATTGGCCGCGTTATCTACTTGAGTTACGGCATTGTTGGCAGTATTCACAAACGCATCTTGTACTATAGCTGGGGTTATATTACGTATGATACTTATAGAAGACTTATCACTGACAGAAGACACGAGCACACTGCCTGATGCCAAAGATGTGTCTATACTAACTTGAACAGTATGGTCACCAGGATTGGCGACCCAGTTAGCTGATATATTTATAAGACTATCATTTATTGAAGAAAATGAACTAGTGGTGATGATATTGTTATCTACATAAAACGTAGCTATACCGGTGAAATTTAAACCAGAATTGTTCTGTATACCAGCAAATATCTTTATGGTGTCGCCGTCATTTACAGAGAGAGAAGAATACCAAACCGTTGGTAAGATTCTGGCATTTATAGTTGTCGGCGTCACGACAGAAGTAGCCGCAAAAACTGCATTAGGTGCTCTAGAGATAAGCGCCACAACTAACAATCCAGATATTATTAGGAATCTTTTCATTTATTTATTTTGAATGAAATCTTGGGCAGAGAAACTGACAAAAGAAGTCTTGGTGGCGGTCTTACTCTTGGCTATATAGTTATTGACAGCGTATATACCGAAGACAACCGCTATGACAATAAGCCCGTTGGTTATGAGTAAAGGATGTCTCTTGTCAGTCCTTATGAAGAGTTTAAGTAGAAGTGCCACAGCTACCAAGGCTACAACGATCGCCAATACTAAGTTCAATACAGACTTCGGAGATGTAACATATCTACTTATAAGATTGGATTGCCCGCTAGTTGACGTAGATGCTCCGAGGACTTCCGACTTAGTTTGTGAGTTGTGTGATATGTCATTCAATGAACCACCAACAGAAATACTTACATCTGTTGGTGGTATGTTATCAGTTTTGTGATTTGACGTTATGATTGTCAACTGATCATCTGAGGAACTTGTCGGCTTTGCAAATATCTGCGCCACAAATATTGTCGGACTACCTTGGTATGTTCCAGTAGCAACACCGGTCCCAATCTCGGTGTAAGAATCCTTCAAAATATTTGCTCTATGCTCAGGAGAATTCATCCAAGCTATCGCCACGTCAGCTGAATCTGTAAAATCAACCGCCAAGTTTTCACCGGCGTATTCATACTTATACCCGACTAGGCCAAACCAATACCATGGAGTTTTACCATCTGGGCTTGTATGAGCAAAGTAGCTTTTTTGAGCCATATCTTGAGCTTTCAGTTCAGCGGCTTTGTTCAAGACCGAACTTACAACAAGTGGCTTCAAACTATCTGTGGTTCTATTTTGGTTAGTCAGATCGTCTAATACTCCAGGTAACACAGCCGCCAAGAAACTATTATTATTCAGACTAAGGTTTGATATATATGGCAAAGCAAATGTTCCTATCTCCAAAAGAAATATAGCCACTAGAAGTAGTTGGATATTTTGTGTCCGTAGAGCGTGCGGCTGATGGTCATTGCCATCATGTGGTATGAAAAAGTTTTTTATATTGTTTAGCATATGAAATTTTCTTATCTAATCCAAACCATTCACACCTCTATTGTACTTCTTGAGCGGTAAATCTTTCCAATTATCCAGTATAGGTGTGATGAACTTCCACGAAGCCATAATCTCATCTGTAGAAGCGAACAATGTCTGATCACCGATGAATACGTCATTGATAAGTCTCTCATAGTCGTCTGGCATCACACCAAAAGATGGTACATCTGAATATCTGAATTTCAATATCTTCGGTTCCGTGAGAAGTCCATGACCGGGAGTTTTGACGAAGAATCTAACCTTGATACCTTCGTCTGGTTGTATCCTGAACGTCAAAATATTTTGCTTGATAGGATCATGTTCACTCCCCTTGTCAGATGTATTTTTGAAATATATATCTATCTCCGTTTTCGTCTCAGCCATAGCCTTTCCAGTCTCTATATAGAAAGGTACTCCTTTCCATCTAGATATCCCGAGGTTGGCTTCAATGCGCACATAAGTCTCTGTCTTGGAATTCGCCGCTACACCTTCTTCCGCAATATAACCATGATACTGCCCTTTGACGATCTTTTGTGATATTTCGCGTTTGGATATACTCACCAATCTTTTCAAGATATTACCTCTGGCGGTGCGCACATCGCTTGCGGAGAAGGTTTCTGGTTTATCCATAGCTATAAGAGCCAGCATCATAAGCATGTGGTTTTGTGCGACGTCACGGATAGCACCGAGCGAATCATAGAACTTGCCACGACCATGCATACCAATAGATTCGAAGAGCTTTATGTGAACGCGGTCAATATGTTTGGAACTCCAAAGTGGTTCAAACATAGAGTTGGCAAACCTAAAGGCCAAGATATTTTGTAAAGCCTCTTTGGCTAGATAATGATCTATACGAAATATTTGTTTTTCGTTGAAGAGTTTGCCAAGTAATGCATCCAGCGACTGGGCAGTCTTAGTATCATTACCAAATGGTTTTTCTATGAGTATGCGAGTCCAACCGGTTTCATCTGAACAAGGCAATGCCAGCTTAGTGTCATGAACTTGGTGAAGTATGCCTTCATAAAGTTCTGGTGGAACAGAGAGATGAAATAGCTTATTGGAACATTGACCCCAAGATTTATCTATCTCAAGTAGTTTTGTTGCTAGAGTCTTGTATGATTCTTGCTGATCAAAAAAACCCTGGACATATGTAACATGATCTATGAAATGCTTGACATCTTCTTCACGAAACTGCCCTTGGCGGATATTGATCTTAGAACGTATAAAATCCCGAAATTCTTCCCTACTGAAAGATCTGCGAGAAAATCCGACCACAGAAAATCTCTTCGGTAAAAGTTTCTTGGAATACAAAGACAGGAGTGCTGGCAAGAGTTTTCTGTTGGCCAAATCTCCAGTTATACCAAATATAACGAATATCGTCGGATACAGAGCTGGTTGCTCTACAGAGTTTTCTCCTTTGGTAGACATGACTATATTCTATCACTAAAAGCTAAAAATCTTCACCCCACTCAACCCAGAGAGGATACAATGTTCCAGCGATAAATACAGCTGGCAAGATGATAATGGCTGAAACGGCCCATAAAGTGAAGTGAAATACTTTTGGAGCTATGTCGGTGATGTGGTCAAATATCTCACTCCAAACCTTCAGTAGTTCAGAAAAAATATCCCCCAATATGCTTGGTTTTGAATCCATAATAAATATGCTATATCAAAACTCTTGGCAAATCAAGAAATTCTGTCGGGGTGCCGAGAATCGAACTCGAGCCTCACACTCCCGAAGCGTGTATACTACCACTATACTACACCCCGATGTGGACCTGAGCGGACTCGAACCGCTTGCCTCCTCATTGCAAATGAGGCGCTCTACCAGGTGAGCTACAGGCCCAGTCAATCGATATCACATAACCGAAATAACAACTGGTCGCATCATCTTACTTTATTTTTGAAAATTACTCAATATGTGATAGATTATTGTGGATATCTAGAAAAGGGGCCATTAGCTCATTTGGTAGAGCGCACCCATGGCATGGGTGAGGTGACCGGTTCGATCCCGGTATGGTCCACTGAAATAGAAGACCCCTATCTGACTGGAAATATCTGGTAAGTAAATGTGTAGCCTGCTGACTTTGCAGATTCTTCGACTTTAGACCTAATCTCCTTATAATCGAAATTATATTGGAATGTCTTACCAAAAAGATTGAACTTCTCTTCTATGCTACCTTGACGTGCGCCACCGTTTAGAGTATTGAATGATTCAGTCTTAAACCCAAATCCAGTAGATATACCGTCATCAAATCCTCCACCGAAACCACCACCAACCGAAAATCCAGAACCATTCTCGATCAACATCTCAGAGAAAGCTACGACCTTCTCTATCTCATCGATTCGTATCTTCGCTGAGTAAGTAATCTTCTTCTTAGAAAGAAACGCTCTCCTTTCAGCTATGACAGAAGAAAACTCCCATAGACCTTTCTTTTCTTTCCAGTCACCACTATGTACGCTGAGGGATTTTTTGATTTGTTCTATCATTTTATAATCGCGTGCTTTATCCTCTTAGTAAATGTACTCTCATCTATAGTCTTATTCCTCCAGCTGTTTATATCCGTCAGAGATGCTTCATAAAGCTCCTTATCGGCCCCATCGATTGTGTATATGACCCTAATCTTCTCTGTGTCTTTGCTTATATTTGGGACCAGATATCCGAGCAAGAAGGCCGTTCCATTATCAAGATTGGATTTTGTAACATTTGCCGGTGTCTGTAAGCGCACTTCAAGTATTCCTCCAGCCACTTCGGAAATCATGACATCTTGGAGGTTTAGATCGGACTGCATCTTCATTGTTAGATCTACAATAGCCAAAGGATCATTTATCGGTGAAGCGTCAATATTTCCTTTTTTACCAGAAAATACTGCAACTATTATAATCATGATTACAATAACTGCTGCTGCCACCGTAACTGCCTTTTTCTTCGCTACTATTTTGTTCAGGATTGTTTGCATTTTATTTATTTGATATTAACTACGGCTAGTTGTAGGGGTTGATCGCTGTCTGGCTCGCATCAGTCCTGACTGGTTTCGCTGGTACAACCAGATATTTCACCTTCCAGTCTGAAGGATATTTGGATTTGAGAGTATCTTCTAGTGTTCTGACTTGAGCAGAATAAGAAGAGGCATTCGCTGAAACTTTGTTGAATGTGGTGGCTGAAGTAGTATCGTCAAAAGGATTATTATCGACCGGTGTCTTCCAGTATGCTTTGTACTCAGCAGACTGAAAATCAAACTTAACTTCTTTGTTCGTAGATTCCAAAACTCTCATATGATTGAACCCAACAAGCTTAATAGCTGTAGCAACTTGAGTCTTCAGATCTTTTTCCTCCTGTGCTTTTTGTAAAAATTCTTGTTTACTAGATTCGTCTTTGAATTTTCCATTTTGCTCTGCAAGATTTACACTCTGTTGCCAAGATTGTAATTGCTCTTGAAAGACGGCCTCAGTAGCTCCATCTTTGATATTGTTAAGGGTCTTATTACTAGTTATAGATACTTCTCCGTCGCCGCTAATATTTGAGTAGTTGTCCGCGGAAATAGTAAACGCATCTGTTGTAGGTTTTTGTGAAGTTGAAGTCGATATTTTGTCTGCTGGCTTTTTCTCATCGACAAGTTTAGCTTCAGTCTTCACTGTATTGGTGTTATTCGTATTTGAGCTCTGACCATTCCAAGTATGTTTCCTAGTATATTCTTCTTGAGTAATACATGCCCAAGAATCTATGTCATCTTTGACATAAGGTTTGGCACATACACACAAAGTAGCAGCATCATCCCAGACATGATGTGGGTTTGGGTTTTGCTCACATAGTCCTTGGTACTTCAGTCTTGTCTCTGCATTTAGAGCAAAAGATTGAGATGGTGAAAAGCATACCGAAATCAATAAGGTGATGATCCAGAGATATTTTTTCATATTATAAAAGTTACTCTTAATAAAAAACAATAAACACTAGATATAATACACCTCCCATACAGTTCTAGTCTATCGTTTTCTAGTCAATAGCTTGGCATCACTTTGTGATTAATTGCATCGGCGGGCGAAGTGAAATTCCCATGTGAAGTCGTTCGTTGTTGTAGTACTCAAGGTAATTATTGAGGGCTTTGTTTAATGCGTGAATGTTTCTTGGAATGCGGTCAATGCATTCTTCCTGTAATGTTCTGTTAAATCTTTCAACATGTGAATTGTCATTTGGTTTGCCGATTCTGGTATATCTGTGTGATTTTTTCACCTGT
>CAIQCJ010000003.1 GCA_903870315.1 uncultured bacterium | reverse complement strand
TGCGTTCGACGTATTCCTTCCACAACATTTGCTTCAGATCCACCGCAGTCACTTCGCGACCAAGAGCATCGATCGCTTTACCAGCGATGGACCCAAACTCTCGAAGCATTTCTTTTGGCAGATGGATGCCACATTCTTGCTCCAAGAGATAAGCGATGCCACCTTTACCAGATTGGCCATTGACCCTGATCACTTCTTCATACTTCCGGCCAATATCCTTAGGATCGATAGACAGATAAGGAACATCCCAAACCTGAATCGCGCCGCTCTCGGTGCGTGAACGTTCATCTTGAGTATGCGAACCTTTACCGTTACCACTCGCCATCCTCGTCCTCTCCTGCAATCCTTTCTTGATCGCATCTTGGTGAGAACCAGAGAAAGCCGTGAACACCAGTTCACCGCTATACGGCTGACGTGGCGGCACGTTCATGCCTGTAGTGCGTTCATATATCTCGCGGACTGATTCGATATTGGAAAAATCCAATTTCGGATCAATACCATGCGAAAACATATTCAGCGCCACAGTCACAATATCGAGATTACCGGTGCGTTCCCCATTACCAAAGAGCGTACCCTCGACTCGATCTGCTCCAGCGAGCATGCCGAGCTCAGTGGCCGCAACTCCAGTACCACGATCATTGTGTGTGTGAATGCTAATGATCGCACAATCCCGCCCATTCACATGCCGACAAAACCACTCGATTTGGTCGGCATAAACGTTCGGCATAGCTACCTGAACCGTGTCCGGAAGATTCAAGATAATCTTATTCTCTTGGGTAGGACACCACTCATCCATCACTGCTTCACAGACTTCGAGTGCAAACTCAACTTCGGTAGCCGAGAAACTTTCCGGCGAATATTCGAAGCGAACTTTTGTCCCCGCGGCAACAAGTTTGGCTGAATGTTCCCAAACCCAACATGTTCCCAGAGTAGCCATTTCAATAATGGCCCGCTTATCAAGACCGAAGACTACGCGACGTTGTGCTGGAGAAGTGGAATTGTACAAGTGAATGATCACTTGCTTCGCTCCAACCAGCGACTCAACTGTACGCTTGATCAAATCCTCGCGCGCTTGCACAAGGACCTGAATCGTCACGTCACCTGGAATTCGATCTTCCTCAATGAGGCGTCGTGTGAATTCAAATTCTGTTGGCGAAGCGGCCGGAAATCCTATTTCAATTTCCTTGAAGCCACATTTCACCAACATGTCGAACATTTCCAGTTTTTGTGAAACTGTCATCGGCACAGCAAGTGCCTGATTGCCATCGCGCAAATCCACACTGCACCAGATCGGCGCTTGTGTAAGCTCGCGATTTGGCCACCGACGATCATCCAGCCGAATCACCGGAAACGGCTTATATTTACCTTTTGGATCCATAACTTTGTCCTTTCAAAGAACTATTACCAATAGTTTATTTGTACTTCCCCCCTTTCGTCAGACACCAACCTTGTCTTCTGAATTGTACGCCGCCAACAGTTTTTGAGCAAACTGTATAGGTGGCATTTTCAATGCTGTGTGTATTCTGGTGTTATTGTACTGCCAGATGGTCTGATATATTTCGTAGACCAATTCACCAAGTGTTTTAAATCTAGATGGGTCACCTAGATCGACCTTGAACTGAGAGTAGAATGATTCCTGATAGCCATTCTCCCACGGACAGCCGGGTGCAGAGCGGGAGATGATGACACCAACCCTCTCCAGTGTCTGGATGAATATGTCCGAATTATATTCGCTGCCATTGTCACTGTGATATATGACGGGTCTAGGGTTAGTGAGAATGGCATTCATGAATGCGGACAATACCAGTTGTGTGGTGTGCGTGGCGTATACAGACATACCTACAATCTTTCTGGTGAACAAGTCTTCGACGGTAGCCACATACACGAACTTGCCTTGAAATGGTATATATGTGAAGTCTGATACCCAGATGTGGTTCTCATATGATGGATATTCAGTGAGAAGCATGTTGGGGTAAACAACCTTGATATTCTTGGTTCTTTTCCACTTTTTACCTCGTCGTCTATACGCTTTGATACCGAAGAGTCTCATCACCCGTTCTATGACTTTGTGATTACGCTTAAGCTCGATCGCAATCCTTGGCGAGCCATATGAGTGTTTGCCAGGAAGACGAAGTACCTCCTCAATCTGACATTTTAGTTGCCAGTCCTTGTCTGGTTTCTTGAGTTTGTAGTAGAGAGTACTTCTAGATACACCAAGCTCTCTGGCCCGAAGAGTCTTAGGTGTCGTACCATCGATTCTCACTTCTTTTTTTGGGTTTCAGACAGCTTCAAAGTGATCTCTCCAACTAGTTGAAGTAGTTGGGCATTCTCACGTTTCAGCTTGATTATTTCTGAATAACTTACACCATCCACCTTCTTAGCTATCCAGCCATATATGGTGCCTTCAGAGACTCCATGCTCCTCTGCTGCTTGAACGACGGTGACACCATCGTTCTTAATGCGATTAATGATTTGCTCCCTTACTTCAGGAGCTATGCGATGTTTTGTCATATGCTTGTATATTAGTGCTGTTAATTATACAAGGTTTGTGTCTGAAATTCGGGGGGAGGGCCAAGCCTCATCTACCATTTCCCTTGATTCTCTTTGTCTGTCAATTGAGTATGGCTGCATACACAAATCTGCATATGCGATACTCAAATTATCTATAGCCTTTTCTCTATTTTCTAGTGCTACCGCCGGATTACTACCCTCAAGTTTAGCAAGCTCAGCTCTCAATTCACTTATTCTCTTCCCGGTTTTAACTGCATTATTAACAACATTGATATCGGTATTATCTACCCCACCTGTTTCTGATACCGGCTTAGCTGTTTCTAATTTAATCGTTCTTTCAGGAGACACTGAAATTGAATCTGGAAAATTATTTTTAGGTATATTTATCTTTTCCATGCCAAAAGTCTAACACGAAAAGATAAATTACTGTTAATATTTCGTTATGTTGTCAAGCCAGCTAAAATAAGGTTAGAACCTCTACGTGGCTCAGAACATAGCTCGTTTGCCACATAAACCAAAAAACCCTGAAAATATCAAGGTTTTCTGTACTAGTGGAGATTAATGAACGATGTTAGAACCTCTTATTCGGAGGTATATACCTAGCAGATGTTAACTATGTTAATGATGTTAAT
>CAIQCJ010000002.1 GCA_903870315.1 uncultured bacterium | reverse complement strand
ATCAGACCATCTGGCAGTACAACCACACTAGAATCCATTCTGTATTGAAAATGCCGCCTATGCAGTTTGCGCGAAAAGTGTTGGCGGCGTACAATTCAGCTAACAAGGATGGCGTGCAATGAAAGGGGTCCAGTACAAATCCGCGTTGGTAGCGATAGTGAAATAGTGGTTATGCACATTTCTAACAAATAGAGTCGAATATATCTCGGTATAGTGTTACAATAGTAACCGTCAATGCAACAACCTCCTTTCAAACCAGTGCACGTAGAAAGACCATGGGGTGATTTTGTGAAATTCATAGAAAATTCTCCTTGTACAGTTAAGATCGTCACAGTAAAATCCGGCGAAGCTCTCAGTTTGCAATACCATAAGTCTCGTGACGAGTTTTGGCATATCATATCTGGTATTGGTACAGCGATAGTTGGTGAAGAGATGTTAGAAATATCTCCCAACAAAGAGTTTTTCGTCTTAAGAGGAACATCACATCGCATAGAAGCCAAGGAAGAGATAGTCTTGCTTGAGATAGCTTATGGTAATTTCAATGAGGAAGATATCACTCGCACCGAGGATAGATATAACAGAGTAGTATAGATGTAACCTTGAAATTTATGTCTTATTTATTTGATTTTATTATAAAATCACCGCTAGTTTTCATTGCTATATATGCGATTCTGGCTTTTTTGCTTCTATTTATTGTATTTCGTATAGTCGATAAGCATGTAAAACGTTTTTCTAAAAAGAAGTCTAGCCATAGTCTAGCGAGACATTTTGATAATCCGATCATCAGGCCAGCCCTACACAAAGAGTGGGAATCAGTCGGAACATTTAATCCCGCAGCCGTGAAAGATAATGAAGGGTTTGTGCATCTGTTCTATAGAGCTATGGGGGCAGATGGCTTGTCTCGCATTGGCCACGCGAAAAGTCGCGATGGTCTAAGCTTCGATAAGCGCTCATCATATCCAGTATTTGTTTCCACGCCTTCTATTGATCCAAAGGACAAAGGTGGTTTTTCTTCACCGAAAAATCTTGATACAACAATATATACTTCTGGTGGTGGCTGGGGTGGCTGTGAAGATCCACGTACAGTTGTTATAGGCGGAAGAGTTTATATGACTTATACCGCATTCGAAGGATGGAGTTCTGTTCGTATAGGTCTGACCTCTATAGCCATGGAAGATATGAAGAAGAATCGTTGGAATTGGAAGAAACCAAAGTTTCTATCTGCAGTCGGTAAAGTCAATAAGAACTGGGTTCTGTTTCCAGAGAAAATAAATGGTAAAATAGCTGTGCTTCACGGTGTGACTCCTGATATAAAAATAGATTATATAGACGAAGGTGCCCTAGATTCTTTTTCTCAGCTAAATCTCAAGAGTGTTCCACCAACTGGTGGTAGGCCAGAACATTGGGATAATTGGGTTCGTGGTGCTGGTCCTCCTCCTATCAAGACTGAACTTGGTTGGCTACTCTTGTATCACGCCATGGACAAGAATGATCCAGACAAATACAAACTTGGCGCGATGATCTTGGATGCCAAAGAGCCTACCCACATATTATATCGTTCACATGAACCGATACTTGAACCGGATATGCCTTATGAAAATGATTGGAAGCCAGGAGTAGTTTACGCCTCTGGCGCACTTATATTGAATGAGATTACAACATCGGATGGTAAACAGGATGGCGAGCTAGTTGTATACTATGGTGGTGGCGACAAATATGTATGTGTAGCCAAGACTCCGCTTCGACCTTTACTTAACTGGTTGGTAGAATACGGAAAAGTCCAGGCTTAACTTTTTTGTAATTTACGCCTTATATTTTTATAATAAAAACATGTTCACACTCAACAGATCAGAGCATAATCCTATACTTTCTCCAGTCGATGAACATCCTTGGGAAGCTATGGCCGCTTTCAATGGTTGTCCTATTCTATTAGACAAGAATACCTATATGGTCTATCGAGCTATGTCTGAACCAGATCCACTCAAAGAGCCCCATATGAGTACTTCAGTAGTTGGTGTGGCTGTTTCAGATGATGGCGCTCATTTCGAAAAGCGCAAAGTCTTGTTTGGACCAAGTGAGGATTTCGATAAATATGGTTGTGAAGATCCAAGAGTCACGAAGATAGATGATACTTACTTCATATTTTACACAGCACTTGGTGGATATCCTTTCTCTGCTGAAAATATCAAGGTAGCTGTAGCTTTGAGTAAAGACCTTAAGACTATAGAATCGAAACATCTAGTCACTCCTTTCAATGCCAAGGCTATGGCGCTTTTCCCAGAAAGAATCGGTAGTAAGTTGGCAGCACTTGTGACTGTAAATACTGACAGAAGACCATCGGATATTTGCTATATAGAGTTCGATAAAACAGAAGATATCTGGTCGAAGGAATACTGGGAATCTTGGTATGCCGGTTTAGACAATCATAGGATCAATCTTCGAAGATCTGATAGTGACCAGGTAGAGCTCGGTGCTCCTCCATTGAAGACTGACAAAGGCTGGCTCGTCGTCTACTCTCATATACAAGACTATGGAGGATCACATACAGTCTTTGGTATAGAAATCGTTTTACTTGATCTAGCTGATCCAAGGCGTATCATCGGTAGGACCAAAGGATCTTTTATGATACCGGATACGTATTATGAAAGATCTGGCCAAGTGGCCAACATCATATTTCCATCGGGAGCTCTTATAAGGAAAGATAAACTCGAGATATTTTATGGTGCCGCCGACACTCATTGTGCTATGGCATACATATATTTAGACAACCTACTCGACACCATTCTCGATACCGCTGAAGCTAAGAAAACGCGCTTCAAGAGATTTGTCGGCAATCCGATCATATCTCCTCGACCGGGTTTTCTCTGGGAAGCTGGCGGAACACTGAACCCCGCCGCCATCGAGCTTGATAACAAAACTCATATCATCTATCGAGGAGCGTCGGTCAAAAATGTTTCTGCACTCGGTTATGCTGTCAGTAGCGACGGATTTACCATAGATGAACGACTTGATAAGCCGATATATTTTCCTCGTACTGACTTCGAATACAGACCAGGTGCCGACTCAAACTTCGGCTGTGAAGACCCTCGTATAGTTGTTATTGGAGATAAGCTCTATATGACATACACAGCTTACAATGGAGATACTCCGCGCGTGGCAGTTAGCTTTATCACCATACATGATTTCCTAGATAGGCGTTGGAGCGCGTGGTCTATGCCGGAAGTTATAACGCCACCAAACGTCATGAATAAGGACGCCACCATATTACCAGAACCGGTTAATGGTAAGTATATGGTTATTCATAGAGTCAATGACAGTATATGTGCAGATTTTGTATCTTCTTTGGATTTTTCTAAGGAAACTGTAGACAAATGCATCGAGATATTGAACCCAAGACCAGGTATGTGGGACGGTGAGAAAGTCGGTATTGCCGGTCCTCCAGTTAAGACCAAGAGAGGCTGGCTTTTACTTTATCATGGAGTTTCTAAGGGTAGGAAATACCGCGTCGGTGCGGTCCTTCTTGACCTTGAAGATCCTACGCAAATTAAAGCTCGTACAGCGGTTCCAGTCTTCGAACCAGAAGAAAGTTATGAACGTAACGGCTTGGTACCAAATGTAGTATTTCCTTGTAATCTTATAATACGCAAAGGGGTAGTCTACATATACTACGGTGCCGCCGACAGTGTCATCGGAGTAGCTACTATAGGTTTGGAGGATTTATTGAATAAACTCAGGACATAATATGTTCTATAATAAAGAGACATATAAGAATATATAGATATGCATGATTATACAAAAAAAGAATTGATCATATTTGACCTCGATGGAACATTAGCGCCGAGTAAATCCGCAGTCGATGAGGCTATGGTCAAGCTTCTAGCCTCTCTTATATTGAAGAAGAAGATTGCTGTCATTTCTGGTGGTGGTTTTCCGCAGTTTGAGACACAAATCTTGAATAGACTACCAGTCGATATGCAACCACTGACTAATCTTTTTTTATTGCCGACATCTGGAACTCGTCTCTATGTCTGGCGTGGAACTTGGCATCAACAATACGCTGAAGATATACCAGAAATAGACAGGAAAGATATTATAGAAAAACTGGAACTGGCTATATCCATCGCTGGTATAGATAGACCAGAGAAGACTTACGGGGCACTCATAGAAGACAGAGGTTCTCAGATCACTTTCTCGGCCTTAGGTCAGGCTGCACCGCTTGCACTGAAAGAGGCTTGGGATCCAAAACGTGAAAAAAGGCAGCAAATAGCGGAGATCTTATCTAGTAAAATACCAAGGTTCGATGTCAGGATAGGTGGTTCAACCTCCATAGATATAACCATGAAAGGAGTTAACAAAGCGTATGGAATCAGGAAACTTGAGGATACTCTGCGTATATCTTTAGAACATATGCTTTTCATCGGAGATGCTCTTTTTCATGGAGGCAATGATTTTCCAGCGAAATCAACCGGTATAGACTGTATACAAGTTACTGGTCCAGAAGAGACCAAGAAAATAATAGCTCAAATGCTATAGTTTTCCACATACCTACTTTTTAGTAGGCATCTTATGTGTTATAATTTAGCCACTTACAGTTAGTTTCGGTTTAGTAGTTATTAATATTATAAAGTTTTTAAATAAAATCATGTTTACAAAAATACGCGTCAAGGCCGACAATAAAGGTTTTACGCTTTTGGAAATCTTGCTCGTCGTCGCTATTATTGCTATCTTGGCTGGTATAGTCATAGTAGCCATCAACCCAGCCAAACAGCTTGGTGATGCTAGAAATGCGCAGAGAAGGGCAGACGTGGCTACTATCCTAAGTGCGGTTTATCAGTATGTTATAGACCAAAACGGCACGATTCCTACATCTATTCCTTCATATAGCTCTGCTTATGTCTCTGCATCTTCTACTTGCGCCCAAGTAAGAGCAGTATCAGCAGATGAGATCTGTAAGAGTAACGGCACATCCTGTTCTGGTTATACTGATTTGAATAGTGCATTGGTAACAGGTACTGTTGGGTATGTTACATCCTCCCCAACCGATCCGTCAGCAACTTCTACAGGAAGTGGTACTGGTTATTACATAGCGAAGCTCACAGCAAATGCAAATCGCATACTCGTCTGCGCTCCTCTCACCGAGAACATAGCAGCAGGAACGAATGTAGATGGTCCTATCGGTGTCTCAAGATAGATATACAGAGATTTTGCAGAAAATTATGTTGCTATACCAGTCATGCCTGGTTTTGAGTCATAAAAAATAACTTATGTCATTCTCATATGATCGGGAAAAGCTCAAAGAACTATTAGTTGCAAAAGGTCAGATAGAGGACCTTCATTTCAAGGCGGCTGTTGAAGATGCAGACAGGCTGAACCAGCCAGTCGAGATTTCTCTTATCGAGCGTGGTGAGATCAAGGACTCTGAACTTGGTGAAGTTATTGCCAGGGAATATGGCGTACCTTTTGCTGACGTCAATGAACAAGGTATAGACAATGAAGCCTTCGAGATTCTTCCCGAAGTCGTAGCCCGATCCCAAAATGCCATAGTTTTCAAGAAAGATGGAGACGATATCAGCCTGGCCATAACCGATCCCGGGAACATAGAATTTATAGATTCTCTGGAAAAAGTCACAAAAGGCAAAGTGACTGTGTATTATACGACTCCTTTTGGGATGCGCGATGCCTTCAAGAATTACAAAGACAACATATACAAAGCCGTTAAGGATCTCATACAGGATTATGAAGTAAATAAAAATGAAAGTAGCCCAGTGGCTCTAGTCGACAGACTTCTGGATTATTCATACGAAAATGGTGCTTCTGATATCCATTTGGAGCCAGCTTCGGATGGTTTTGTCTCGGTGCGTTTCCGTATAGATGGGATTCTCTATGAGATATCCAGGTATCCTATGAATATGCATCGTCCAGTAGTCTCTAGGATTAAGATTATGTCCCATTTGCGTACAGACGAACAGGATGCCACTCAAGATGGCCGTTTCGACTATTCTAAGGATAAGGTCAAGTTTGATGTGCGTGTTTCTATATTGCCGATCACTCACGGAGAAAATGTGGTTATGCGTATTCTCTCAGAAAAATCTAGAAAGATGACTTTGGAAGATCTTGGACTTCTAGATGAAGATATGGAAAAAGTTAAGACAGCCATAGACAGACCATACGGTATGATTATTGTAGTTGGTCCGACTGGTGCTGGTAAGACCACCACCTTGTATTCAATTATGCTGGTCTTAAACCAATTACCGATAAACATAGTCACTATTGAGGATCCGGTAGAGTATAGTGTCACCAAGGTGCAACAGATTCAAGTGAATGCCAAGAAGAACATCACTTTTGCCAACGGTCTCCGTGAGATCGTTCGCCAAGACCCAGACGTAATTATGGTTGGTGAGATTCGTGATAATGAGACAGCTTCTATCGCCGTGAATGCAGCCATGACCGGACATATGCTACTCTCGACTATGCATGCCAACGACGCCGCCACTATTTTCCCACGCCTTTCAGAAATGGGAGTTGAGCCTTTCCTTGTGGCTTCCTCGGTGAATGTTGTCATAGCACAGAGACTTGTAAGAAAGGTTTGTTCATATTGCAAGATCTTGTATCCACCTCATCCAGAAAATCTCTCAGAGATAAAACGTATAAAGGATACTCCAGAGTTTAATACACTTATGTCGAAACATTTTCCAGGTCAGCGTATAGAAGACTTGAAACTTTATAAAGGAACTGGTTGTAAGAACTGTAACCATACTGGATATATGGGCCGTATGGGTATATTTGAAGTCATGGAGATCGACGATGATATAAGAGACCTTATTATCAAGAAGTCGTCAGCCTCATCTATAGAGTCAAAAGCCGCAGAAAATGGTATGATTCCTATGTTCTACAATGGAGTCGGATTGGTATTCAAAGGACTGACAACATTTGAAGAGATACTGGGACTTACCAACTAGTCTAGGTGAGTAAGAACTCCGGGATAGTAGGCATATTCACATGACATTCAAGACAACACTACAACTTGAGGACCAGGTCGAGTTTGCCAAAAACTTGTCTGTGCTTTTACGTGGAGGCGTCTCTATAGATGAAGCTATCTTATCATTGGCTAGCCAGGCACGTTCATCAAATCTGAAAAAAACTCTATCGGAATTACGAGATCACTTGTCAAAAGGTGTCTCGCTATATACGGCCATGTCGAACAGTAACAGCCGTTTTGGCACTGTCGTCACTAGCTTGGTGCGTGCCGGAGAACTCTCAGGATCTTTACCGGAAAATCTAGACTTTTTGGCGGAGTGGTTGAGTCGTGATAGTAACTTGAGAAAAGAGATCAGTTCAGTGACTCTATATCCTAAGCTTGTCATAGCAGCTACGGTTGTGCTTGGTGGTGGTTTGGCTGTATTTATATTACCTAAGCTTGTTCCCATGTTCTCTAGTCTGCACGTACAGTTGCCTTGGATAACCCAGTTCATCTTAGATGCGTCGGTTTTCTTGCAGTCGTATTGGATGTATGTACTTTTCGGTATAATTTTGGTCTCAGTCATATTTCAAGTACTCAAGCGCCTCAAACCAGTAAAAATGGTAATAGACACCGTGACCATACATCTTGGTTTTATCGGTGACATGATACGCGACTATCAACTAGCTTTGTTCAGTCAACTTTTGGCTACACTTTTGAGGTCAGGGTTGACTCTAGATGAATCTTTGGAGATAGCCTTTGTCGGAACAGGTAACCTGTATTATAAGAAAGCATTGACCGATATTAGGAGCAGACTTTTGAATGGAGTCTCTGTAACGGAAACTGTGAAGTTGTATCCTATACTTTATCCTCCCAACTTCGTCAACCTTCTTTCTGTCGGAGAGAACTCTGGATCTTTGCAAGAATCATTCACAAACCTGGCGGATTATTATACAAAAGAGATTAACATCAAGACCAAGCGTCTACCGGTAGTCATAGAACCAGTATTGCTTGTCATTATTGGTGTGGCCGTTGCGACTCTAGCTTTGTCTATCATCCTACCAATCTACAAACTTACTGGTAGTTTGGGATAGTCTCATATATAGTTAATCTCATATTGTTTCTGTGTGATATAATCTTATTTATATATGTACTACACAAGATCAGCTCATAGATCCGGTTTTACTCTCATAGAGATGATCATCGTCATCGCTGTAATATCGGTGGTGTCTCTTGTAACGGCTCCACTTGGTATACAGTTTTACAATAGTCAGACCATCACTGGTATGCAGGGTCAGCTTGGTGATTCTTTGACTCGTGCTAGAAGTCAGGCGGTCACGCAGAAGAATGATAGCGCTTACGGACTGTGTCTCAATAATGTTTTCTGGTCTACTGGTACAACCACTGCTTCTTATGCTCTATATGCTGGTACGACCGGTACAGCTTGTTCTTCTCACAATACTTTGGCAGATGACCAATACCAGCTTTTGGCTGGTACATATATAACTTTTCCAACACCGATGAACGAGATCGGATTTGCTAAGCATACAGGTACACCGACAGCCACTGGTACCATATCTATAGTTTGGAATGGTCTGACAAAAACTCTGACTCTAGACAATCTTGGAACAGTAGTTGAGAATTGATATTATATTTTATGAAACTCTATGAATAGAAAAATTTTTACAAAGAGAGGATTTAGTCTTATGGAACTAGTTTTGGCTATAGCAATATTCGCCATAGGTTCTATAGTTGCCGGGAATTTGCTTGTGGATGCGAATACTTCTACTCGTATAGATCTAGACAAGTTAGAAGCCGTACAGATCGCTCGAGAGGGTATAGAGGCAGTCGGCAACATTAGGGACTTTGGTACAAACGCCTCTACCACAGACAATACAGCTTTTTCCGTTCCATTTAGCTCTTGTATACCAGGACCTTGTGGTCTGGCTACTAGTAGCGTGTCCGGTACATCGTTCTGGTATTTTAATGGAAATTCTTCGAGCACAGTCGATACTAAATTCCATAGATCGATCAGACTATCTCTGAGCCCGTCTAGTGCACCATTTACCAGTGCCTCATACGCGACTGTCACCAGCACAGTCACTTGGACAAATGCCCGCAATGTCGCGGACTCTGTTAGTCTTGTCACGATACTTACGAACTGGCGTCTAGCTAGACCAACAGGGATGTGATCTGTTATCACTTCATTATATCCACTTAGTATTTACTCGTAGCTTCTTGAGAAATTCTTAAAAGCTTCTTGGTAAGAATCATGTCTTCTGATATAGTGGTTCTATTATGAGTTTAAGTATTGGCATAGTTGGTCTACCAAACGTGGGTAAATCCACGCTCTTTAACGCACTTACTAAGAAGAGTGTTGCCGCTGAGAATTATCCTTTTTGTACAATTGATCCATCTATAGGTGTGGTTGCAGTACCAGATGAGCGTCTAGTGAAGTTGAGTGAATTTTCTGTATCTGCCAAGACCATTCCAGCTGCTGTGGAATTCGTCGACATTGCTGGATTGGTCAAAGGTGCTTCAGAAGGTGAAGGTCTCGGCAATAAATTCCTATCAAATATCCGCGAGACAGATGCTATCGCTCAGGTTGTGCGTATCTTCGAAGATCAGAATATCATCCACGTCGATGGTAAGATTGATCCTGTAAAAGATATAGAAGTCATAAATCTAGAGCTTGTCCTAGCTGACCTACAGACCATTACAAAAAGAAGTGCAAATCTTAACAAAGAAGTCAGATCTGGTAAGAAAGAAGCTATCATCGAAGCTGGTCTGATAGAACGCCTGGTGAGAGCCCTGGAGGCTGGTAAGCTGGCTTCTTCCATAGTTGCTGACGAGTTTGAAGCGCCATTTCTTAAGCAACTCTGTTTGATCACTGCTAAGCCGTTCATATATGTCTTGAATAAAAAAGCTGGTGCTAAGAACCTCGATGAGATTGGTGGTGATACAGTAAAAGATGATCGCTGGACTAAACTTATTCATTTTTTCAGTGAGACAAAAGCTGGCCATGTCATAGTTGATGCTGGTATAGAACAAGAGCTCAAAGATCTAGACGCAGAAGATAAGATAGAGATGCGTGAAGGACTCGGTGTCCACGATGATGGTGTAAATGATCTCATCCGCAAAGGTTATGAGCTTCTTGGCCTAATCACTTACTTTACAACTGGTGAGGATGAGACGCGTGCGTGGACTATCAAGCGTGGTTGGACAGCCCCAGAAGCTGGTACAGCCATACATGGAGACTTCAAGGAGAAGTTTGTTCGTGCTGAGATCATTGAGTGGGATAAGTTACTTGCAATACGCTCATATGCCGCCGCTCGTGAGAAAGGTCTTATACGTACAGAAGGTAAAGAATATATTGTGAAGGATGGAGAGGTTATAGAGTTTAAAATTTAGATAATTGACTTTTTTCTGTAGATGCGTAATCTTACTTCAGACACCATTTCGACTCTTTCGAGTCGGGTGATCCATGATCCTTAAAACAAGTTGCCACATTGGCAACAAAGGAGCCTCAGTGAGCATAGCGACAAACACACAAGCCATATCCATCGCTCGCGAATCTTTGGGATTGCAACCGCATCATTTTACGGTTAATCATGATACAGCATCGGAGATACCAGAACCAATCATCAAGATGTTGGATTGGACATATGTTACGGCTGGAGATCTAGAGAAACGCGCATTGGAAACACTTGAGATATTGGATGGGTCTTTCACCATCCGAGGTAATATTGAAACCTTGACCAAGTATGGTTCCATATTGAACATGTTTGGCCTCTTGATGTCTAGTCGTCGGCCAGATGAAAATGCTGGCAAACGAAAATATACTTACATCTACAAGGGTCTGTTTGGTCATCGGCGTAATCATCTGCGGCTAGATGATATTCACTATGAAGTTGATGACGTTATTGCGGATGGGAAGCTGAAGTATCCAAACGAAGAAGAAGATGGAAAACAGATGTTGTTTCCATATGGTTGGGCGCAGTCAGTGCTCGATCTCATGAGTCTTGGTGTCTGGAAAATAGATTATGATCCTCAAAATCATGTCTATGAAGCCTCGTTCCATGAGAACTTTGAGCCAAATAGAGCTTCTTTTTCTGAATATCATAAGCAGATCGTTGGACGTATGACACAACCTTGCTGGAAATGGGAACTGAAAGGTCCTGTTGGTCAGACGCTGTTTGATGGGAAGTCGAGTTCTTAGTGATTCAAGATATTATCAGTTGAATCTGATGATTCTAGGATGGCCCCTGAGGATGCACACCAAATCTGGTTGTGTGTCCTTGGGGCTTTTGTTTTTGGAGCTATTTTAAGCTATTATTGTCTTTATGAAAAAGATGCCTACAAATCAAGACTCTTCCAAGTCTTTATCTTTGTATGATCACAAAAAGCTCGAGAAAAAATGGCAGAAGAAATGGGCTACTAGTAAGATATATAGATCTGAGGTTATCTCCGACAAGAAAATCAGTTCTATCAAGCTGAAATACTATATCTTGGATATGTTTCCATATCCGTCTGGAGTCGGACTTCATGTTGGTCACCCCAAAGGTTATATAGCTACAGATATCGTGTCTAGGATGAAGCGTATGCAAGGCTTCAACGTGCTCCATCCTATGGGTTTTGACGCCTTCGGTTTACCTGCAGAGAATTATGCTATTAAGACTAAGACCAATCCAGAAGTTTCTGTTAAGAAGAATGTCGTGCATTACAAAGAACAGCTGGAGATACTCGGATGTGATTATGATTGGTCGAGAGAGATCAATACTACTGATCCTAAGTATTATCATTGGACACAGTGGATCTTTTTACAGATATGGAAGAAAGGTTTGGCTTACGAATCATATGAACCGATAAACTGGTGTCCTTCTTGTAAGACTGGGTTAGCCAACGAAGATGTCGAAGATGGTCGCTGTGAGCGTTGTGGTACGCCTGTAGAGAAGAAACCACTTCGTCAGTGGGTTCTCAAGATAACGGATTATGCCGAGCGTCTGCTTAATGATATCGACATGAAAGATACCAGCGGTCGTAGAGCACTGGACTGGCCAGCTTCCATAGTTAAATCTCAAAAAGATTGGATAGGTAGATCAGAGGGCTCTCTTTTGAAGTTTGAGATTGAAATCTCAAAAGAACAAGCGAAAAGTTTAGACAAAAAAGCCAGTGTCAAAGACATAGAAGTCTTTACCACTAGACCAGACACACTTTTTGGTGTGACTTATGTCGTACTCGCACCAGAACACAAATTGGTCGCCGAGCTCTTGCAGGTTGTGACAAACCGCGTAGAGGTTGAATCTTATATCTCACGCACGAAAAATAAGTCTGAGATAGACCGTACTGACGCCACCAAAGAGAAGACCGGGGTTGAGCTTAAGGGCATCTCTGTTATCAATCCAGCCAACGGAGAAAAAGTACCAGTCTGGATAGCGGATTATGTTTTGGCTGACTATGGAACTGGTGCTGTTATGGCTGTACCAGCTCATGATGAGAGAGATTTTGCTTTTGCTCAGAAGTTTGGTCTGCAGATTAAGAATGTCATCATACCTGACTTCAAAGATTACACTTCTGGCGGTGCTCCAGTTCTTCTCAAGAAAACCAATAAGCGTTCTTCTATAACAGCGATAGTCAGACACTGGTCTGAAGACAAATATCTGATCTTGAATTGGAAGAAGACTCCAAGGAAGACGTTTATAACCGGTGGTATAGAAGAAGGTGAAGATTCGGTAGCCTCTGCTAAGAGAGAAATCTTGGAAGAGACTGGTTACGATGATGTTAAATTCGAAAGAATACTTGGAGAATCACACGGACACTTCTTTGCTTCTTGGAAGGACGAGAATCACGACACACATATAACCGGTGTATTGTTCAAGTTAAACAGTGGATCACAGAAAAAAGTAGCCGAAGAAGAGTTGGAGAAGCATAGCTACGAATGGGTAGACAGTAGACTTGTAATCACCAAACTCAATGAGACTAAACATGATATCCGTTTCTCTCTTTATTTCTGGGATAAGACAAACAGAGACAGCGCTTATACAGATGATGGTGTCCTGGTTAACTCTGGTAGATTTGATGGAAGTTCATCGGGATCTGTTAAGAAGGACATTACTGATTTTGTTCATGGTAAATTGGTTACAAAATACAAGCTTCGCGACTGGGTTTTCTCGAGACAGCGATATTGGGGGGAACCGATACCGCTTGTACACTGTGAGAAGTGTGGCGTAGTTCCTGTACCAGAAAAAGATTTACCAGTAAAGCTGCCGAAGGTTAAGTCATATGAACCGACTGGAACAGGCGAATCTCCATTGGCTACTATAGATAAGTGGGTAAATACGAAATGTCCTATTTGTGGCCGTAAGGCTAAACGCGAAACAAACACTATGCCTCAATGGGCCGGCTCATCTTGGTATTACCTACGTTATATGGATCCCAAGAACGCCAAATCCTTAGTTGATCCTAAAATAGAAAAATATTGGTCCCCAGTAGACTTCTATATTGGTGGAGCCGAGCATGCTACACGTCATCTTATATATGCTCGTTTCTGGCATAAGTTTTTGTATGATATAGGTGTTGTATCGACTGTTGAGCCTTTCGCAAAACTTCAACACGTTGGTCTGATTATGGGCGAAGATGGTCGTAAGATGTCCAAACGTTTCGGCAATGTTGTAGATCCTGTTGACGTGGTAAATATCTATGGAGCCGATACTTTGCGTATATATGAGATGTTTATGGGCCCTTTCGATCAACAGATTTCCTGGAGTACAGATGGTATGATCGGCTCTCGTCGTTTCGTCGAGAGGGTTTGGCGCCTGGCTGACAAGTTAGTCACCAATGATACAGATACTGGTATTAGTCCAGAAAATTATGCTAAATCTGAAAAAATCATTCATAAGGCCATCAAAAAAGTGTCAGATGATATAGCTAGTATACATTTCAACACTGCCATAAGCACACTGATGATCACAGTCAATGAACTAGAAAAAACTGGTATAAACAAAGAGCAGTTTGAATCATTGATCAAACTCTTGGCGCCGTTTGCTCCTCATATGACTGAAGAGTTGTGGTCTGGCTTAGGAAATAAGAGGTCGATTCACTTAGAAAGTTGGCCTATATACAAAGCAGAGTTGGCTGTAGACTCTACAGTTACTATAGCTGTTCAAGTAAATGGTAAAATCCGCGGATCTTTTGAGATAGACATTGTCACAGCAAATATCGGTGATGAGAAAGCAAAGAAATCTATGGAAGAATCCGCAAAGAATATTCCCGAAGTCAAAAAATGGATCGATGGTAAGGAGGTCAAAAAGATTATTGTCGTAAAATGTAAATTAGTTAGTATTGTCATATAAGCTATTTCGGTGTAGAATAGCTTGACTTTATATAGTATAGGTGATAAAACGTATCTATATATAGAGCAACAAGATTATTATTAAATCAATATCATGGCTTCTAACCAATCAGCTATATCATTCAAACCTAAGCAAGTCGTAAAAAGGCTTTTGTCATCTCTACCAGATCGTGCGCATGAAGTTCTCGTCTACCGTTATGGTCTAGGCAAGGACACCAAGCGTATGACCTTGGATTCTATAGGTAAGAAATACGGCATCACTCGTGAACGTGTCAGACAGATAGAAAACTATGGTATAGCCAATGTTCGTAAGTCTGAAGAATATAAGCTTGAGAAGGCTGCTTTTGCCGAGATAGAAGAGCTATTGCACTCTCTTGGTGGAATAGTAGTGGAAGATGATTTCCTTGGCCATGTCTCGAAAGATAAGTCTCTCCAGAACCACATTCACTTTCTATTGGTTGTAGGTGAGCCTTTTAAGAAGCAGAAGGAGGATGATGATTTCCGTCATCGTTGGCACGTCAACGAAGAGGTTGCAAAGAAGGTTGAATCTGCTTTGAAGAATCTATATGCCAACTTGAAGACAGATGATCTTCTTCCAGAATCTGAGATGGTAAATAAGTTCCTGAGTCATCTTGAAGATGTCTCTGAGCGCTATAAGAATCAAGAGATTGTCCGTCGTTGGTTGGCTATTTCCAAGAACATTGGTAGGAATTCTCTTGGTGACTGGGGTAAGTCTGATTCTCCAAACATAAGCACAAAAGGTATGCGCGATTATGCTTTCTTGGTAATACGCAAACATGGTTCACCTATACATTTCCGCGACGTCGCCAAGCAGATAGAGAAGATGTTCAACAAGAAAGCTCATGTCGCTACCACTCACAACGAACTTATAAAAGACAAACGTTTCGTACTTGTCGGACGTGGGCTCTACGCTTTGGCAGAATGGGGTTATACTCCTGGTATCGTACGTGACGTCATTTCAGAGATCTTGAAGAAAAATGGTCCTATGGCTAAAGATGAGATTATAGGAAAAGTCATGAAAGAACGTTATGTCAAACCAAATACTATTTTGGTCAATCTCCAAAATCCTAAGTATTTCGTTCACAACAAAGAAGGTAAATATTCTCCAGTAGCTATATAGTGTTTCGATAAACAGAATAGATGTGGTATAATGTTGCAATGACATTGGACCAGGCTTTTGCTAGTATCTTTTCCACATTCAAGAGCGCAATGACTCCCACGGTTGTGAGTTATTTGGTGACATTATCTCCAATATTTCTAGCTATTATTTTCGGTAGGATTTTCTGGGATCTATGGATGCGCTACGTCAGAGCGCAGTTCTTTTTCTCGCAGAAGTATTGCGTGATAGAGATCAAACTACCAAAAGATCTCTATAAATCTCCTTTGGCGATGGAGATGTTCTTGAATACTTTCCATAATACAGCAGATGGTAACTGGTACAAGATACTTTGGATGGGTGAGACTAGGCCCTGGTTCTCGCTAGAGATCGTCTCTGTGGAAGGTCAGGTTAAGTTCTTCATCTGGATGCGACAGTCCGCCAAGAACAATGTCCAGACAGCCCTGTACGCTACATTTCCAGGAATAGAAGTTACCGAAAGAGAAGATTACGCACGTTCGGTTCATTTTGATAAGAACGAAATGAAAGTCTGGGCTACAGAGTTCGCTTTTACTAAGCCGGATTCATACCCAATAAAAACCTATGTAGACTATGGCCTAGACAAAGATCCGAAAGAAGAATATAAGGTTGATCCGTTAGTCCCTTTCTTAGAATTCCTTGGTAGTGTTGGTCCCAACCAAGAGATCTGGGCTCAGATACTTATTCGTGCTCACAAAAAAGAGCAGACAAAGCCGGGACATTGGTGGAAGAAGCATGATGCTTGGAAGGCTTCTGCGGAAGAGGAAGTCCACAAGATACTTATGCGTGACGCCAAGACTAAGGTTGCTGGCTTGAAGGATGAAGCTACTGGATATACAAAAATGCCCTCTATATCAAAGGGTGAGCAATCTATCGTCGAAGCACTTGAGCGTAGTGTGACGAAGCAGGCCTTCGATGCTGGTATTCGCGTTATTTATATGGCGAAGAAAGATTTTTTCAATCCTTCGAATATCGGTGGTATCATTGGCAACTTCAAACATTTCAGTGCAGAACATCTAAACGGTTTCAAACCAGGAGGTCCTTGGATGGGGAAACTAGAATACCCTTGGCAAGATTACAAAGATATACGTCGCAATCGTATGTCTAAGTGGGTGATCATGGCTTACAAGCGTCGCTCCTATTTCTATCCTCCTTTTGACCATAACCCACTAGTCTTGAATGGTGAAGAGTTAGCTACACTCTTCCACTTCCCAGGAGCGGTTGCTAGTACGCCTACACTTGAACGTGTGCCTTCCAAGAAGTCTGAGGCCCCAGCCAATCTTCCTATATGAATCCAGTAATAGAATCACCCAAGTGCTCAATAAAGCGCAATGTTTTTATCGGTATTATTTTGGCTGTGGTGATAGTGCTCATCGCGGCTATCTTCGCTGCTATACCACCAAATAATTTTCCTGGCCGCGTTATCATCTCCATAAAAGACGGCTCATCACTTTCCCAAGTGGCCAAGATACTGGCAGATAACCACATTATCAGATCACAGTTTCTATATAAGACCTTTGTAGTCATTACCGGTGAGAGGACACGCGTTATAAGTGGTGATTATCTTTTCAGTCAACCACAGTCTGTTATCCGAGTTGCTTATCGTACAGCTTATGGAGTTCAAGGACTTTCCAAGATTAAGGTAACTATACCAGAAGGTACAAATACTAAAGCTATGGCGACCATCTTGAAAAAATCCATACCAGCTTTCGACGATATAGACTTCATAGCTTCTTCAAGTCAGTATGAAGGATATCTCTTTCCAGATACATATTTCTTCTTGGAAAATGTTAAACCGAATGAAGTCATAAGTATTATGCGTAGCAACTTCGACAAGCATATATCTCCTTTAAGCGACAAGATAAAATCTTTCGACAAACCACTTGCGGATATAGTAACTATGGCATCTATAGTTGAAAAGGAGGCTACCAGTACAACTGATAGACAGATCATTGCTGGGATTTTGTGGAAACGCATAGTAAACAAGATACCACTTCAAGTAGATCCACCATTCTATTATTTCCTAAATAAGACTTCAGACCAGCTCACAGTATCTGATCTGGCGACAGATTCTCCATACAATCTATATAAACATCCTGGCTTACCACCAACACCTATAGATAATCCTGGACTAGATGCGATATCTGATACTGTTAATGCCACAACCACAAAATACTTCTTCTATCTTTCTGATAAAAGTGGTGCGATGCATTACGCTATGACCTTCGGTGGTCATATAGCCAATAAACAAAAATTCTTACAGTAGAATCTTATTCTGTGGAGTATTATTTTATAACCTGATAGGGTCAAATGGCGGAAATGACCCGACTAGGTATTTATAGGTTTGTTGGATAATCTGACATAAGAAAAACCCGTCTGAACGACTCGGATTTATTCCTTGTCATTGAGACGGGTTAGATATCGGAAGATTTCGGTGCCTGACCGCGAATCAGGCCAATACGTTCCAAGTGTTCGGCGATGCCAATCTTATGGATGACGTGTTGAGCACCGACATTTTGCCCTTGGTGTTCAATACTTTTATCCATAAACCCAGACATTAAGACAATGTCCACATCGTATCCCAACTTGTCAATCTTGGCGATCATTTCTAGACCATTCATACTCATTTCGAGATGAGTATCGCTTAAGACGACTTCAATATCTTTACTCGTTGCAAGGATATTTAGTGCATCATGACCATTTCTGGCACATATAACATGGTGTCCGCCACTAGATCTGAGAAGCTCTTCTGTTAACTGTAGGAAGTGTTCGTTACTTTCTACTACTAGTATACTCGACATTTACAGGCCCCTTTCTTTTGTTAGAAATTTTCTGATTTTGATTGTTCCGTCGAAGATGCTATCATATAAAATATGAATAGTCAAATAACCAGAAAGCAAAAGATAAGAAGCATGAAACCTCATAAAGCCAAGGTTTTTGTTGGTCTTTCTGGCGGTGTTGATAGCGCTGTATCTGCGGCTATATTACAAAAAGCTGGTTACGACATCATTGGTGTTTACATCAAAGTTTGGCAACCGGATTGGATATCCTGCACTTGGAAAGATGAACGTAGAGATGCTATGCGTGTGGCGGCATATCTTGGTATTCCTTTTGTGACATTGGATCTGGTCAAAGAATACAAGGAAGGTGTCATTGACTATATGATCTCTGAATACTCTTTAGGTCGTACACCTAACCCTGATGTTATGTGTAACCGTGAGGTTAAGTTTGGTGGATTCTGGAAATGGGCAAAAGCCCATGGAGCAGATTTCGTGGCTACAGGTCACTATGCTCAGAATATAAAAGATGTTACAACTAAGAAAGATTCTGTAAAAACTCTTGGTGGCTATTCTCTACTGGCTGGAGAAGATAAAAACAAAGACCAGTCTTATTTTCTCTGGACATTGAACCAAAAAGATCTGGAACATATATTGTTTCCGGTAGGACATCTAGAAAAGATTGACGTACGCAAACTAGCAACCAAGTTCGGCCTACCAAATGCCTTGAAGAAAGATAGTCAGGGTTTGTGCTTCATCGGCAAGGTAGATATCAAGGATTTTCTTAAACATTATTTGAATAAAAATCAGAAAGGATATGGTCATGGTGATGTCCTAGACGTCGATGGCAATATCATAGGTTATCATCCTGGGGCACTCTTTTTCACTCTAGGAGAAAGGCATGGATTTATTATAACCAAGAAGACAACAGACGATGGAAGATATTATATTATTGCGAAGGATATGGATAAAAATACTCTGACTGTTGCAAATCATGATAAGAAGTCCGTTTTTTCATCAAAAGAGGTTTATTTGTCATACATGAATTGGACGAATCAAATCCCGGCTGTTGGAACAAAAGTTATGATTCGTTCTAGGTATCGTCAACCACTGATAGAAGCATTTATCAGTAAGCTTGGTAAACGTTCTACCGAGCAGTCTAGGAGAAATAAGCACTCCAGCAGTTCGGCGGTGTTGACTATAGAACATACAACAGATCCTATAACCCCAGGACAATCTTTGGTCATATACACAGCGACTGATGATATGAATAATGCCTTGGTACACACAGATAATGATCATCAGATATGTCTTGGGGGGGGAATAATATCCTAAATTGTATTATAATATCTTTATGAATCATCTTATGCAGATCACTAAGTCTGACGGCACGACACAGCTCTTCGAGGAAGAGAAGCTAGTAAATTCTCTCAGGCACGTTGGTGCTTCCTCGCAAGCTATCGACGATGTTGTCGATGAAGTTGAGAAGGAGATGTGGCAGGGTATGCCCACAACAGATATATATCATCGAGCATTTGAACTTCTGAAGAAACATTCTACTCCCGTTGCTTCAAGATATTCTGTTCGTCGAGCCATGTTCGAACTTGGTCCTGACGGTTTCCCATTTGAGAAATTCGTTGCCAAGATTTTCAAAATCTGGGGTTATGAGGCTGTGACTGACCAAACTCTTCTTGGTACTTGTGTAGAACACGAGATGGATGTAGTTGCTTGGAAAGAAAAAGACCTAGCTATGGCTGAAGTGAAATTCCACAACGAGTTTGGTCTCAAGTCCGATATCAAGGTGGCCTTGTATGTGAAAGCCAGGTTTGATGACTTAGCAGAAACCACATTCGAATATGGTGGTATAAAGAGGAAACTTACTGACAGATATTTATTCACAAACACCAAGTTCACTGAAGCAGCTATACAGTACGGGACTTGCAAAGGTCTCAATATGATCAGTTGGAATCACCCAGGAGATAACAGTCTGCATAAGATAATAGATCGTAATGGCCTTTACCCCGTCACTTGCTTAGTGAGTTTGAACCACCACCAGAAAAAAGACTTGATTGGTCTCGGTATTATAGTGGTTAGTGATATCACTACAAATCCTGGCTCACTGAACGCTGTCGGCATACATCCCGAAGCTGCAAAAGTAGTACTTGCTGAGGTCTCAAACATGGCACCAGTCAGATAAAAACACTGAGTTACGTTGCGGCGCAAGATTTTGAGGTTTTGAATAAATATTGCTAGTATGTAAACCATGACATCCACAGATATCCGTTCAAGATTTCTAGAGTTTTTCAAGAAAAGGGGACATGCTGTTATACCGTCAGCTTCATTGGTGACACCAAACGAAAAAGGTATTACCAATGCCACTCTTTTCAATACAGCCGGTATGCAGCCGCTGGTACCTTTTCTACTTGGAAAAGTACATCCATTGGGTCAACGTCTTGTCGATGCACAGAAATGTCTGCGCACTGTGGACATAGACGATGTTGGAGACCGTACACACGGAACCTTCTTTGAGATGCTTGGTAATTGGTCATTGGGAGATTATTTCAAGAAAGAGGCCATACATTGGAGCTATGAGTTTTTGACATCGAAGTCGGAAGATATAGGAAATCGCGGTCTCGGACTAGATCCAAATCGTTTATACGTGACTGTCTTTGAGGGAGATACTATTGCTTCAAGAGATGAAGAGGCTGCAAGTATATGGAAGGACATATTTATGAAGAACGATGTCCTTGGCGCACAAGGAGACACTAGACTTGGACAAGCCGGAAAAGTTTTCTATTTACCAGCAGCAAACAACTGGTGGGAAGCTGGCGATAATGGTCCTTGCGGACCAGATACAGAGATGTATTACGATGTGAAAAATGTATTTGGTGGTAGACCTATAACTCGCGACCAGTTCATACAAGCAGATGTTGCACGTGACGTCGTCGAGGTTTGGAACGACGTCTTCATGCAATACGAGAAGAAAGATGGAAAGATTATCGGTAATCTACCGAAGCCTTCGGTAGATACTGGAGCTGGCTTAGAACGTCTGACTATGGCATTGCAAGATGTCGACAATATATACGACACAGATCTTTTTAGATCCGTTATGTCAGCTTTGAAAAAAAACTCTAGACATTTTGATCTGAAATCTGCACGTATAATATCTGATCATATAAGATCGGCAACATTTCTTATAGGTGATGGCGTGACTCCATCGAACACCGATCGTGGATATATATTGCGTCGTTTGCTCCGCAGAGCTATACGTTATGCCAAGTCCATAGATTTATCTGTGCATTTGCATGATTTGGTGGATATATATGCCGAGTCATACAAGAATATATATCCAAATATCTTCTCTGATAAACACCAAATCAAGACGGAGATACGTGGTGAGTCTGAGAAATTTGAGAGGACTCTAGAGGTTGGTATAAAAGAATTTGGTAAATTGGCTACCACAAAAAAAGTCAACACTGGTGATACTACCAGGTCAAGCATAACTGGGACGGAGGCATTTTTATTGTTCTCATCATACGGTTTTCCTATAGACATGACTGTTGACTTGGCAAAGGAGAATAATCTTGCAGTAGATGTGGCTGGATTCAATGAAGAATTCAAGGAACACCAAGATCTTTCTCGTTCTGGTGCAGAGAAGAAATTCAAAGGAGGATTGGAAGGTACTACAGACGGTCATGCTGACCCTATGGTGGTGAGATACCACACAGCCACACATCTTCTTCACCAAGCACTTAGAGAAGTGCTTGGTGACACTGCTACACAGAAGGGTTCCAACATAACTCCAGAACGATTACGCTTCGATTTATCTCATGGTGCCAAGATGACCGAAGAAGAAAAGAAGAAAGTTGAGGATATAGTCAATGAACAAATTCTAGCCGCTTTACCAGTTAAGAACGTCATCTTACCAAAAAATCTGGCTGAAAAGACTGGTGCATTACATCTATTCGGGGAAAAGTATGACGACGATGTCTCAGTATATTTTATTGGTGGCAACCTTATAGGTAGTGGCGATACTCAAACTATAGATGGGGCCTTTTCAAAAGAGTTTTGTGGAGGTCCTCATGTAGAAAATACCAAAGAATTATCTGGTCCAGAAGGAAAATGGCATTTCAAGATTCAGAAAGAAGAAGCGGTTGCGCAAGGTGTAAGAAGGATCAAAGCCATTCTTTCATAGTGTGTGCACTCCAAATATCTATTTTGTTTAACTGTACATCTACTTGCTATAGAATGCCTTAACACTGTAAAATGTAGTCAATGGCCAGCAACCCTATACTCATATTGGACATACAAAGTTCTTCAGTACGCGGATCTCTAGTATCTGGTAAGACTATATTGTTCGAACTTGGTATAGAGATACCAAATCGTGTAACCAAGGATAGTCGTTCCCTCACAGAAAATATTTTGTCCGCCACCAAACTTATAGTCGAAGGTGTTTTGAAAGATCTTATACTGCATAATTCAAAAGCGAAGATATCAGTAGTTCATTGCGTTGTATCTTCACCTTGGCTTATTTCGCAAGCCCAAGCAGTTTCGACCGTCTTCGCAAAAAATACCAAGATAACTGAAAAGTTAGTCAACAACCTTATAGCCAACGAAAAAGCTAGGCCAACGCTTCACATAACAGAAGAGGCATACCGATCAGGCCAACTGAAGATTATAGAGAAGAAAGTCTTTTCTATTTTATTAAATGGTTATCCGACACAAGATTGGCAAGGTAAAAGTGCTGCGAAACTGGAGGTGTCATTTGTAGTCAGCTCTGCTAGCAAGAGTTTTATCACGGATTTGGAGAATATCTGTAGAAATATAGTCTCTATAGATAAGATAGTATTTCACTCTTCACTCATACTGCATTATATATCGAGCAGGGAACTTATCCCGGATGCAGCTGCTCATGTGTGTGTACATGTCCACAACGAAATAACTGACATAGTCAGTATCAATAATCTTGGAGCTATATATTTTGCATCTTATCCTGTCGGATTGAATACCATAACTCATAGGATCGCTGCTGCTCTCGGCGTAAAAAAGCATACCGCTGAGTCTATGTTGTCTTTATATGCAGAAATGCACGTAGACCCATCTCATAACCGAAACTCAGGCGTAATTATAGAAAAAATATTGCAATCTTGGTCAAGAGAATACCACGAATTTATTAAGTTGGCAGAGATACCACACGCAGCTCCTGTCCATGTATTTGTCTCCTCAGAGAAATATCCGAAACTGTTGACGAGGTTACTACGTATACCAAGTTCCAAGGCCAAGATAGAACTGATCACAGAAAACATATACATAGAAGCTATCAACAGTCTCGCTTAGACTCATCTTTGTTGATATAATCAACGCATGAATCGCCGCTTAGAAGATATACGACCATCAAACCGTCGTTCTATACATGACATACCAGCGCATAAGTCACCAGCCCATGTTGATGTCAAGGCTATTCACCATTCACCACAACCGGTGAATGTCGCAGAAGAGAGGAGGCATGACCACAAACAAGAACACAGTCAGCAAAACAGACCAGACCATAATCACCAACAAACTCACACTCATAAGAGGAAGCGCAGTGGTCTAAAATGGCTTCTTCTTATAATTGGATTGATTGTTGTTGTGGCTGGACTTGGATATATAGCATCTGTTTATTTTGCTAGAGCATCTTTCACGGTCACACCAAAAGTTGCCTCCGTTGATGTTAACAGTACATATCTCGCTCAAGATTCTGCACAAGGATTGGCTATAGCATCTGGAACCATACCATTTTCATTCATTACAGTTAGAGAATCTGCCAGCACTACAGTCTCTGCTTCAGCCGGACCGGCCGTTCTCGCAAAAGCGCAAGGCCCAGTAACTATTTATAATGCCTTCAATAACCAGCCTCAAAGACTCGTAGCTGGCACACGTGTTGTAAATTCATCGGGCAAAGTTTATCGTCTGTCTGGATCTGTTGTCGTGCCTGGTTACACCGTTTCTTCATCAAAGTCTGTTATTCCTGGAAGTATAGATACCACCATCATAGCCGATCAACCCGGTGATACTTACAATATTACAACTAATAGCTCGATTAGTGATTTTAAGATGATTGCTTACAAAGGAACTACAAAATACGACACCATATATGCCAGACTAACCGGCCCGGTTGCTGGTGGTATGATAGGGGTTAAGAGCATAGTGAGTTCAGACGTTATAGGCTCTTCTACAGATGCACTCAAGAGTAAGATCTTTTCAGATCTTAAGAAGCAAATACAACTGACTATTCCAAACGGATATATTTTGTATAATACTGGTTTCATATCGTCTTTTGCATCATCTACGGTTATTAGCATCGACAAAGATCACAGCTCAATGATTCTTCAAGGTTCGGTAAGTGGTATGATTTTCAAAAAGTCCGACCTGATCAGTCGCTTGGCTGGACAGGCTGCTATTTCGACATTTGGTTCTTTCAAGTACGACGTAACAGGTTTAGATCAACTAGCCGTCTCTGTTATGAGTACGGCCTCACCAACCTCTTCGAAACAGGTTAGCAAGCCTATTAT
The DNA here is from genome assembly GCA_903870315.1 of uncultured bacterium. GTDB lineage: Bacteria > Patescibacteriota > Minisyncoccia > Phycocordibacterales > PALSA-1337 > C7867-002. Next base: position 50,380 of record CAIQCJ010000002.1, on the reverse strand, counting down.
ATCTATAAAGATAAAAGGTACCATCAAGCTTACCGCTTTCGTACCTATAGATGAGATCATCAAGAAAATTCTTGGCAAAAACTCGGTTCAAGTAGAGAGTATCTTTGGACAATATAGTCAAGTCATAGAAAATGTAGATGGTGAGGTTATGCCACCTTGGTCTAAAGTACCGATGAACACGAATAGAATATCCATAAAGCTGAAATAGTCTGAAAATGTCCTATCCACGTATTCGGGTACTTGACGATTATATGACGTTCTGCTAATATACATTTCTGCGCAATTACGTAATGGATAACGTGTCAAAATCAAGGAATACCGCAAAAGGCACCGTCGTTGAGGCGTTGCCTGATACTTTGTTCCGAGTCGAGCTTGAAGGATCTAAGGAGGTCATTCTAGCTTATCTTGCAGGTAAGATGAGAATGAACAGAATACGTGTTCTCATCGGCGACAAAGTTGATTTGGATATAGATTCATACGGAGGCAGAGCGCGTATTACAAGACGTTTTTAATATAACAATGAGAGTAAAAGCTTCAGTAAAAAAGATTTGTCCAAAGTGCACCGTCGTACGTCGTGGTGGTTATATTTACGTTGTCTGCAGTTCAAACCCTCGTCATAAACAGCGTCAGGGTTAATTTATTAATACTACCGACTTAACATATTCCAATTTTTAAATAAACTATATGCGTATCCTAGGTATTACACTTCCAGAAAATAAGAGAATGGAATTTGCACTCACCGCTATTTACGGTATCGGTCAAGCACGTGCACGTCACATTCTAGCTACCACCAAGGTCGCTTTAGATGTGAAGCCGAAGGATCTCACAGTTGACCAAGAAAATGCCATACGCAAGCTCGTCGAGAGCTACAAAATAGAAGGTGATCTCAAGCGAGAGGTCGCCTCAAATATTAAACGCCTGAAAGATATCAAGTCATATCGTGGAAGCCGTCATGCTCGCCATCTCCCAACACGTGGTCAACGCACCAAGACAAACTCCAGAACAGTTCGTGGAAATATCCGTAAGACCATGGGATCTGGTCGTCGTAAGGAAGAAAAGACATAAAATCAGCGTTTATAAAACCTAAATTCAAACTATCATGGGTAAAAAAAGAATTGTAACAACAGACGCGAAAGATGCAGGGGCAGAGAAGAAGGCTCCAGCAGTTTCTTCGAAGAAGCGTGTAGAGACAGGTATCCTACATGTTCAATCTACCTACAACAACACCAAGGTTATGCTGACTGACGACAAAGGCAATGCTCTTATGTGGGGTTCGGCAGGAGGTGCTGGTTTTCGTGGAGCCAAGAAAGGTACTCCTTTCGCAGCTGCAAAGGTTGGTGAGACATTGGCATTGAAGGCCGTCAACTTAGGTTTGAAAGAGATCAGAGTAGTCGTAAAAGGCGTTGGTTCTGGTCGTGAATCTGCCATCAGGGGTTTCATAAGTAAGGGTGTAAACATTATTTCGATATCAGATCAAACACCGGTTCCTTTCAATGGACCGACACCTAAGAAGCCACGTCGTGTATAGTCATCACTTTCTCTACTAATTTAAACCTTTAACTTCAACCAAATAACATGCAAATCGGACCACGATACAAAAAAGCAAGATACCTAGGAGCGCCCGTCTTCAAGAAGACTCAGACGCAAAAGTTCGCTATGCGTTCTCAAGCTAAGACGACCAAGAAGAAGGGTCGTGGTGGTAAGAGTGAATACGGACGCCAAATGCTTGAGAAGCAAAAAGCTCGTTATAGCTATGGTATATCTAGTGGTCAGTTTAGCAATTACGTTAGCCAAGCATTGCAGACGAAAGGTGATAACGCCAAGAATCTTTTGACAGCTTTGGAAAGTCGTTTGGACAACGTTGTACTCCGTGCAGGTTTCTCTTCTTCACGTTCTGGTGCTCGTCAGATAGTCAACCATGGCCATATTGTGGTAAATGGAAAAGCGGTCAACATACCTTCATATAAAGTTAAGGTTGGAGATATTGTAACCATCAGAGAAGGAAGTAAGAAGAAGGGAATATTTGCTAAGTTGGACGAAGAACTCAAAGCCAACACTACTCCTGCTTGGATTAAGATCAATGCAGATACTAAGACTATCACTATAGACGGTGAGCCTGTAGCCGATACGACTGGACTTCTATTTGATGTTCGTTCAGTGCTAGAGTTCTATACACGTTAATCCTTATAATTTTAATAATTTAAAAATAATCATATGATATACGACGTTGTACTTCCTTCAAAACCAAAAGTTATAAACGAAACCGCCAATAGCGGAGTTTATGAGATTGATGGCCTTTATCCTGGCTACGGTCACACTCTAGGAAATTCTCTACGCCGCATTATCTTGTCATCTTTGCCAGGTGCAGCTGTTACCAAGGTCAAGATAATAGGAGTTGAGCATGAATTTTCAGCTATACCTGGAGTCAAAGAAGACGTTATAACTATTCTATTGAACCTGAAGAAGTTGCGCGTTCGTCTTACTACAGATGAACCCGTTACTTTCTCCCTCAATATAAAGGGTGTTCATGAGGTTACAGCCAAGGATATCAAAGTCCCTGGACAAGTAGAGATTATAAATACCGATCTACACATAGCATCTCTTACAGATAAGTCATCTGATCTTGATATGGAGATAACTATAGAGAAGGGCCTTGGATATGTTCCAAAGGAAGTTGTTCAGAAGGACCGCGTCGAGATAGGTGTCATAACTCTAGATGCCGCTTTTACTCCTGTCCGTAAGGCCAACTATGAAGTAGAAAATATGCGCGTTGGAGATCGTACAGATTTCAACCGTCTACGCCTGATCATAGAAACAGACGGTACTATTACTCCTCACGACGCTCTAGAGAAGTCTATTTCACTTATGATCAGCCAACTCAAGTCTATTGTCGGCTTCAAGGAGGAAGAGGTTATTGAGAAGATAAAAGAAGATTCAGTCGAAACTGGAGGTAAAGAAGGCTCAGATGCTGATGGTAAGATTATAGATGCAGAACTTTTGAAAACACGCATAGATTCTCTAGGCTTTTCTTCACGCACCATAAAGGCTTTGATGAACGCAAATATCCGTACATTGGGTGGTTTGGCTCGCAAGAAAGAGTCAGACATCATGGATGTTGATGGTCTTGGTGCAAAAGGTATGCAAGAGATCAAGAAATTACTAGCTCAACACGGTATTACCTTGAAACAATAATCTTTTAACACTACTAAAATGCGACATCATAACTCAGTAAGAAAATTCGGCAGAGAGAAGACGCAGCGTCAAGCTTTGATGCGCTCGCTCGCTCGTAACTTGATCCGCGATAACCAGATCAAGACAACAACAGCTAAGGCTAAGGAACTCCGACCATTTGTGGAGAAGTTGATCACGAGAGCCAAGGTCAATACTGTCGCTTCACGACGTATTATCATGACTCGTATACAGGGAGCACCTGAGGTGAAGAAACTATTTGAGACTATCGCGCCGAAGTATATAGATCGCAAAGGTGGTTATACCCGCATAGTAGGCGTACCAGCTCGTGATCTAGATGGAAGTCCAATGTCGGTGATCCAATTCGTATAATGCGCTTTCAATCTTAACACCATCAAATAACATGAAATACACAATAGACGCACAGAACAAAAAGATCGGACGCATTGCCAGCGAAGCGGCAGCTTTACTTATGGGTAAGAGTTCGACTTCCTTCGCCAAAAATATAGTCTCCGATGTCAAAGTTGAGATCATAAACGCCGACAAAGCCGATGTCAACGCCAAGAAGAAGGTCACTGACAACTATACGACTTATACCGGCTTCAGAGGAGGTCTCAACCAAGAAAAGCTAGGCCATCTTATTGATCGTGCTGGTATGATTGAGGTTTTGAAGCGTGCTGTTTACAATATGATCCCTAAGAACAAACTCCGCACTCCAAGATTAAAGAATTTATCAATAAAGAAATAAGCGCTGACGCAAATTTTTAACATGACTACAACAACAAAAATAGCAGGAAAGTACTTTGAAGCCGTTGGTCGCCGCAAGACTTCTGTGGCTCGCGTCCGTCTATTTCCTGGTGCAAAAAGCGGTTATGAAGTAAATGGTAAGACTTTGGAAGGATATTTTCCTACGCGCGAAATGCAAGCAAACGTTACTGATCCTATAACAAACGCTAAGCCTGCTGAAAAATTCCATATAACAATCAAGGTTTCAGGTGGTGGCATTTCTTCACAATCAGAAGCTGTCCGTCATGGTGTAGCTCGTGCTTTACTTGTCTACGATGTACAACTCCGTGGTAAGGTCAAGAAGCTAGGCTATCTCAAACGTGATGCTAGAGCCAAGGAACGCAGAAAATTCGGTCTCAAGAAGGCTCGTAAGTCTCCTCAGTGGAGTAAGCGTTAAAAGATTTATCTCGGTATTACTCACAAAGGCGGCCAAAGTGGTCGCCTTTTGTTTATTCGACATGCTCACCTAGCACATACCAGCACGAAAACTGCCGACCATTGCATCACTACCAATTTTCAGCTAAACTACCCTCACTATGTTTAAAAATGATCCATCAAAAGATGACAAGTACAATAAAATAGCCGATGAAATAGTCGTTGAAGATATCACTGACACCAACACCGATGATCTAGATGAATCCGTCGTTGCTGACGAATCAGCGACTGAAACCATTAAAAAACTACGAGAAAAACTCAAGACCACAGAGAAGGAGCGTATGGAGTATCTCACCGGCTGGCAACGCGCCAAAGCCGACCTTATCAACGCCCGCAAGCGCGATGAGGAGGATCGCAAGGAATTCATCAAGTTCGCAAACGAACGCCTTATAGAGGGCATTATACCAGTTCTAGAGAGCTTTGAGATGGCTATGGGCAACAAAGAATCTTGGGAAAAGGCTGATAAGAACTGGCGCGTTGGAGTAGAGTATATTTACTCACAACTTAGAAAATCTTTGGAAGATGGTGGCCTGACGGAGCTTAAACCTATAGATCAGAAGTTTGATCATGCGCTTCACGAAGCCGCCTCATATGAACCAGTCACAGACGAAAAGCTTGACCATATCATTACGAAAGTTATACAAAATGGTTACTATCTAAACGGCAAACTCATGCGTCCAGCCAAGGTCGTGGTTGGAGAGTACAAAAAGAAAGAATAAGGACTAAGTGCAAGGTGAAGATTACAAGGTACAAACGAAAACCCCGCCGTGCTTTTACAAGCGCACGAGCGGGGCTAGTCAATCTTTGCGTGAGTTAATCTTAATACCGAAATGTCCATCGATAATCCTGAAAGATAGACCAAATCTCTTCAAAACCCACTTCATTATCCAACGGCTTATTGCGATTGATTCGGCTACACAGACTAGCTTAAATATAAGCCATCCAACACCTCCGAATACCATTACGTTTCTAAGCCATATCGTTTTGATAGAGATCCACTGCCAGTACAATGAGATTGCATCTACACCAAACCATAGTATCCCAAAGACAAGACTGGTCAGTATTGTTTTCTTTAGTGGTAATGTGATGACCACTTCCATTCAGACCACCCCCTTACAAGGTTAATTTGTTTATTTCATTCTGTCGACCATGATGACATTTCTTGAACGATATGTAAAGATGTATTTGATTTACACTAAGAAGTCACACATACTGTAATTATATGTATATAAAGGTTCGCGTTATAGCTGGTGCAAAAAGGGAAGTCGTCATACAAGAGTCGACTGATCATTTTAAGATTTATGTAAAAGAACCAGCCGAAAGAAATCTTGCAAATACACGCGTGCTTGAGATCGTTCGTGTGAAGTTTCCTGGTAAAAATGTGCAGATCATTAATGGCCACCATTCCCCGTCTAAGTTATTAGTTATAGATGACTAAGGATCCTATTATGCTATGGATGTACTATCCTGATTTATAAAAAAGTAGAGCGTGCAGATGTTGGCAACATCGGCACGCTCTTATGGGTAAACTTACATTCAATGTCTTAGGTCCCCACAACCAAGACAAGGTTGACAGAACGAGTGGATATAGGAGGGCCCAGGAGTAGAGCCTCTTGGAGGGAAGTTGAATCCTAATTACGTTCTTCTTTTACTATAGTAGCATACTGTATCTTATTTGTCAATACCATTGCACCGAAATATTTGGTATCATAGTAGATATCAAATATATGCTTATTCAGAGCCATTATAACCAGCAGGGTATATTCGAAAGAATCATCCATTCTAGAGACGGTCAGCTTGTGCGTATATTCTTCGAAGTCTATGAGATTGGTGGTGAATTCAAGGGTCGCATCTTGCGCGCTGAGCCGATCTTGGCCTTGGCACGTGTACCTAAGACAGTAGCTCTTTCTACGAACCGTATTTCTGGTAAAAAATCCTCAACAAGTATTCTTTTACTCTGCGCACCATCTAAGATAATCTCTTCATATTTCTGGAATATAGAAAAGAAGATTACTTCACCTTTTCCTACTTTCGATTTATTTTCCAGTATAAAGATACGGGCACCGTCTCTATAATTTTCTCTGCTACAAACCAGTTCAATGGTTGTGGCTTTTTATTTGTAGTTCATTATCAAGGCTAGTTACAAAATTATTACCAATTTTAATCAATTATTAAAATGTCAAAAATTATAGGAATCGACCTCGGAACAACATTCTCAGCTGTCTCTGTTATGGAAGCTGGTATCCCGAAGGTCTTAGAAAATAGTGAGGGTCAGCGTACAACTCCTTCTATAGTTGCGCAGTCTAAGACTGGTGAACGTCTAGTAGGTCTTCTTGCGAAACGCCAAGCCGTGACAAATCCGAAGAACACCATATTCCAGATCAAGCGCTTCATGGGTCACAACTTTGACGAAGAGGGTGTGCAAAAGGATATCAAGAATCTCTCATTCGAAGTGCGTAAGTCTTCGACTGGAGGTATCGAAGTAAAGTTCGGCGACAAATGGATTCGTCCAGAGGAAGTTTCTGCTATGATCCTTACTAAACTCAAGAATGATGCTGAGGCTCGTCTTGGTGAAAAGGTTACGCAAGCGGTTATAACCGTGCCAGCTTACTTCAACGACTCGCAGCGTCAAGCAACCAAAGACGCGGGTCAAATCGCCGGTCTCGAGGTTATGCGCATTATCAACGAACCTACAGCCGCAGCCTTGGCTTATGGTTTCAACAAAAAGAAAGATGAAAAGATTGCGGTGTTTGACTTCGGGGGAGGTACATTTGATATCTCTGTACTAGAAGTTGGAGACGACGTCGTCGAAGTGAAGTCTACAGACGGCGACTCACATTTGGGTGGTCGTGATATCGATGCTAAGATTGTCAATTGGTTGGCAGACAAATTCAACAAGGAAAATGGTATCGATCTTAAGAAAGATTCTCTTGCGTTACAGCGTCTGGATGAAGCTGCAGAAAAGGCCAAGATCGAACTCTCTACAGCTATACAGACAGAGATAAATATTCCATTCATTACCTCTGGTGCAGATGGACCAAAACACTTGCTAGTTACTATGACTCGCGCACAGCTTGAAGATATATGTACAGAATTCTTGGATCGCGCCATCATGATTACTAAGCGTGCTATGGATGCTTCACCATTTAAAATAGCTGAGATAAATGAAGTCGTGCTAGTAGGTGGTCAGACTCGTATGCCAGCTATGCAGGAGGCTGTGAAAAAGTTATTCGGAAGAGATCCTCACATGGGTGTGAATCCCGACGAGGTGGTTGCGGTGGGTGCGGCTATCCAAGGAGGAATCCTTGGTGGTGAAGTGAAAGATGTTTTATTGCTGGATGTTATTCCTCTTTCACTCGGTATCGAAACTATGGGCGGTGTCGCTACAAAACTTATAGAAAAGAATACAACTGTTCCCACCCAAAGATCTCAAGTATTTTCTACAGCAGCAGATAATCAAACTTCTGTGGAGATACATATCACTCAAGGTGAACGTGCTATGGCTTCAGACAATAAGTCCCTCGGCCGTTTCATCCTCGATAGTATTCCGCCAGCACCTCGTGGTATGCCTCAAGTCGAAGTTAGCTTCGATATAGACGCTAATGGTATATTGAGTGTCACAGCAAAGGATAAGGCTACTGGTAAAGCTAACTCCATCAAGATCACAGCTTCTTCAGGTTTATCGAAAGATGAAGTTGAGAAAATGAAAAAAGATGCTGCGGCTCATGAGGCGGAAGATAAGACAAAGAAAGAAGGTATAGAAGCCAAGAATATAGCCGAGCAACTTGCCTATACTTCAGAAAAAGCCCTGAAAGATGCTGGTGATAAAGTTCCAGGTGACTTACGTAAAGCTATCGAGGACAAGGTAGCCGATCTTAAACGTGCTAAGGATGCTACTCCGATAGACTTTACAGCTCTTAAAACGGCTACAGAAGCGTTGAGTACCGAAATACAGAAGATAGGGCAGTATATGAATCAGGAACAGGCGGGCGCTGCTGGAGCTGGTGCGCAAGGTGGCACGAATCCTGGCGCGCAAGATTCTGGTAAGGGTCCAGAAGCTGGCGACAACGTGAAGGACGCAGAGTTCAAGGAGAAGAAATAATCTCTGACGAGACCAATAATCCATGAAAGACTACTACAAAACACTCGGTGTTGAGAAAGGTGCCTCGAAAGATGATATCAAAAAGGCATTCCGTAGACTCGCCCACGAACATCATCCAGACAAGACGAAAGGCGACGTAGCTTCCTCGCAAAAGTTCAAGGAGGCTAGCGAGGCTTATTCGGTGTTGTCGGATGATCAGAAGCGTACCCAATACGACAGGTTTGGTTCTGCTGGACCAGGTATGGGTGGAGCTGGAGGTTATGGTAGTCAAGGAGGCTTTAGTGGATTTAACACCCAAGACTTCAATGGCTTCGATTTCTCGGGATTTACTCAAGGTGCCAACCAAGGTGGTGTAGAATTCGACCTCGGTGACATCTTCGGTGATTTCTTTGGTGGTCGTGGTAGAAGCCAGGGTCGTCAGAAGAGGGGTCATGATGTCTCTGTTGATATACAAATCTCCTTTGAGGACTCTATCTTCGGAGTTGAGAGGAATATTGTTGTGACGAAGGTTTCGAGCTGTGTAACATGTTCTGGAACGGGTGCTAAACCAGGTACAAATATGAAAACTTGTGAAGCTTGCGAAGGAAAAGGTAAAGTCAATGAAACACGTCGTTCTTTTATGGGCACATTTAACACTGTACGAGTATGTGATACCTGTCATGGCAAAGGTCAAATGCCGAAAGAAATATGTTCCACATGTCATGGGGATGGTGTGTTAGATCGTCAACAAGAGATCATAGTCAAGATACCAGCTGGCATAGAGGATGATCAGATGGTCAGGTTAAGTGGCATGGGCGAGGCTGTTACTGGAGGTGTAGCAGGAGATATGTATGTGAAGGTCCATGTCAACCCACATCAATATATCCGTCGTGTTGGATACAATCTCACAACTGATCTACGTGTAAGACTGACTACTGCCATAACAGGAGGTGAACAAATTATCAAAACTCTTGATGGTGATATAGTACTCAAGATTCCAGAAGGTTCTAATAATGGTGACATATTGAAAGTAAAACATCATGGAGTACCAAACGATCACAATAAGAGAGGTGATCTTCTGGTCAAAGTTATAGTAGAAATGCCGCGTAAACTATCACGTACCGCTCGCGAAGCCATAGAAAAATTGAAAGGTGAGGGGGTTTAAAGATTCGCAATATGACAGAGGAAATACTTTGCAATTGAGAAAATGAAAACAGCGGCTATCCAATTGCTTGGACGGCCGCTGGGTCATACTTGTTAGAACTTATACTTCAGAAAGAGTGAAGTACCATTTCCAGTCACTCTTTGCATAGTACTTGCCGGAACCCCAGCTTCACCAATGATGGTGAATTGGCTACTTATGTTGTAACGGATCCTTGCACCTACAGTGATTCGTTCATCATTTAGCTCGGCCATATTGTCACGAGGTATAGCGCCAGCAGTTATTATCACGCTCGGTATATCCGTCAACTGAAGCACTGCTCGTTGCTTTTCGAACCGGTCGGCCTTTTTGGCTTTTATAGCAACTTCGCGTACTTCATTTGTAAGTGACGAGGCTACTTGATCAGCACGACCCGCCAAGATAAACGCGGTCAAATCATCGACGGCGCTACTCGACTTTATCGACCCCAAGAGCATTGTTACCAATACTAATAGGAACAACACCCCAACTTTATTTTTACTAATCTTCATATTTTTCCTCCTTGTACAGTTTGAATTTAAAGAACCCCCCTTTTTTACTTTCACAACTATACCATACATATTAACAGTACGTCAACAACTCTACAAACCTCCATTTCTCCGCATATTTCTGCTATTATTATAGTCATGTTCAATAAACCCGGTGCCAAAAGTGCATCAAAAAAGAAAATCCTTTTATCAGGCATCAAGCCAACTGGCCAAGCTCATATTGGAAACTATTTTGGTGCAATGAAGCAATTCGTCAATCTACAGAATTCCGGAAATTATGAATGCTACTTATTCATCGCGGATTATCACGCATTGAACCTGGTCCAAGACGCGTCCAAGATGCGTAGACTAACACAAGAGTTGGTGTTAGATTTCCTAGCCATCGGACTCGATCCGAAGAAGTCTATCATATTCAAACAGTCGGATGTTCCGGCACACACAGAGCTGGCGTGGATATTCGACACTATCGTGACCATGCCATACCTCATGCGCGCGCACGCTTACAAGGACGCGGAGGCGAAGAACAAGGAACTCAATGTCGGCACATTTAACTATCCAGTCCTCATGGCAGCAGATATTTTGCTTTACAATACAGACGTCGTGCCCGTTGGATCAGATCAGAAGCAACATGTCGAATACGCTCGTGATATTGCAGAGAAGTTCAACTATACATTTAGAAATGAAACCTTCAAGCTTCCAGAGCCGCTCATCATTCCGAATGTCGCTACGGTACCAGGTATCGATGGCCGCAAGATGTCGAAGAGTTACAACAACACGATTCCTCTTTTTGCCACGCGCGAGGAGATCATAAAGGCGGTTATGAGTATTGTTACAGACGCTGGGCTTGGCGCTATCGGACCAGATGGAAAACCATCCGATGGCATCCCACAAAATGTTTACGCCATCCACAAACTTTTCAAGAGCGAAGCCGAGCTCAAGCCGCTCTACGAGGCGAACAAAGGAAAATACAAAGTGCTTAAGGATGCGCTTGTGGAAGATATCGATGCATTTGTCAAACCGTTGCGCGAGAAACGAGCTGAGCTATCCAAGAAAGCTGAAAAGGTTGTAGCGAAGGTTTTAGCAGATGGCGCAAAAAGAGCGAATAAGGTCGCGTCGCAAAAACTTGAAGAGGTAAAGCGTGCTGTAGGTGTCGTTTAGAAAATACTTCTATTTGTTATATTAATATAAGTTCAATCTATGTCATTTACAGTCAAAATGCAGGCATTCGAAGGGCCACTAGACTTACTCCTCGACCTTATCGAGAAGCGCAAACTTTTTATAAATGATGTCTCATTGGCGAAAGTGACTGACGACTTTATCGTGCATGTGAAGCAATTCGATAATATGCCGATGGGAGAATCGGCTCATTTCATCTTGGTGGCTTCGACACTTCTCCTCATAAAGTCTAAGTCACTTTTACCGGAACTTAATATTACCGAAGATGAGAAGTCTGATATGGATGATCTGGAGAAACGTTTGAAAATATACCAACGTATCAAAGAAGCTGGAAAACGTATAAATGAAATATTCGGCAACAATATGATATTCGAACAGTCACAGTCGGCACATTCAAGGTCACGTTTCGCAACTCCGGTCTTCGTGCCAAGCCCAGAATTCACTCTAGAGAAAGCGCGCATGACACTCGCTGATCTTATAAATCGACTACCAAAGAAGGAGAAGTTACCACAAGTTGTGGTCGAGAAAGTTATCAGTTTGGAAGATATGATTGGTACTCTGACCACCCGCATAACTAGCCACTTACGCATGAGCTTCAAGGAATTTACAAAGGATCACGCTGGTGACGGAACCGGATTGACTAAAGAAAATCGGGTGAATGTGATCGTAAGTTTTCTTGCTATGCTTGAACTTGTAAAGCAAGGGGTAATGCATGTCACGCAAGAATCGACTTATGGAGATATTAACATGGAGACAAAAGACGTGTCGTTGCCGAGATATTAGTTAGTTGACTAGCCAGATGATATAATCAAACTTATAGATAAATCCTATGGAGCAAACATTACCAAATCAAGCAAATGGCATAGCTAGACGTATTGAAGCCATCCTTTTCTGGAAAGCCGAGCCTCTAGCTATAAAAAAGCTAGCGACATTACTTGGCGAAAGCATCACGATGGAAGACGTCAAAGCGGGCTTGACTGACCTAGAACTTGCGCTCAATAGCCGCGGCCTCACCATCATCCAAACCGAAGATGAAGTTACACTAGGCACTTCATCAGATCTTTCTCCGCTCATTGAAAAATTAACCAAGGATGAACTATCACGCGATCTTGGTAAGGCTGGCCTAGAAACATTATCTATTGTCTTGTACCAAGGACCGATTTCCAGAGCTGATATTGACTATATACGTGGCGTCAATTCCCAGTTCATACTCCGCGCTTTGCTTATACGTGGTCTGGTAGAAAGAGTAGACAATCCTAAAGACGCACGTAGTTTTCTATACAAGCCGACCATACAACTCCTCGCACACATGGGCGTTTCGAAGATATCTGATTTACCAGATTATGAGCTAGTCCGTAGTGACATAGAATTATTCAGAAACTCACAATCTGAAAACAATCCACATTCAACAAATGAGGCTAGCCAGTTAGAAAACGCTACAATAAGCCCATAATGGATTCGCACGCTAACAAAATAGACAGATTTTTCTTGACGATGGTTGGGATTTTGACCATATTAGGATTTTTTATATTCTTATCTGCGTCGTTAGGACTCTTGGCTCAAAGTAATGTAAGTTTCGGTACGATTGCCGCGAAACAAGCGCTAAGCTTGGTCCTAGGAATAATCGCCTTCTATGTTTTTTCTAGGATTGATAATAGCTGGTTGAGGAAGTCAGCACTTTTCATATTCATGGGTTCCATAGCCGTGAACTTACTGCTTTTTATACCAGCACTATCTATATATCATGGTGGAGCTTCCCGTTGGCTTAGTCTAGGACCAGTATCTTTACAACCATCAGAATTATTGAAGATTGCTTTCATTATATATCTAGCTGCTTGGATATATTTCGCCAAAGACAAGATAAAAACTTTCAAATATGGTCTGCTCCCTTATATAGTGATGATGACAATCCTTGGCATACTCCTGCTTATACAATCTGACACAGACACACTCCTTATAATCGGTGGAACTGGCATAGTCATGCTATTTATCGCTGGTGTGCCACTCAAACACATAACCATAGCACTACTTCTTATGGCAGCTATTGTTGTTGGGGTTGTTTCTATGCGACCTTATGCCTTAAAGAGGGTGCAGACATTTTTCAATAAATCCAGCGATACTCAAGGTGCCGGATACCAGATCAATCAGTCTCTCATAGCTATAGGTTCTGGTCAGTTATCTGGGCGTGGTTTTGGTCAGAGCATACAAAAGTTTGGATACTTACCTCAACCAACCGATGACTCCATTTTCGCTGTTGCTGCGGAGGAGTTCGGCTTTATTGGTGGCGTCGGTCTAATTATTATGTATATACTTTTTGCTTCGAGCATATTTCGTATCAGCACCAGATCTGTAGACTCTTTCGGAGCTTTTGTGGCTATAGGAGTAGGAATACTAGTGATCACCGAATCCTTCATGAATATGGCTGCTATGCTTGGTATAATACCTCTCTCTGGTGTACCACTTTTGTTCGTCAGCCACGGGGGAACGGCCCTGATCATCACCTTAGCGGCAACGGGTATAGTCGCGAATATATCCAAACACCGTAAACAACAATAAGGAAATTATAGAAAAAAGATGATATTATAGACTATATAAAATAAATATCTATGAAAATACTATTTACAGGAGGTATGACTGGCGGACACTTTTATCCTATCATTGCCATAGTCGAAAATTTAAGAAAACAAGCCAAGGATCGCAAGATACTTATGCCAACTCTTTATTATATGGCGCCAGACAAGTACAATCCACGCGCCTTATTCGACAATGAGATAGAATATGTTTATGTCCCAGCAGGGAAGTTACGCAGGTATTTTTCTATATTAAATATCACTGACATATTCAAGACCATTGTTGGCTGTCTGTCAGCAACTATCAAGATGTATTCTATATATCCAGATGTTGTGGTCGGGAAAGGTGGTTACGCTAGTTTTCCAGCCATATTTGCAGCCAAACTGCTTAGGATACCTGTAGTTATACACGAATCTGATAGTCATCCAGGCAGAGTCAATCTATGGGCTGGCAAATTTGCAAAGAAGATAGCTGTCTCTTATGAAAGTGCCAGTAAATATTTCAACACAGACAATAGTAAGATTGCTTTCACTGGTAACCCTATACGTGGAGACATAGCTACACCACTTGTTAACGGTGCTCATGAATTTTTACAATTGGAACAAAATACTCCAACAATACTTATTTTGGGTGGCTCACAAGGTTCACAAGCTATCAATGATACTATTATTGAGTCTATACCAGAACTTCTCAATCGTTACCAGATCATACATCAAACCGGTAAGAAAAATCTCAAAGAGATAAAAGGTACATCCGATATGATATTACGGGACCATCCTTATAAGGATAGATATCATCCTTTTGACTATTTGAATGATTTGGCTATGCGCATGTCTGCTGGCGTGGCCGATATTATAGTTTCGAGAGCTGGGTCGACTATATTTGAGATAGCTAACTGGGGCAAGCCGTCTATCATCATACCTTTGCCAAATTCTATAAGTCATGACCAAACTTCGAATGCTTTTGCTTATGCAGAGACTGGTGCCGCTGTAGTTATAGAAGAAAATAATATGACACCGCATATTCTCATAGAAGAACTGGATCGTATATACAATAATCCTGCTATCAAGCAGCTTATGGCGCAAAAAGCTAAAGATTTTTCCAAACCAGATAGCGCCTTGATCATCGCTGAAGCTATTATCGATATAGCATTGTCACATGAGAAATAAAGCAGTATAATAGCTTTATTAAAAATAATCATTAAAATCTATGGAAAATCAGAACACAAATGGCATAAAAGCTTGGCAATGGGTCGTAACGGCGGTAGTCATTGTGGCTTTGATAGTTATAGGTGTTATAGTCTTCAGCAACAAAGGCGTCGAGGCCCCAGTAGTCACAGCACCAGAACAGACTGTATCTACCAGCAACACCTCAAATGGATTGATTATGTCAGATCAGTACCCAGGAAACGTAGTCTATGTATCATCGGTTCAGTTGGCCAACCCTGGCTGGGTAATTATACAGAAAAGTGTTGGTGGTAAGCCTGAAGATGTCATAGGCCAGACATACCTCTCGGCAGGCATAGCTCCAGCAAAGATTACCCTTACGCAGTCAACGATAGACGGTTATATGTACTATGCAGTTCTATATTCAGACAACGGCGATAAGAAGTTCGATATTTCTACAGACAAACCTATAACTGATAAGAATGGCAATATTATCTTGAAGACTTTCAAAGCCACAGCATCGGCTGGAGCAGAAATAAAAGGATAAATATCTCCAATGAATCATAATGACGGGAAAATTGTGACGAGATTCGCCCCGTCGCCAACGGGATATTTTCACGTCGGTAGTTATAGAACCGCACTATTTTCTTGTATATTTGCTAGACAAAATGGCGGCAAATTCATCTTGCGTATAGAGGATACCGATAAGGAAAGATCCAAGAAAGAGTATGAAGAAAATATCATTGAGAGTCTAGAATGGCTTGGTCTCAAATACGATGCCTTCTTCAGACAATCTGACCGCACAGAAATTTACAAAAAATATATCCAGAAACTCATAGACTCTGGACACGCCTATATATCCCAGGAGACTCCAGTCAAAGAGGGGGGCTCTATAGCCGCGACAACCAAATCTACTACCAGGGCTGAAGTTATACGTTTCAGAAATCCAAAGAATAAAGTATCTTTCGAAGATATGATCCGTGGAAAAGTGGAATTTGATACTACTGAACTTGGAGATTTTGTTATAGCAAAAAGCATAGATGAGCCGATTTTCCATTTGGTTGTGGTCGTAGACGACATAGAGATGGGTATCACTAATATTATTCGTGGAGAAGATCATATATCCAACACACCTCGACAAATACTTATATATGAGGCCTTAGGATTTACTCCCCCTAAATATGCTCATCTGCCACTTCTTCTAGGAAAAGACCGGTCTAAACTTTCAAAGAGAAATGGTGGTGCTTCTATAACAGAATACCGTAGAAGGGGATACTTGCCAGAAGCTGTTGTCAATTATCTGACACTTCTTGGTTGGCACCCCAAAGACGACAAAGAATTCCTAACTTTTGAAGAAATAGTAAAAGAGTTTGAAATAAACCGCATCCAAAAAGGTGGTGCCATCTTCAATGAAGAAAAGCTATCTTGGTTCAATCACCAGTATCTCATGCGTCTAACCGATCAGAATTTTCTGGATCTGGCCTCTCCATTCATGCCAGAATGGCTCTCTGGCGGAAGTACTTTGAATAAGCGTCTAGCTTCTATATTGAAAGAGAAGATATCTTCTTTCGGAGATATTACCAACATATTTAGTGTTTCTGGTGAACTTGGCTTTATCAATGAATTACCACAATATCCAAACGATATGTTGTTCTGGAAGAAAGATCCTTCTGTGGCAAATACGAAAACTCACCTAGAAAAATCTTTGGATATTCTAGTTCGTCTGGAGAAAGAGGTTGGTGAATATGGATTCACAGCAGACGCTGTCAAAGTGGCACTTTGGTCTTATGCCGAAACCGCTGGTAAGGGCAATGTTCTCTGGCCACTACGCGTTGCTCTAACTGGTCAAGAACGTTCTCCAGACCCATTTATATCTGCTTTCTTACTTGGACCAGAAGAGACTAAGGAACGCTTGAACAATGCTATCTCCAAGCTCAAATAAGAAGATCTATCGATCAGTTGCTAACTACATTTTTATAGTTGTGGCTGTTATGACCTTATCTATAAGCCTACAAATCCATTCAGCCTGTGCTGTTGTAGACACTGTCCAGGCTAAGATTAACCAGAGGAATCAGGATATCAAGAATCTAGAAACTGAAATCGCTAGTTACCAGAGTCAGATCGATACACTGTCTGGACAAGCTTCATCTCTAACATCGACCATAAAATCTCTTCAGTTGACACAAAAGAAACTTTCAGATGAGTTGAAAATAACCAATTCTAAGATAGTAAACAAGAATCTCGATATCCAGAGACTATCTTCAGATATTTCTTCTAGTGCTCAGAATATAGATGATGATAAACGTATCTTAGCTGATACTTTCGCCACTTTATCAGAAAATAGTGGGTCTACTTTGGTTGAGAAGATATTGAGTAGTGAATCTATATCAGATACTCTGGATTCATTGACTAAGATTGGAACCGTACAAAACCAGCTACTGGAACGTATAACCGGCCTGAAGAAAAATAAAACTATTTTGGAGTCTACAAAAAGTAGTACCGAGAGAGCTCGTGCCGACCTGCTTTCTCTGAGCAAACAGAAGAAAAATCAGCAATCCATAGTCTTATCTACGGCTCAACAACAAAACAGTCTTCTCCAAGATACCAAACAATCCCAAGCCCAGTATCAAAGTATCCTAGCTGAAAAACTACGTCTACAACAAGCCTTTGAACAAGAAGTTTTGAACTATGAATCCCAACTGACAACCTCAGTCGATAAGTCTGCCATACCAAAAACTGGAAGTATATTGAATTGGCCGCTAGACGTAGTGAAGATAACCCAATATTTCGGTAATACTTCGTTTTCTACTGCCAATCCACAGATATACAACGGAAAAGGTCATACCGGTGTAGATTTCCGCGCATCTATAGGCACACCTGTAAAAGCTGCCCTTTCCGGAATTATTGTAGGAACAGGGAATACAGATCTAGTTAAGGGTTGCTACTCTTTTGGTAAATGGGTAATGATCAAACACAACAACGGACTTTCGACATTGTATGCACACCTCTCATTGCCAATAGCTACCATAGGGTCTACTGTGTCTACCGGAGATATTATAGGTTATAGTGGCAATACTGGATATTCAACTGGGCCACATCTACATTTTGGAGTCTATGCCAGTCAAGGTGTCGTCATCCAACCACTTACATCAAGCAGGAACTGCTACGATGCGGTTATTCCGATTGCGCCTTTCTCAGCATATCTAAACCCACTTTCTTATTTACCATAATTATTGTAAAATAAGTACATAGTTCAAGGATTTTTAAATATTAATGCGCCTCAGCGCCAACAAAAATGTTTTTTCCAAAAAGGTCAACAAATAGGGGATTCATAAATATGATCATACTTGTCGTAGTTGTTATCCTGACCCTGAGTTATTTTGGTTATAACTTGCGCTCCATAGTCAATTCTCCAAATACTCAAGACAATTTCTCATACGTTGGTGGTTCTGTAGTGGATATATGGAATAACTTTTTGAAGATACCAGCAACATATCTTTATGGAGTATTCATAGACCTTATCTGGAAGCCTGCCATAACTAACCTTACAGCCATGAAAAATGGCCAACCAACCAATATACAGCAGATACCTTCGATGCTACCGTCTCCAGGCCTTTAAGATATAATCGGTTTTTTCATATCTTATCACTTCGCAAAAGATATATTGTGCGACATAGTGTCGTATTTGTAATGCCGCTCGAAGCGGCTATAAAAGTTCCCCTATCACCCGAAGTTTCGTGGAGAATCTAGTTTTCAATGATCACACCATTAAGTATAAACATCCCACAACATATAGCAAGTGCGACAAGTGGATTACTCTTTTGAGCCCGCCTAGGCCTTTTATTGGCCGATAGCCGTCTTATTTTGCTGTGAAGGTGCAAACCTCTTAATAATGCCTTGAACGGTCTTCCTATCGCGCCCGAATAACTTCCCCAACGTATTTGTGTTGTAGAGCTTATGATCAGTCTCGTATAAGGTCACAATGGCTTGATTTCGAAGCGATTCGACTTTACCACGACCTCCTTTTGGTTTTTTACTACTTTCCTCTCCTTTTGTCATAATGACAATTTATCATAAAACTCCCACATTTACAAAGAGGCATCACGCCATGCTGTAAGCTCCATACGCTCCGACTAAAGGCTCTAATTGAGGCGGAATTTCATTCGGATTGAATCTTAGTCCCACAAATTTGTTTACTACATCTAGGGATTCCTCCTTACTGAATCGTAGATATTGCATGCCGGCTCGAGGGTTGTTATCTGAGTGTCCGAGGATCAATCCAATGAATTTTAGGCTCGCACCTTTCTTGACCAGCTCGTGCGCTCCGCCATGTCTCAATGCGTGACAAGATATTTCTTTTTCAATACCCGCTTTTTCTCGAGCAATTTTTAACCATCGCTCAACGCTTCTAGTATTCATTCTTTGTGCTACACCGCCTTTCTCATGAGCGAACAATGCTTCGTGATCAAGATACGCTTTTCGCTTGGTGACATACGTTAGCAGGAGTTGATGGGTTTCTGGCGACCACATAATCCATCGTTTCTTATAATTTTTCTTACCTACAATTTCTGTGTAATTCTTTTGCGACACGATGTCGTTAATATTTAGGTCCACAAGCTCGCTTACCCTGATCATCGACTCCCACATGAGTCTGATCGCAATAAGTCTTATAAGATCCCCGTAGGAATTCTCATTAAGGGTAGCGCACATTCTTTTAACCTCGTCCGGTGTCGCTACCGGTCTCTCAGGAGCTTGGAATCTTGGGTTGCGTATCAGGAATGGATGTACAGTTGTTGCCCTGAGTGCTTCAAGCCATTTGTAGAAATTCTTGATCACATTGTTATGGTTCGCAATGTTGCCATCGTTGTATTTTAATCGCAACGATGCTCGGAATCCGGAGATGTCCTCAAGGGTTATGTCGAGGGTATCTCTGTTGCCAACGTAGGTGTAGAAATGCTCAAGGAATGGTCTGTAGACTTTAGCTGCTACACGAGTCTCAGTACCCTTCCAGAGCAAATATTTTTCGATTGCATCTCGAAGTAACATATATTTATTTGCTTGTTAATCAAAGCCTCTTGTCTAGGAGTTGTTGGATTGTCTTCCGAGATCAACATTCTAAAAACCCCCACACTTTTGAACGAAAGAAAGGCTTTGAACTATCTTCAATGCCTTTTGTGGGCTTTCCCTCACGGGACAATAGGCTGAATGCTTATAATGGTTTTTTCGATCTTCCCTACCCTAGCCTACGTTGGCGCGCACTAAGTAGGTTGGGTTGATGACATTATACTCCCACATTGTAGAAATGCAAGAGTAAGTAAAACAAGGGTATCTGTGGATAAACTACCACATTATTTTACTATGAGTTTTTTGGAATCTATGCTAATACACACGTATGTCGAAATATGAAATCGATCCATTTGAGACCCTACGTAAAAATGGTCATATCTGGGAAGGAGAAAAAGCCACGCTTTGGTACCACGAGAAGCTCGATGGATCTTTTACACTAGTGGTTCTATATAATTTTGATGGGCGAAAAAGAAGACTCTTTTTAGAAGTAAATAATTTGAAACGGAAAGTTGAATTTAAGAATGACGAAATTTCTGACGAACTTTATAATCACGTTCTTATGGAAATGGAGGTCTTCAAAGGAATCGCAAATATAAAATAATTTTATTTTACCAACAAAGAGATGCCGGCGTTCCTATTTTTTGTGACAAATAATTTTGTGCTGACGTTTCATCTCCAATCTCATCAATCAAACCAACTGACTTAGCTTTATCTCCAAGAACTGATGAGCCATCCGCAATTTTTGTTACCGCATCTACCGAAAGATTTCGATTCGTCGCAACATCATTAATAAAATTCTGTTGAACAATTTTGATATCTCTCAAAAGAAGAGCTTTGTCATCAGCTGTTAGGGGTTTAGCTGGATTACCGGTGTCTTTATACTTCCCTACTGAGATCTGTACAAAGTTTTTGCTCGTTGTCGGATCTTGAACGTATGATTCGGTAACGCCGATACTACCAACATCAGAATTTCTTGATGCAAATATTTTTCCTGCACTGCTGATTGCCCAATAGGCGGCAGATGCTCCAGTTTGCCTAATCACTGCAACGGTTGGCTTGGTAGCGGTCTTTAGGGCATTCGCAATTTCCTCTCCCGCAACGGGTTCTCCGCCGGGTGAATCTACTTCTATAAGGATTGCCTTTATGGTGCTATCCTGATCAGCTTTCTGGATAAGCGATACAACATTCTCGCTAGAAACCACATCATAGTTTGTCGTTGGATCAACATCATTTTGTTTTGGAATATATGTATAGAGCTCACCGTGCAAATTTATACCGAGGACGTTGCAGCTTGAAGGAGAACCGCCTGTTGATATATCTGCTGTGGTGGTCGCTTGATCTATATTGGTATTAAAAAATTTATAGTACACAGCATTTCCGGAGATATTGAGTGCAATAAAGACCAACGCTAAAAATGACAGTGTCAGTATCGTTGTTTTATTTTTTTCAAAATATTTTAGAACTTTGTTTTCAGAAAATGTCATCAAATTATTTATTAAATTAAATCCACCAACTCCGCAGCATCTTCTTCGTCCAGTCCTTCATCATCCATAAGGTCTTTTATTTTTTCAGCATCCTCAATATCAACACCTTGGTTTTGTGCTATTTCAGCAATCTCTATTATTTCGTCTGGATCTTTACCATCTAATGACATAATTTTATTCTTGATCGTTACCTTCTTCGAAGCGCCTTCGGCGTTCATCCAATGTCTCCCCATCATATTCCCAGTACAATGTCCCGGCCACTTGGTAATCAATCCCAAGAGCTAGTTTTGCCGCCTCAGAAAGACTTTTTATTTCCCCATTATATTCAATTTGTGTGTCATTGATAACCTTACATGTTATCTCTGGATTTCGAGTGAAAGTTAAAATACTACCCGGCATTATTTTTACCATTTCAAAATTAAATTTTGCCCGATTCTTCCTAGCGTTATCTAGAGCTTTTTGTTCTTCAGGAGAATCAACGAAGTCGCTATGTGGGGTTACATTTTCTAATTGAGCCAATTTTAAGGCCGCCACAATTCTTTCTGGAGCAATCTTAAAAAATTCTCGGTTCGGAGCTACGCGTGTATCTCCAAAGGCATCATGTATTAATTTTTCAGCTTCATGCATGTCTTTCACTTTTGCAGCATAAAAAACTTCAAAAGGAAGAGGAACTCCTGAAGCACGCGATAGATCGCGGACCCTTTGCTCTAAATCTGTAGTCTTACCAACTTTTACATATCCGGGCATCGCTTCGTTTATTAAAATGTAGATAATTTGATCCATTTGGTAATTTTACAATATTTTTGTTTTTAAATGAAGGACAGATTATTTTTTATCAACTGCATTTGCGGCTTTTCTAAAATTACAGAAGTCGCAATCATGACTCGAATCTGGCATTTCGCCATCAAGACACTGCTTGATCTCATGGAGGACTCCGCCGACCCACGAGTCACTTCCAGTGTAGGGTAATAAATCAATATCAAATTCTAGTTTTCCATCAAATGCTGTGCGATCAGTTTTTCCATTACAATATACAAAATAACCAGTATTTGACACTTTGAAGCCTAGCTTGCGTAGTAACCATTGATACATTTCCATCTGACGCTTGTATCCAATCTGCCAGTCAGCATCTAGAGTTACTTTTGCAGGTTTACTTGTTGATTTGTAATCAACAACAGTGATTTCCCCTTCCCCATTCACCCACAAGTCGTCCACAGCTCCGGTCATAATGAAATTTGTAGCTTCATGGTGATACTGGACCCCTTTGAAATTCTCTCGCCACTCTCCCATCTTCTCGTGTGCAAAAGGGACCATATCAAGGCCGTACGCCTTCATAAGCGGATGAGGAGTCTTCTTAGCTCTATGTATGTCGAATTCTTTCTTTAGGAGGGCATCTACGGCCGAATTTAGGGCAAACGGGAAGCCCGGTGGCTGTCCAACACCAAGTCTGCGATCCATATAGAAGCATTTCGGGCATTTCATATAGAGCTCGATTTTTGATCGTGACAACTTAAAAGGTTCCGGACTTTCTGGATCGTAGATGTTTCTTGTTCTGTTGGCGTTGTAATATTCTGACATATAATTATTTTTTATTTGTTTTCCATTTATCAATAAGCGTGCGAGTCTTATTTTTTGGTTCGTGCTTAGGTGGAATAATTCTACCAATATCAACCACTACTGGCACATTTGCCAAAAGTCCAGCAACTATACATGTACCCGTAGGAAGAATTGGAAGGTATTCAAAAGATACTTTATCGAGATATGAAATTGTTTTTTCTACTGCTCGTATATCCTCATTATTTATCAATCTATGTAAAAAGTAATTATGTAATTGAGATATGATCGTTGGTGAAATATCCGATGGACGTTGACTTGCAATTGTTAAGAAAACACCAAACTTTCGACCTTCCTTAATAATTTCCTCGAATGTCTCAAGGCGGTAATCTTTCCATTGCTCACTTTCCCTTTCTGAATTTTCAGACAAAATATTGTGTGCCTCATCAACTATAAGATTGAGATATGTCTGATCATTGTTACTTTCTTTTTTATCATTATACAGCTTTCTACATAAAAGCATCGGGATGATCTTTCTTATCTGAATATTTACATCTTTTAGAGATACAATAATAAGATTTTTCTGCTTTGGCATTGGGGTTTCAGCGTCATTTATGACGTTGATCACCTTCTTTAAATGATCCACTCTTTTATCTAATCGTTTGAGCAGTGGAGAGAGATGTTCCTTGTTTGAAAAACCTCTAATTATGTCTTCATAGTACTGAATCACAATTTGAAGTCTAACTTCATCAATAGGAGATATTTGTTTCGTGTTTATGGAAAGCGTATTAATTTTATCGTCAACAACAGTTTGCTTGTATGAAGCATTGTCGCTATACATTGCGGTGGCTGAATCAGTGCCGTAGTAATATTTATTATTTTTACTATGATAATGCAGATTGAGGCGATAGTCTGAAATAAGATCATCTATTGTTGTATTACCCCCCAAGCAATCCTTTATTTCTTCAAGAAGATTCATTACGACTGTTTTCTCCAAGGTCTTATCACCATCAGTTGTCGCAGTAAAAATCATCTTTGCGATCATGTCTTTTAAATCTGATTCAACTTGTATCTTGCCCTGAAGATAAACACTCTCAACAGCCCTCTTTAAGAACGGAGCTTGAGTTTTTTCTGTTGCCTGAAGAAAAATAACCCAGAATTCAGCTTCTCTTATTGCATCTATTGGAATCGGGTACTTGTCACCCTTGTCATTTCTAGTAGACAATTTATAGGTGCTTTTATATTTTTTATCAATGATTACACTATCACTTCTCGAAGATGTGTCTATATATTCTCCGTTAAAATCAATCAGAAAAAACCTAGCATTTCTCTTGAATTTTATTTCATTCTTATATTTCTCAAAAAGTTCACGATAAATTTTTGCAAGAGTGTAAGATTTTCCGCTACCAGTGTTACCAAATATTCCAATATGACTAGCAAATAAACTATTTATACCGACTTTTATTGACTGACCTTTTTCTAATGCTAATGCACCAATTGTAATAGGATCATCATTATCTTTGATGAAATTATGTACTTGATCAAATTCTCTGTTGTGAAGTAAAAAGCATTCATTATCAATAAGTGGCAATTCTTTAATACCTCTCTCAAAGTGACTACCTCTAAAAAAACCGAGTAGACTGACGCTCAAGACTCTATTGATCTTTTCCTTCTCGCTACCATAACCCTTTTTACCGAACTGTTTATCTTCATTAATAAATTCTCCCTCAACCTTGCCAATTATTTTTGTGAACCCCTTAATAATTTTTATGTAACCACCCACCGAAATATTTTTTAGAAGCTCACCTTTGTATACAAGATGCGAAGAATTTTTAGTTTTATCTATGCCAACTCTAATTGTCCTGCCATCAACCGAGATGACCTTTCCTATTTTGAAAATTGCGTCTTCTGCGATTGAATCATTATTCATAAAATTATTTAGCCTCCTTAGGCACATCTGATGTTGCCGACTCTTTTGTATCCTCTTTTTCAAGAAGACAATCAAAAATTTGGGCGTTAATTGTCTCTAGGTCGTATTTAAATTTGTCATCACCGTCCTCTTTAGTTTCTGGACCGACAATTACAATATTCTTATTTTTTATATTTTTTGAATCGAATTTAGATTGAATGTCCGCTTTACTCTTTGAGCTATATGCAAATATATAGATCATCATTGTCGGGTTAGAATTGGCTGCGCGAAGTGTAATTTCACGGATATGCTCGTCTGCAAAAGAAAAACCCATGACAAACAAAACGGTATTTTCTTTTTCCAATTCATTCGAATATATCCTAAGCATTTCGTAGTAAGTCTGATTAAGTAGTGTGTGACGGAACTTATCTTTATTAGGATTTACAATCGAGAGCTTTTCATATGCTTCCATAAAGGTTTGAACTGATGGATCAAGGACTTTGCCCGGGACAGCATTTACTAGGGTCTCTACTGTTGAGTCAGCTTGAACATCAATCAGGTGTTCCATGCTCGGTATCTTACTTTGTATATCCTTAAGATTGGACAAGTCAGAAGAAAATACTATTTCACTATTTTCCGTTTTATCAATCAGTTTCCAAGAAAGTGATCCATGTAATTTAAGCAAATTAAATACAGGTATTTCTGATATGTTGTCATAATGCAGGCTCTTTTTAAACCTTGATTTTTTGAAGTTGGTTAGACTAAATTGAGGGAGAAATCGACCATTGAATCCATCGTTGTATTCAACTGATACATCTTCGAGAGCTTTATCTAAAAAAATATCGAAGTTGGTAGTAAATAAATTAACTTCCTTACTTAATATCGTACTTTTACGTCTAAGAAGAATTGAGTTAATTGACTTCAGAAAGTCGTGATAATGCTTCAGTGCAGAATTAGCATCAATATCTGACTCTAATATCTTGGGATTTTTAAGGATCGCATCTTCAAAAAATTTTTTGTAGAGTGATGCTCGAATCACTTTCTTTTCTGTGTCAGTAATATTTTGGTCATCTAATTTTGTAAGTAGTATTTCGATATTTCCGAGTGTTTTTAAGAACGGAGAAGAAAGTCCGGATCCAATCAGGAAATTGATGTTACAGTCTTGTATTGTATCCTTAATTCTTTCTTTCATAAATTTATTGCTTATTAATCAAGCATTCCTGATTAAATTGTTTATAGCCTTTGTTGATCTCTTTATAGTTAACCGAGATCACTTCAAAGTGCTTCTTGGCTGAATCTATCTTTGCACGTTCGGACGATCTCAGGTTTGTACCGCCCTTTGTCTCAATTATAAAATAGACTTTTTCATGATCCTCCTTCCCTTGCAGATCTCTTTTTGCTGTTACAATAGCCCAGTCTGGGTTATATGTTCCCACCGGTGTTTCAACCTTGAACCAAGCTGGAAGTTTTATAAATAATTTAATTCTTTCATCCTGATCAAGATCTACTGCAAATTGTTGTTCAACTTCGGAATCATAGACAATGGCTTCATAGATTGAGTGTTTAACTGGCTCTGTCGCATCAACATAGCTTGAAATATTTTCAAATTGATCCACATTGTATTTTTCAGGAATAATTTCATAGCTTATCTGCTCAATATAATCATGTACCAATTCTTCTTTTATTATTTTCGTCACCTCATAAATAAATTTCTCAGGATTATTGAAGAAAGATTTAAGGTTTTTAGACTTTTCTAAAATTGTTGCCACTGTGTCTCTTGTGAGTTTTGTCTCACTTTTAATAAGTCCAACGCAATCAATCGTACGCTTGTTTTGTGTAAGTTCAAAAGATTGACCGCCTATTATACTTGCCGCGATACCCTCCTGTGCAATAGATATTCCTGCACGCTCAATTTTAATTTGAGGTTTAAGTATCTTTAATTCATTGATTCTTTTTATTGCTCGCTCAAGAACACGGCCAGAATCAACTCGAACTACGTATTTTGTCTTTTTTGATATACGATCCCATATTGCTTTGAAATTTTCGTCAGTATTGAATCCTCTTTTGAGTTTAACTGTGATTTTTCTTTTTGCGTTGTATGGTAATGGCGGTGCTTTGTATATACCATCATCAACAAACTCAGACTGAAGGCCTGCGACATAGCTGGAGTAACTCTCGTTTGCAATCACTGACAAAAGATTAATATTTTTTAAGAAGATTCGTTCTCCATCCTGATTAACGCAGAGTCGCATACCTCGACCAATTTCTTGACGTTTTTTCATCGTCGAAGATGTAAGATTAAGTGTGCAAATATTAAAAATATTTGGATTGTCCCAACCTTCCTTAAGTGCAGAGTGTGAAAAGATAAATTCTGTTGGTTCCTCAAAAGAAAGTAATCTTTCCTTGTCTTTCATTATCAGTTCGTAAGCCTCTTTGTTTTCAGCTATTGCAGATTCACGCTCAATGTACTCATTTGCATTCTTCATTGCAAAGTATCCCTTATGGACAGTATTTACGTTTGCGCCACTTTCACCGTATTCTTTTTTAAGAATATTGAATTGCTTTATGAATGTTTGTCTGATAAAACCATCGTCTTTCACATAATTATCAACACGATCAATAAAAAATAATGAAAGAACTTTAATTCCAAACTCTCTAAGTTTTTTCTTCTTTTCAAAATGCAATTTGATTGTTTCAGTAATCTGCTCTTTCATTATGTCTTCACGATTTCCACCAATACCTTCGCCCTTCTTAATCTGTATATTATTTCTAAAGCGAATAGAGCCGATTGAGCCAAAATCTGGAGCGTCAGCTGTGAGTTCTTCAATAACATAACCTTCATATGTTGCATTGTTGGTCTTTTTTGCTAGGTCATCACCCTGTTTTACGCTGATCTTTTTTTTCTTTCCTTCACCCTGATCGTCTTTTGATATTATCTCCACTTGAGCTTTGAGGGCAGTCTTACTAGGTTTAACTTCAATTAAATTTATTAGTGGGGCTGATGTTGCATCGTCTTGATCAACAACAGAAAATACTTCTATCTTTTTAACTAGTCCGAGTTGATAGGCATCATATGGAGCAAGTTGATAGACTAGGTTGTACAAATTCTTGTGTGTTGCAGAATATCGCAAACGAAATATTGAATTAAAATTATCGATCGCCTTTTTTGTCGAATCTCCCTCCATATTTTGAGGTTCATCCAAAATTAAAATAGGGTTAGTCTTTTGAATATAGCTAATCGGTTGTTCACCATGCATTTGATCTCGCTCACTATATAGAACATTCGTGTCTTTGTTGAAAGCTCCAATCGTCATAACCATTATTTCGATATTACTACTATCTGCAAAATGTTTAACCTGAGAAATATTTTTTGACTGATACTCATAAAAACGATATGGAACATTATCGTAAAGATCAGCAAAATGATCCTTAGTTATTTTAAGTGTCTTTATGACTCCTTCGCGAATTGCAACTGAAGGCACAAGAATAATAAACTTTTTCCAACCATATTTTCTATTTAATTCAAAAATGGTTCGTATATAGACATAAGTTTTACCCGTACCAGTTTCCATTTCAATAGAGAAATCTAAATCTTTTACCAAACCACCATTCAAGATCCCATTATGATCCTGAACTTTAGCCGTATTTATTAATATCTCCTCTTTTGTAAGAGTGAGAATATTTGGATAAATACCAAGAAGCCCACTACCAGCTATCATTTTACTTGCTGTCTTGCTTTGACCTTCAAAAAGATCAGCGATCGCATTTATCGCATCGATCTGAAAATCTTGATTTGCGTCAAATTTAAGCTTCATAAATTAAATAGTTTTAAGTTCTAGATTAAGACCCAGGTTCGCCTTCCCCGTGTCATCCAAAGCATTATCAATACATATAAATACTGAATCTTTGTAATTGCGATCAGAGAGTTCTTTGATCGTATCTTTGTCAACTGTTTTATCTAGACAAATATGAATTTTGCGTTCACCGTCCTTCACGATGTAAAGATTATTTTTGCCAAGTTTTCTTTCCTCTATTACAGAGTTCAGCGAAAAACCTTCTTTTACAATATTTTCATACACAACATCTAGACCATTTTCATCATCAAATAGCGAACTTTGTTTTGCTTTTACAAGATAGGATGTAAAAGCTTTTTTATTTTCATCCTCGCTTTTATCTGGATCAAACTCAAAGTTATTTTCTGGATAGTTAGAAGCTCCCAGTCTAAATACCTTGAAACCCGTTTTGTCTGACAGTTTTTTTGCTGCGCGACGAATACGCTCTATGGCAATATCTGCTATAGTTTTGTATCCATCCTTATACGCCTCGCTTTCTTTATTAGTACTTTCAGGTAGTTGAACCAAGACAAATTTTCTACTTCCACCATCTTCAGCATTAAGACTCATCACCGCATGGGCTGTTGTACCAGAACCCGCGAAGAAGTCCAAAACAATACCCTCGGTCCCCATTTGGCTGATAAATACTTTTAGTAAATCAACAGGCTTTGGATAGTCAAAGTATTTTGCACCATTAAATAATTCTTTAATATCGCTCGCTCCATTACTTGTTGTAATATCAGTGATTATGTCTTTTAATGCAGTGCTTGTATATTCACGGATCTTTGTATAGATCTTTGCACCCTCTTTTGTTTCGACAAATTTTAAATCAGCTAATTCATTAGCAACCTTGTCTTTGCTCCATCTCCAAGCATGATATTTGTGTCTCCCATTGTTGTTTTTCTTTGGTGTAATTTTCGTAAAGCCGGCAAAATCAACATCTTCTTTAATACTAGAAAACTTTACCTCTTTTGTTTTGAAATTATAGTGAATATTGTAAACCAAACTAGGACGAGTTTCTTCGTTGAAAGCAGAGTTTGTATTATAAAGTTCATTTTTTACAACAAAGTCTCCACCCTCGTCATTTTCAGTCTCATAATTAAATCCTTTGTAACTACTAGGCATCAAAGCTTTTAATTTCTCAACAGACATCTCAAATATTCCAACATTTTCAATTTTCTTAGCATATGCCAATACATATTCATATGTTTTCGCCGCTCCTGATCCAGATATTTGACGACCCTTTAGATTATTAACCCAACAAAACGCATTCAAATAGTTTTCCTCGCCAAATATTTCATCCATGATTAATCGTAAATGATTGACCTCATTGTCATCAATACTTACAAAAATTATTCCATCTTCTCTTAGGAGATTCCACGCTAATTTAAGTCGAGGATACATCATTGAAAGCCAATCACTATGATATCGTCCGTTCGTCTCTTTGTTTGTTTGAAGCCTCTGTCCATCATTGGTTACTTGGCCTGTCTGCTCAAGGTATGCCTTGATTGGAGATTTAAAATCATCTTTATAAACAAAATCTGATCCAGTGTTATATGGAGGATCTACGTATATAACTTTTACTTTTTCAAAATACGCCTTTTGTAAAAGTTTCAAAACTTCTAGGTTATCACCCTCAATGAATAGATTTTCTGTCACGTTGAAATTTACGCTTGCCTTTGTGTCTGGACGAAGTGTCGAACTGCTTGGAACTATAACGCTACGTATGGCATTATTTTTTCCAGCCCAAGAAAGCCCGAATTTTTCAAGTCGAGGATCAATGTTGTCGCCAAGGACAGTTTTTAATTTGTCCCAATCAATTTTATTTTCACTAAATACTTCTGGCAATATTTTTTTCAGATCATAAAGCTTTTCTTCACTGAGATTTGATGATGTTAGATTAATTTTTTTTGTACTATTTTTCATAATTTTATATTTTTACGTACCTCGTTGCTCTGCCTCGACCAATTCTTTTTACTTTGCCAAGCTCGACAAGCCGTTCAAGTGATTTACGAACCGATGGCATAATAATTCCAGTTTCTCTGACAATCTCGGCTGGACCAGCTTCTTTTACCTTTGAGAGATATTCCAAGACTTCGTTTTGCTTTGGAGACATTATGTCTTCGTGTGTTTCTTCTTCTACAAGCACGATTGACTTGTCTGCCTGTTCTTTCACAACTGAAAAGAAGAAGTTGAGCCAAGGTGTGATCGTTTCTTCTTGTCCTTCCGGCTTGGTTTGACTTCTAAATGTCGCCTGCGATGATCGGAGAGCAAGATAGTATTGATCCTTGCGTTGCTCTATGATCTGCTCATGCGAGACGTATTGTGCAAATGAATAGCCTTGTCGAAGAAGTAGTAAGTTCGTGAGAACACGCGAAATACGACCATTTCCGTCTTCAAATGGGTGTATTTTCAGGAATTCAATAAGGAAATTGGCGATCACTAGAAGTGGATGGAAGCGTTCTTTCTCTAGTGCTTCCTGTGTCCATTCAACAAGCTCAGTCATCTCTTTTTGTGTGAGATATGCTGGGGTTGTTTCAAACATGATCTTTGCCACATTTCCTTTGGCATCGAGAACGCCGACTAGATTTTCCTTATGCTTGTATTCTCCACGATGTAAGTCGTCCTTGTTTGAATATTTTAGAAGCTCTTTGTGGAGCGAAGTAATTATGCTTTCTCGCAATGGCAAGTCTTTATAATTGTCGAAAACATTTTTGAGCGTTTCAAGATAGCCCTGCACTTCCTGTGAATCACGATCGGAGAATTTTTGGATTGAGAATCCTTCCATGATTTTCTTTACTTCTTCGTCAGAAAGTTTTGCACCTTCAATACGTGTAGAAGCACCAGCTGATGTCACGAGTACGGATTTGTGCAGATTGGTGATCGCTTGAGGAGTCATGCGAAGACCAACGCGAAAAGCTCCACGAATTTCATCTATCGCTGCCAAAAAAGCGACGATATGAGGCTCAGGATTTTTAATTCTGTGATCAAATTTTCGGCTGTTGTCTTCCATGTTTTTACTGTTAATTTCTAACAACCTAGATTTTATCAGCTTTTAACACATAAAGCAACTATATCCTCAAATTAATCACAATACCCTTATTTTATGGGCTATTTTAACCCAATAATGGATCACCAGTTGTGCCTGAAAAAGCCTCAATTAGGGCTTTAATCGCCGCACGGCAGGCTGTTGCTCCGATAGACGCAACAATTCCCCACCCGAGCGTTTCTGGCGTGATTTGCATCGTTGTAAGTTGTGCGCCGACGGAAATGATAAAAGCTGTTACAAACGTTGTGGCTGAGCTTATCAGATATCTTTTAAGTGTTGGATTCATGATATTTTTTATTGATTAATAATTCGACCTAGATCGCAAATTGTGCGTTTAATGCCGCGCGCGTTTGCGGACCTATATGATTCGGTGCCGGTGCGATCTTATGTGCTTGCTGATACTTAGCGTTTGCTGCGGCAGTTTTCGGACCGAAGATGCCGAGCTCATTAGCAGGAATTGGTGCGAGAAATCCTAGGATCATAAATGCGATCTGCGCGAATTTGACATCATCGTTATTGTCGCCAAGTGCAAGATCTCTTTGCCAACTGTAATGAAAATTATTTGGAGCGGGCAAAGCTTTCAAAAAGTCCTGAACATCTTGAGGAATTTCTGCGACTGCCCACTGTTCGATGATGTATGGCGACCATGCTTTTGGATCATAGCGATCCTGTCCTTTATTTGCCCATTTATCGCTCCATTCATTTTGGAGATCGTTGTACACGTTGTCTTCCCATCCGAATGGCGACATTTGATGCCCTGAAAGGATAACTTTTGGCGGACGTAATGGGTCAATGTCCTTGTCTGCCCATGATGGAGTCCATAATTCATCACCAACTTGAAAGAGTGTCGAAATCGCTCCGTATAAATAGATTGATTGACGTGTTCCTTGAAAATCGAGCGGTACAGAAACGTAGCCGGGAATCTTATACTGACTAGCTTCAGCGAATACTTCAGGAGTGAGCTTGCTATCATCACGATAATTCAAGACTGACAGCGATGTGTCGTTCGGTAGTGTCGCTGTTGTGGCACATCCGTACAAAACTGCGAGCTTGAATACGAGACGAGGATACGTACCGCCTGTCGCACGATCCTGACCATCAAATCTTTTAGCGAGGATATCGAGAAATCTCGGAGAGAAGTCAATCCACTTCCCTGTTTTTCTAAACCAGTAAAGTTTTAGGTTGTCGACAACACTGTGCGACACGCATGCTGGCTCCAACGCTTGCATCATCGGAGATGCGAGAATTGTTTTGTAAGATACCGGCAGATTAATTTGTGTAGAAATTTGTTCTGCAACTGCCGCTGACGCATATCCGTCCCTATAGTCATGCGGAGATATTAAAGCTCCGGTTGCAATTGATTGTTCATTCATATTTTTGTTTTGATTAATAAATTTATAATTCCAGTAATTAGTCCTGCGACCGAAGCGGATGTAAGAATCCAAAAAAATCGCATTATCCATTCCTGATTGGTTTTTACCACAGCCAAAATTTCCTTGATGTGTGCCAAGTGATTTTCCTTGATCTGCTTTATTTCGGATTCAATAGTCTCTATTCTTTTTTCAATAGGGTTTTCATTCATCGGGATTTTTTGGTGAATGTTCATCACATAATGTTTCGTGGCCAGCAGAGACCTCATCTAGATCCACTTCAGATTCTGACGGAAACGTAATCGTTCCGCAGACTTTTCCACATATACCGCATTTCAATTCGTGAATAATATTTGGTTTTTGTTCTTGTTCTTGCATAATATTTTTTATGTAAATTCTGTATTTTGAGCTACTAATGACAAGCCGCTACCCCCGCCACCACCTGAACCGGCAGGACTTCCAGTTCCGCCAGTACCTCCGTTCCCGCCGTTTCCGCCATTAACATTTACTGTTCCTGAATTTGCTGTAAGAAGGTTGTATAAAAGAATTACAGTTCCACCTCCGCCTCCACCACCCCCACCACCATCGAATCCATTTCCATTACCACTTGATGTTCCGTTTCCACCATTCGATCCTGCGGCAGAAATTCCGTTTGCTGTTGTGAAATTTAAATAACCGGCGCATTCAATTACCAAACATCCGCCTCCGACTCCACCTGCACCACCTGATGCACCATAACCTGCTCCGTTGTTTCCTGTACCACCGCCTGCACCTGTCACGAGTTTCGTCCCTTTTGCGTAAGCGTAAGATGCGAGAATACTTTTCAGACCAGTCGTTCCTCCACCGGCAGCAGGCACACTTCCACTGTAGTAACCAGTGCCACCACCTGAAAGTGCGCCACCTCCACCTCCACCACCACCGCCTTGTCCCCATGATCCACCGCTATAAAAGTTTCCGCCCGCTCCTTGTGTTGGGCTAGTTCCATCGCCATAATATCCAGCCGTTCCTGCCGGACCTCCCATATTAGAGGCATCAATCATTGGAGCGGTTGATGACGTGAGTGTTACGTTTCCTTGCGATTTTAGAAATATTAAAGTTCCATTTGATCCGGGATTTGAAAATGCGAGTTTTCCAGTTCCTGTGATCGATATGGATGTGTAATTTTTAACAAGAACACTTGCACTTCCGGCGCTTATTGTTGTCGTACCCGATGTGATTGAAAGCACACCATCCGCTCCGGTACCGCCGAATTTAATTGGAAGAAAAGAGTTATCTATCTTTCCGAGTGAATTGCATTTCGGAACCTGACCACTGCTTCCCGCGCCTGCGGAAGTAGCGATGAAGTCGGATGCGAGTGCTTGTTGTCCTGTTGATATCATATTTTTTAAGTAAGAGTTATATCGACCTCGATCGTGGTATCAATACCGGCCGATTTGGAATAAGGCACTCCGAAAAGTGCATGATTGAAAAGCTGTCCACTATTTGGAGTAGATGTTCCGTCAACAAAAGTTCCAAATTCATAGTATGTTTGGTTTGTTAGCGAAGAATCTGGAAAGAAAAACTGCATGACTGCGATGTTGTATCCGCTATCTTGTCCGAATGTAATTGCGACCCTAGCTGATTCCGCGCCAAGTCGAGTATCTGCTGTTGTTGGTGCTGTTTGACTTGTGCCAATAGCTCCATATGTAATGTGCAATGTGTACGGATCAATTCCTGTTGCTGTTGCAATGAGTTTCTGCACGATCAAATCTTTGCCAATATTCGCTGCTTGCATGATAGTGTTTTTGCACACAATCTCCCGAACCAATTCCTTAGTGCCAGCTTTATATGCTCGGATTTTAATAATCCCCTGCATTGATGCACTGTCTTTTATTCCGAATAATTTTTTGATTAATTCTTTCATAATGTTTTATGCCCAAGTAAAGAAGCCCCACTTTGTATTAGATTGACCCCATTTATATGGACCTGTTGTTGGCGTGGCTGTCAGAGCATCGGAGAACGTGAAGCCTTCAGCAAAAGCCAGAAGTCCTTCAATTACTGAGTTGTCTGAAGTATCGGTGTTGTTATTTTCTTGAGTAAGAAGTCTGCTCATAATGTCGACAAATGTTACGTTGTCGGATCCTAGCGCTTCGACTTGGTATTCGAACTGGCTTGGACTGTATCCGGTTCCTTCGATTCGCTTGATCACAAGCGGATAATTTGTAATGCCTAGCTTTGAGCTGTTTAGCAGTATCGTCTGCCCGATCACAAGCCCCGTTTGAATTGTTTTGAATTTAACGTCATAGACTGGATGTCCGAACTGAAGAATCTCAGCGAGCGCTCGTTGCTGAGCTTCCGCTACCGATCGTATCTGCCTGTCGATGACTGAATCCTGATTTTCTCCGTATTGTGCAATTGCTGAAGAGTTTTGAGCATGGGCAAGAATAGGAATCTGTGCATTACCAAATATTTTTAGTGTATGACCAGTTGCTACAGTACTTGTTGATCGGACAAATCTGCCCGATGCACTATAGAGCCATTGCACTGTAGTTGGATCAGTTTGCTGATCAATTCCGACTGTTTGAGTTGTTCCGTCTAGGGTTACTGTGAAGCCTGTCTGGTCATAGGCATAAGCCAAACCAAACACCGTTTTTACTCCGTCTGTCTGATAAACATCAACGGCAGTTAACGCAGTAAATGTTTTTAGATAATTTCCGCCGACGACGTAGACACTATTTTTCATATTGGTGAGATCCACCTGAACATCAAGCGACGGCCATTCAATCTTTCCTGAAGTCTCATCGATGTTGAAAGGCGCAGGATTATTTTGCACGAGGAAGAAATGAATATCTTTTGATGGATCAACGTACCATTCCCATCCAATTTGTTTTGCTAACTTTTCCAATGCTTGAGTTACCTGCTCATACTTGAATTTAATTGATGCAACTTGGAAACCTCCACGAACCACGTGAGCTTGAGTAAATCCCAGACTTGCCGGTACAAAGTTTGCGACAATATCCGCGACAATGTCGGCCGGATCCATTGCGGAGTATGTTTTCGTCACAAGTATGCTGTTTAGTTTGTAGCTCCAATCAACACAAGATATCTG
The DNA here is from genome assembly GCA_903870315.1 of uncultured bacterium. Classification (GTDB taxonomy): domain Bacteria; phylum Patescibacteriota; class Minisyncoccia; order Phycocordibacterales; family PALSA-1337; genus C7867-002. The sequence goes on along the minus strand of CAIQCJ010000002.1, from coordinate 13,933 downwards.
ATACGCAAGTAGCACTCCGCCTTGGATAGTAATCTCGACATTCGTGCATGTGCCACCAAAAATATGAACACTATTTTCGTACACATCAATCTGATCACCAACAACCGGAATCATTGATGTGGTCGCCGGTGTTTTATAAATCGTGAATTGCAACTTACTCACTTCTTTAGTCAGCACCTCAGTGATCTGAACAGTTTTCCACTGAACTCCTGCGCTTATATCCGTACTTGTGTTTCGTTTAATTTGAAGCATGTCAGTAATTCTTGAGCTTAAGCTGTTGATTCAAGACCTTTGCGATCATGTTTCCGATTCTTGTTGCGTTCTGCTGATCTGTGTAAAAATTTCCTGAAAGATACACGTTGATTGAGCCTGATTGATTATTCCCTATCGTACTTCCACCACGTCCAAGCATTGAGAGTGGAATAATTGCCTCGGGACCCGCTTCGCCGACAAGCGCGTACGTCGGACCGTTCACTATTCCGCCAGATGCGAAATGAGGCACAACACTTGAGACTGCATTGCCGATTGAACTTCCGATTCTTCCTGCGGCTGAAGCAGCGCTTGAGACAAAACTTGTTATTGATTGAATTGGCGCTGATATTTTTCCTGCAATATTTGAGACAAAACTAAAGAGATTATTCAACTGATCAGTAATGAATGACACCGCACTTTGCAAAGCATTTTTTATTCCGTTCCATATACCTGTGAAGAAATCTGATATACCGCTCCATGCTGTATTCCATGCCGTACCAATTATCTGAACATCAGCTGTAATAATACTCATCACAAAATCCATAACATCTTTTGCTAGAGTTTTTATCGCATTCCATGCCTGATTGAAGTCAGCAGTGATTTTTGTCCACTGTTCTCCGAGCCATGCAGTTATTTTCTGCCAGATCATCTGAATGAAATTCCATATCTGAGTATGGTATTCAAAGATGAGTGTTACGATGCCTGCAAGAATTGCTACTGCGGCAATAATTGCAATTGCCCATCCTGCGACCGCTGCTGCGGCAGTACCGAATATCACGACTAATGCCCCGACAGTTATGAGAAGCGTTCCTGCGATTGTTGCAAGGACTCCAAATACTCCAATTGAAACCATAATAGCTGCTGTCAATTTTGGATGAGCAGTGACCCACTGATCTATCTTGTCTATGATGTCCGCAAAAATTCCGATCAGTTTTGTCAAAATCGGCATCTGCGTTTTGCCCATGTCCTCAAATAATTTATTTATTTTTTGCAATGCTACCGCCGTTTTTCCTCCGAGCGTGTCGGCATATGCTTCAGCCTGTCCTTTGACCTGCTCTTGCAAGGCTTGAAGTGCTTGCATTGGCGTGAGTCCATCTTTAATTTGGATGCCAAGAGTTGCTAGTGCGCGACCTTGACCTTGTAGCGCCATTTCAACTTGCTTTGTCGCAGTCTCAAGATCCATATGTTTGAATCTAGATAAATCAAGAGCGGCATTATATGCCTGTATGGCTTCCGGCATGCTTTTTGTTTCAGTAAATAATCCATTGAGAGCATTTACCGAATCCTCAATACCGAAACCAAGAGCCACATTCTTTTCTGCAAGGTTTTCAAATGTTGAAATTATCGACTGAGCCGATGCGCCTGCAAGTTTCTGCGTATTGTTTAGAAGATCAAGCTGACCTTGATATTTTGCGACTGTCTGATTGAGAGCATCTATCTTCGCCGCATTCGCCTCGTTAGCGGCTCCATGATCTTTGGCGAGCTGCGTACTTTTCTCCGTCTCTGATGAAAGCTTGGCAATACTAGCTTGAGCTTCCTGTATCTTCGTTGTAAGAAAAGCTTTCTGCTGAGCAGCACCGCTATCAGCACCCATACTTGCTTCAGATTGTTTGACCAAATTTTCAACACTTGCCGCCAGACTAGCTTCTGCCTGCTGACTTTTTTCTGCTGCAAGAACTGCTCCTCCATAAAAGGCATCAGCAGCCGCACCCATAGCCAATACTCGAGTACCAGCCTGTTCCATTGCTTGACCCATTTGTTGCATCTGTTGCTGAGTAGTCAACGCTTTTTGTCCATCGGCACTTATTGCATTGCCGATATTACTCAAGGCTTCAGATGCCTGATCAACTGCTTGTATGACTATTTGGAGTATTGAATTCATTTATTTTTTTGCTGCTTTTTTATGTGATCTGATTCAGCGCTAAGATATGCCATGAGATTTTTCACAAACCAGATCGGCTGATTCTGAAGCTCATTCCATGTCCAGCCCATTTCTCTGCAAAGAATCGCTACCGTCATTTCATCGGGGAATTCGAGATTTCCAAAGGCGAAGTATCTGACCCATGCCGCCTCAACTTCGCCCTCTAAAAATTTCCATCTACCGCTTTTTCAGCTTCCGCAACTACGAACTTGTAGTCCCCCGCAACCAGATCTTGAACTTTGTCAGCGGCATTTTCTTTGACGCCGTCAATCGAGATCACCGTGTATTCGAGAAGTTTCTTCTCTCGGTCAATTGCCAAAGAGAGCGGATATTCCGGAATGACCGGTTTACCATCTTCTCCTCGCTCGACTGATACCGATCCGAAAAGTGTGCGTTTAATATCGTTCACTTCCCTACCAGTGAGATAAGTTTTGAGGACTATTACGTGATTACTCGGCGTTGTGATATTTTTTGTTTCTCTTTCTTCCATAAATGTTAATTACTTCTATTAATAAGCTGCGACTGTGTTTGTGCAGGTGATTTTCACCATCTGCGCATCTGATATCGAATATGCGGCTTTGAATTTCAAAGTCTGGTAGACAATATCTTTTACTTTTATCGGACGACTGAACTCGGTGAAGTAAACTTTTGCAAGATCAATTTTAATTTCAGGATGTGCGGAAGTTCCGAGTGTTACTGCGGAGTTGATCAAATCAAGGCGCATTGCTTGAGGTGTATTGGCGATCGTGTTTGTTTTGAAGTCACTTTCGTTTTGCCAGATTGCTTCAAGCGTTCCTTCTATTTTGAATTCTTTATTCAAAAAGTCGGCTGGCGATGCGCTTCCGAGAACATCCTGTGATTCGATGGTGTCATCGATCGTAAGTTTCAAACTCTTTATTGCTATCGGAGTTGCAGCGGCAAGTCCTGCGAGGTTAGTTGCGGTTTTGAATGTTAGATACTGAGGTACGAATCTATTCTCGGCCGATTGTGACGGAGAGAAAGCTGATTTTTGCGATCCCTGCTGACCCATAATTGAGGCGGCATATTTCACAAAATCTTTTAACGCATAATCAATATCCATCTTATGGACCACTCCAAGAGTATGCGAGTAATCCTGACTTGCGATCGGATCGTGAACGAAAAGAGTCAGCGACTGATGCTGCGAATTTTGTGCCACAGTCAGAACGTGATCGTAGACTGTAGTTTCTCCTGCATGCAAAGCAGGAGTATCTGTACCGAGAAGAGACAGAAGCAAGAGCACGAAACTTTGATCTGTAACCGGAGCATTGATTGATCCTTCCATCCAGTTTTTAACTCTGGTCTGAGAGGCACTGTCTTCAATCACACCATACGACTGTGAATCAACGGCATTCTCTACTTTTTCTTCTGGCGAAGCATCGGTGAAAGCTGGCCAGTATGAAGCTGTCGCGATCGGAGTGCCTCTTGATGTCTCCTTTGCAATTCCTATCTGAAATAATTTTCCTATTCCTTTTGACATAATTATTGTGTTTGATTATTTGTTTCCTCGACCTTTACTTCCTGCCTTTTCTCGATCCATATCTTCTCGGCTTCCTCTCTGCTTTTGGCAGTAACAGTGAGAGGATAATATTTTCCGCTTCCGGCAAAGTGATACTCTTTGACGGGTGAAGACATGTCTTTGGTAATGTTTGCTTTTTCGATCATGTTTTTAGTTGAACGTGAGTAATGTTTTCGCCTTGAGCGTAACCACGAATACTGTATATGTCTGTCCGCTTGATTCGATGGCCGCCGGCGATGACGATGTCGGATCGACTGCTCCGACTGCTGTTCCGCCAAGAGTAAAATCTTTGTTGAATTCTTGAACTACAGCTTCGAGTAAATCTTCTACTGCCGTTTGTCCGGTGATGTTGTCATTTTTCATAACGACCACAATGTCAAACGAGTAGAGATATAAGTTGTCTTGATTTGATTCGACGTTTCCTTCGGCTGTGCCGGGAAGCAGAATCGCGCTCGGGTACACAAGAAGATCTCTGTCGAACATGTTTTGCGCTCCCGCCTGTTCGACAATTACCTGCCCCAATGTTCCCGCAGTTTTGAGAGCGTTAAGATGATCAATAATTTTCAGTTTTATATTTCCTATTGCACTCATTGCGATTTGTTTGCTATGTCCTGCACGATGTAATCAAGAGCAACTCTGAAAGCTGTATTGATATCGCTTTGGCTTTTGCTGATAATTCTCGGGATGAATCTGTTGGGAGCGGTTCCCGGGTGATGCACTGTTTTTCCGAATATCTCTCCGGTTTTTTGATTTGCCAGAACTTTTTTTACTCTGACAGTGATTGTGTGTGGTGCTGTTCCTTCGTGAACGTAGATTGCATATCCTGCGTTTGTCCATATTTTTCCCGAGAGATTTGATGGTGTCGCAAGTGACAATCCTCGTCCGGGAGCTCCCCATGATGCTGAGAGGTACCCTGTTCGTAGCTCTCTTGGTGTTTTGAATTGGAATGTGCTTTCGTCTCCGTTTTTCGCAAGAATAGCGAGTGCTTTGTTGATTGCATCGGATATTCTTGGAGCAGTGATCGATGGTGCTTGTCTGAATGCAGAAACAATTTGATCAAGGTTCTGAATTCTTATGTTGAATTGAGTTTCTGCCATAGCTTTAGATGAATCTCACTGGACGCACATATCTTTCGAGTACGTCTGTGTCGAAACTATCCAGAAAATCATTCCAACTGACATTCGAATCTTTTATCGATTCGGTTTTCTTTCCGCTTGATTCACGATGCTTCCAATATCGAGTCACAAGACTTTCGCAGAGGTTTGTAAGATCTGCTGGAAGATTATGTTTTGCCAAATTTCCGAAGTCAGACCAACTGATAAGAAAACCTGCCGTGTATGTAGCTCTGATCGCATTGGTGCTTGTGTAAAGAAGCGGAGCAAAACCCGCATAGATGCGAATCATTCCGCTTTTACACATACCACTTGGATCAGGCTCAACGAGCTCATATTGATCAGCGAGGAAATCTGTCCAGATTGGATTTGATGGCGTACCTGCTCGGTACTGGAAACTGCTAAGAGAAGTCACGTTGCCATGATTGAGCATCAAGTATTCCTGTCGCTCACCCCAGATTGAGTAGAGATCATTCGTGTAGGTTTTTTGCGCGAAGAATTCATTGCAGTAGCCCTGAATAAAATCTGTAGCTCCATTTATCAAACGCAAAAGAACGGGATCGGCATTTGTAACAGTGATGCCGAGAAGATCTTTGACTCTTTGAACTGTAGTTAAGGCGTGAGGATATATTTGTTCGCTCATATGTTTGTGGATCGTGTCCTCGTCAGTATCCGCATAAACGGATACTGCGAGAACGCGATCAATTCTCTTAGGTGTTTGAAACGTCAGCGTTGGCAGGTTTTTGTAAACCTCGGCCGAGCAGGATGTTTCCATGAACAGAAACTGCCGGCGTTGTACCGTTGGTGAAGGTCGTTGTCTCTACAACTCGGAGATATCGCTTCCTATTTAGGCCTAAGCCTTCAACACGAGCGAGAAGAACTCCGGCTGCAGTGATGGTTCCGCCAATCACTGTTTCGGTATTGTCCTTGGCATCAGCCATGTCGCTACCGTCAGCAGCATCACCTTCTTGGAGCTTGACTGCGATTGATGTCGCATCAGGAGTTCCAGAAATCGCCCCGGCTTCAAACACAATCATCGCTGTCTCGTAGCCGAGTGTGTCGACGACTGCGCCGTCTACTGCGCTGCCACCGCTATCGCTTTGTGGAGCGATGCTCTTAGAAACCGCAACGTTGTCATAAATACTGTGCATAGTTATGTTTTGAATTATTGTTTGTAATCCGACCTTTATTTCGCAATTTTTCCGACAGAGAATTAGGATATTTCTCTGTCGAATTTATTGCTTACAATTTAAGAAGCTGTCTCAATCGTGGTGAACGCCTTTGGCAGAACATTGACGAACGCATGGCGATGCTTGTAGACAATTCCGCGCTGATCAGCGAGGGCAATTTCTTTGCCTCCGAAGTTACCAGAGTTGTACTGTTCTACACGCATCTCTCCCTTGTCACCGAACGCCGTTGCTTTCATATTTCCGAAGACTGCGAACTTTGTTCCGGCTGCAGTAGCGGAAAGCTGAGGCAAATGACGAATAGTGAAAACTGGGAAGCCCATAATCTCGCCTACAGGTTTCGGACCGCCGCCAGTTGGGCTGTTTGCCAAAACTGCGGGACTTGCCAAACCGGCAAGAGGCAATATTGGAATACCCTGCGTAGTCTTTGCCGCTCGAAGTGCTGCCCAGACAGTGCGGTGCATATAAAATGCGGCACCATCCAATACAGATTCTTCAAGTTGAGCGATGATATTTGAGCAGTCAGTGATCGGATCGAGCTTATCGAACGAAGTCTCGCCTGAAGGCAAGGTATACTTCGGCACTTTTGTGTCATTCAAAAGTCCAACGAAAGGACTTCCTGTACCCATGAAAGCTTGATAGTCGATCATGTTTGCAAGAGCTTCACCACCGAGTGCCAAGAGCCAATCTGCAAGATTAACTGAGGCATCAGCGAGAAGATCGTTGCCAATCACGAATGCGAGCTGCCACTTTTTAGCCATCAAGGCTGCCTGACCGAATGCCATACCTTGAACAGTTCCGACCGCATCAACACCGAGGTATTGACCAGTCAAAAATGCTCCGGTGTAGTTCGGAATTCCGAGCTCATCGGTTTTGAGATCCCATTTCTGGGCTTGGCTCAAAACAACACCGACAGATGCGGCAATACGCAAGATGGCGTTAGCCACTTCGCGCGAGACAAGAAAACCTCCACGATTATCCTGTTCCTCGATTAAAGCCTCATTGGCTTTTACATCGATAGGGACATTCATGAGGATGCTCTTGACCACTTCGACAAAATCTTTTTTCTGCTTTTCGGAAAGTCCGGTCTTATCTTGGCCATACTGCATACGCTCGAGACGTAGTTTCTCTACGATCTCCCTAGTCGTATTTGCAGATACCTCGCCAATGTAGGGACCGAGTTTTTCCTTCATAGCATCGTCAAAGAAGTTGTTCATTGCAGACTTGAAAACTTCAAGTTGTTTTTGATCTTTTTGATCCATTGTTTTGTATATTATTTCCGGCGGCCAATCACACGAGCAGCTTTGTTGAAGCGCTCGAGTGCTTCGCTACCGGAAGTTACAATTGCCTGCAAAACCTCGCGGCTGAATTTCCAATTTTCAAAATTAAAAACTTCGCTAGATTCTTCAGGATTCGACCTTTGTTTTGAGGGACCCGCATCGTTCGGGTTATCCTTCCCTTCACCACTCTGGAAGTCGGCTGTTTTTAGCAGCGTTTCCAAAGCGGCGATTTCTGCCTTTAAGGCTTCGATGGTATTTTGAATGTTCTCTCTGGTCTTTTTAGAGAGAGGGCTTGCTGTCTTTTCTGTATCTTCAGGTTTGTCTGCAGCTTTCGGTTTTGGTACGCACACCAGTTCTCCATTTCCGTTTTCTTCTAGGACTCCCTCGCTTCCGTCCGAAAGTGTGCATACATCTCCTTCGTCCGGCTCCTGATCTTTCATCTCAAAAACAATTCCCTTGGTCTTGAGAAGTTCAAGATTGAGACCTAGTTCTTTCGCTTGAGACAAAGAGAGTGCTTGTGGATTGGCTGGCACCGGCACGAATGAAAATTCAAGAAGCTCATGCCCTTGATCACTCTTACCGTCCATGCGGGCAGAGTTTGGAATAAATCCAACAGAGGTTGCACGCACTATTCCTGCATCGTAGAGAGCACGTACTTGCTGTGCGAATGGGTTTGCATCAGCAGGTGCGAATTTTCCTTCAGCAACAAGCACATCTGCTCCGGCAACATTTTGCTTTTCTATCTTTGTTGCTACACCGATCGGCAACGAGTAATAATCGTGAGCCCATAACACGACAGGATTGTTGAGATAGTTATTTAAATCCCAGAGATTCTGATCAACTGAATCTCCTTGCCTATCTGGCGCAGCAGTCGAGATGATCACTCGGAATGTTCCCGAGTCGGTTGCAGCTTTTGTCTTTGCGATGAAGTCTGAAAATTCTTGTGTCGCAAATGCGGCAGTGAACTTTTCCCGAGCTTCGTTTGTAAATAATTCAAATGTTTTATTCATAATATTTAATTAATATAATTACTCTGATAAATCTTCGGGTCTGATGTAGCATCGGCAGTCGGGGTGAAGTGGCGGAGTCTCCACGTCCGAATACGTGATGTCAAAAGAAGAACCATCCGAACCTTGTGCTGTGTCCCCTTTGTCGAAAAAGTTTTCATTGACGCTTATGACTTTTCCATCCATTGGCGCACATAATGTACAGACAAGACTGTCTTCGGCGGTGTACCACTTCACTGTCTCTACCACTCCACTTTGTTTCCATGCTTCTTTTGTTGCGAGATTTGCTGCCCTGAATGCTTCAGTACGGGCGACCATTTCTGCACGAGTCGCATCGCTGAATTCATAAATATCCGAGATTGTGTTTTTAAGTTCCGGTATTGACTGCCCTTCCGCTATTCCCTGATCAAGTTTGCTTTTTAGGAGATTAAGAGTCGTTTCGTTGTAGCTTTTTGCCATAAGTGCGATTGATCTATCAATTACACTTCTCTGGAGTGCAGGACTATCAAATCCAACAAGCGATCCGGCTGCGATTCCTTCCTTGTCATAGAGATCAGTCAATGCAGGAGTTACGAGATTTATTGTGATTCCTATTTCGTCCTTGAGATTAAACAAAGCATCGGCAACAACTCCTTTTGCACTTTTTACACTCTTGATTGCGTTCTCAATATTTCGAAGCACTCGCGCTTTTTGTCCATGATTAAATTTTCGGATTGCATCCGCCGTCAGTTTTATGTATGGCTCGATTCTAGTTTCAAACGATCGATAAATAACAGCCCAATCTTTGTCGGTTAAGTCACGAATACTTTTTTGAGAAACTTCTTTTTGCTGTTTATGAAATTCTTTGAAAGCCTCAGTCATTTTTTCTCCGAAATCTTTTGAGAGAGACTGACGCATTTTTGCCGCCTTGGCGTATCTGACTGATGGTCTGGCTCCGCTTCCTGTTCGAAGCGTATGCTTTGTGCGTTTTGATTTTTGTGGTTTGTCTTTATTTGAATCTGTAATTTGTGAAGTGTCCTCAGATAGAGGTTGAGTAGTTATTGGATACAAAAGACTATCGGCACTTTCATTCTCTACAGGTTCATATCCAAAGTAACGCTCACGCTGTTCGTTTGGAGTAAGTACACCTGAAGCTGCTTCCATTTCTTTAACTTTAAGCTCGGTATTCTCTGGGACCGGATCTTCAAAGTCGAGGTATAGATTTTCGCCGTATAATGGCACTAGAAATTCATTCAAATACGAGACAATGAGTTGCATCTTTGGCTTAATCGTTCGAAGAGCAAAGATGTAGTTTGTCGCTTCAGCATTGGCACGATTCACATCATCGGTAATACCGAGAACTGTGCGAGGTACTCTGAAACCTGCAAGTATTCGGTCACGCATCATGACCATCAAGTTATTGAAGTCCATGTCTTTTTGACTCTCGCTTGCTTGCGTATACTTCGTACCTTTTGGAAGAACGAGTGTTTTGTATGCACTGTCATATCCTTTATGGATCGCTTCGAACGATTTCTTTATGAATTGGAGTTGTGCTTCGGTACGAGCATTTTCGCTTTCGAGTATTCCACCGATTCTCGCTCCATTTATGAAAAATCTTCGATTGAATTCCATCGCATAATTGTCGGCATCAATCCAGAGAGGAATAGATTGTGCTGTACCTATGCCTTCATGTTCATCGCTTGGATCAGGATATTTAATGTGAAGAATTTGCGATGGATCAAACTCATATCTTTTTCCGTATGACGTGTATTCAAATTTCATTATTCGGCTCGGGAATTTTGTGTGATCAACAACAACTCGCACACCTGATGGATTCAAAGGATAGAGTGCTTTTGGTTTGCCTTGAGGCTTGCCATCAGCTCCAGCTTTCACTCCATCCATCACCGCATAAAAGTTGCCGGCAAGCTCAAGATGTGACCCCATTAAATATTTAAGTTCATACCCAGTCTGCATCTCCGAGACTCCATGTAGTAGATCAAGAATTTCGTGATCAAATATTTCAGTCGCTTCGTCGCCTTTCATTTGAAAAAGTCGCCATCGCATGTTTGCGATTTCTTCAGAGATTGCACGAACGCAGGCATACACCCATCCGTTATATACAGTCATCGCTTTCGCTGGTGAGACACGTTTTGACGATGCCCATATTGCAAAGGGATCGCTGTTTGAAGAGTCCATCCAGCCAATGCCTGAGACACTTTTTCCTACAATCCTATTTATTATTTTTGATACAAAGTTTTGCATTTTTTTAACGCAAAAGGGGCGGCCGACAAAATGTCGTACCGCCCCTATGGTTTTTCCATTCAGGACGCTGAGCGTTAGCTCAGACGAAATATTAAATTATGTTTTTATTATAGCGGACCCGTTTGGGACCGTATAGAGTCCGAAACTCAAAATGTGGATAACTCAAATAGCGACAGTTTCGAATTCTCCCAGATCGTCTTCGGCGTTTTTAATCATATCTGTATTGCTCTTTTGGCTATTGTTGTTGAGACTGGATTTTCTTATTTCGTATCGAGTAATCTTACTTGTCTGTATATAAATTGTAATCTCACCGAACTGCATCTTTTTAGCCTGCTCAAAAGCGCGGAGTAATGCTTCTTGCTCGGCGGTGATGAGAGCATGCTTTCGAGGATCTGGGTTTTGTTGGTTAGTGTTCATATAGCTATTATTTCTTCCGGCATTTGGATTCCTTGATTGACGAGACCAAGGATGAGATACACGAGAGCATCGACAAGGTCATCGTGTTCTTCAACTCCAAAACCGAAGAGTTGTAGTAGCAGGTCTTCGCAACCTGCACGTGGAAATCTGACTGTTCCATTTTTAATATATATTGCTGCAACTCGCAGACGTGCGCGTTTGTCGTGCGTTGCCTGCATCCTTTCTACTGCGAGACCTTTACGTTCCATTTCATCGTTGGCAGCTTTTTGATATGCGACTTCCTCGGCGAAGATTATGTGATTACCACCGAAGCTTTGATGAAGTGCGAGAGCGGAATTTACAGTTTCCTGCATGTCGAATCTCTCATTGATTGCGTTCGGATATATATCAACGTGAGGACGTTCGTTTTCAAAACTCAATGCGCCCGAAACCATCGAGGTGTAATCGGCAGTTTCTTTTTTACTGATTGCATAGTCGATGCCAGTGCCAACCATTGCAATCTCTGCAATCTTTGGTAGTGCATCGTAGTAATGTATTTCTTCAGGCTTTACTTCCTGACCTTCATCTGGCACAACTTTCAAACAATATTCTCGTAGGTATGCATTAACACCGACCTTATCTCTTTGAAGATCAAGAGCTTCTTGATTCGGGTATTTTGCTTTCCATGAACAAGATCCATCTTCTCTGACTAGTGGATATTCAAGGTGCTTGAATGTTTTATCTTTCTTAAGCCGAGACATGAGCGCATCGGTATGTAGTTGATTTCCAATTACAATGAGTCTTCCTTCCCTTTCATCAATCGCCGGAATTACTTCACCTCTAAGCCATCGCTCTGTTTTATCTCGGTTGTCTTTATTACGGACCCATTCCAAATCCTCGGGATCATCAACTATTACAAGTTTTGGTCTATGCTCTCGATGTCTCAAACCTCGCACCTTCTGACCTCTTGATCGCGCAAGAATACGAACACCATTTGAAAGCAACATATTTTTTGCCTGCCATTCTTCTTCACTTTCAAGTGTCCAGTCTTCAACGAATGCACCTTTTATTTCTCCGTAGTCTTGCTTGATCAATGCATTGTCTTCCAATTCGTTTTTAATGTTGGCGATGTTAGTGCCTGCTTGAAGACCTGTATCGGCTACCGGAATTATGAACGGATACAATTTCGGATATTCAAGCGCAGCCCATATCGGAAGAGCAAGCGAACCGAATGTGCTTTTTGCACTTCCACGGAATCCGAGTATTTCAATCATCATTTCATTCGGATCGCCAAGAACATCTAAAAGCTCTGAATGAAAATCTGCCGGAGCAATTTTTAAATAATGAGGCAAATATACGAGACAGAAACCTTTCAACGAACGAGCCATTTTTCGGCGCGTTTCGTAGTCATCAAGGAAGCTATTGTTTTGCCACCACGATTGCAGTGGTTGTTGTGTCTGCTTTGTCTCCATTGTTTATATTTTTTGTCGGTTCGTTTTCCTTTGGAATAATTCCCCAGTTCACAAGTGCTTCAAGCATTCTTTGCTTTTGCTCTGGCAGTAATGGTTTTGAGCGTGCTTCAATTCCAACTGTGCCTATGTGTCTTTCAAAGATACCCAGATCCATTTCTGCTCCAAGAATTGCAAGATCAAGTTTTATGATTGCATTCATTGCCATGATCTGATCTCTGTAACTTGGCGGTGGAAGCCCATCTCTCTTTAGGTCATCGGTATAAAAAGCAATGCGCACCAATCTATCAGCTACTATTCTTTGCCTCTCTTTAAGTTGAGCGATTCGGCTTGTTATTTCCGTCCTATCTACCTGTGTTGAGAGATCCTTGTTGATTTTCCATATCAGCTTGGAGAGGTAGTGCAGATTTGAGATTTTTATACCTTTCTTTTCGAGAACATCCTGAAGCGAGCGCAGAGATATAAGAGGGTCAATGACGATGCTATCTCGCACCGCCCTCATTATCTTTTCTTCAGCCGGCTTGAGGATTTTTGGCATGTGTATCTTTGTGTATCTATTTCCAAACGACCTTTATATTTACTAGCTTTTTTGCAATTGCCTGAACCACGTTTACAGTGACTGCATTGCCAAGACATTTGTACCTTTGAGTGTCGCTTATTCCCTCAGTCCATCCGTCAGGAAAGCCTTGGAGTCTTTCGCATTCCATTGGAGTAAGTCTGCGTATTTTTATTCTGTTGGACCAGACTATTGGTGTCTGACCGCCACCCATTCCCATCGCCTGAGTAAGTGTTGGCGACACTCCATCCTTTCGAGCCTTTTGATGTGCTTGTAATCCACCAACTGCGTATAATCCAGTCTTCGCTCCGAGTCCACCTGCCTGACTTGCGAGAGTTGTTGATATTCCTTTCGGATCGTAGACTCTATTTCCTTGGCTTCCGCCTATAATTTGACGTGGCGATCTTTTACCAACATAAGTTCCGTTTGAGTCTGCGGTAACACGTGTCGTGATGGTCGGTAGGACAATATCCTCGCAGTTGTTTTTGGTGAAAGGAAATATTTGCGGTCTGGGCGTACCTCTAAGATGTCCAACAATGAACACTCGCTCCCGATTCTGAGGGACTCCGAAATTCTTTGAGTTAAGCACCTGCCACTGAACGTCGTACCCCAATTTTGTAAGCGTGGCGATGATGGTTTTGAAAGTGTCGCCATTGTCATGAGATAGCAGTCCTTTGACGTTTTCCAATAAGAACAATCTTGGCTTTTTACTTTTGAGAATCCGTGCAATGTCAAAAAATAGCGTACCTCTCGTATCTTTGAAGCCTTTTCTTTTCCCTGCAATCGAGAAAGCTTGGCACGGAAATCCTCCGACCAGTAGATCGAAGTCAGGCAGTTTATTTGGTTTGATTTTTGTAATGTCTCCATAATTTTTGTGTTCTGGAAATTGTCTTTGATATATCTCGATTGCATATTTGTCGATCTCCGAGTAACCCACACAAGTAATCGGTTCTTGTCCATCGCACCTGCCGTTAT
>CAIQCJ010000001.1 GCA_903870315.1 uncultured bacterium | reverse complement strand
CAAGAAACATTCACGCATTAAACAAAGCCCTCAAGAATTACCTTGAGTACTACAACAACGAACGACTTCACATGGGAATTTCACTTCGCCCGCCGATGCAATTAATCACAAAGTGATGCCAAGCTATTGACTAGAAAACGTACACTCTAATTCTTTACTTTATTGTATAGCTGTGCTACATTATTTCTGTAATCAGTTCGCCCGCAAGGCGGACTTGTTTGTTAGAAGGGCTCAGTTACGGCATTTTATAGATAAATAGTGTAATCGATCCCGGTACAAAAACTTAATAACAACAGAATAACAATTAAATAAACATATATGGAAAATATATTTGATCTGAAAGTAATAAATGCCGTCGTAGCACAACTAGAAGAAGAGCGTGGTATTCCGAAGGAAAAAACTTGGGAAGCTATCTCTATGGCTATGGCCACTGCTTACAAGAAAGAATATGGCAAAAAAGGCCAGATAGTTCGCGCTTCATTTGACCAAAATACCGGAGCAACCGAGTTCTGGCAGGTTAAGATCGTCGTCGATCGCAACCAAGTCATCATGGATGGTGATGAAGATGCTACACATGAAGATATCAAAGACGCAGCTGTTGAGGATATCAAGATTCGTTTCAATCCTGAGCAACACATGCTCATAGAAGATGCTCGCAGGATCAAGAAAGATGCCGTTATTGGTGACGAGTTAGTATTCCCTCTCGAGGCAAAGGCTGATTTCGGTCGTATTGCCGCTCAGACAGCCAAGCAGATTATCATCCAGAAGATCCGTGAGGCAGAGAAGGTCTCCGTCATGAGTGAATATGGCCAGAAAGAAGGCGAGATAGTCGCCGGGACTGTCGAGCGCGTCGAACGTGGTATGGTCCACATAGATATGGGTCGTGCTGTTGGTCTCATACCTTATGAAGAGCAAATACCTAGCGAGCGTTGGAAAACCGGAGATCGTATTCGTGCATATCTCTATGCCGTCGAGGAAACTCCTCGTGGTATCGTCTTGAAGCTCTCCCGTTCACATCCAAAATTCTTGGCAAAACTTTTTGAAACCGAAACTCCTGAGATAGCAAACGGTGTCGTCGAAATCAAGGCTATAGCTCGTGAAGCTGGTTCTCGATCCAAGATCGCAGTTATATCTCACGATTCCCATATAGATCCTATAGGTTCTATGGTTGGTCAACGTGGTGTTCGCGTTTCAACAGTTACCAGTGAACTTTCTGGTGAAAAGATCGACATAGTCGAATGGAATGAAGATCCCGCTCTCTTCATAGAAGAGGCTTTGTCTCCTGCGGAAGTTATCAGTCTAGAACTCGACGAGGCTGAACATCGCGCTATTGTCACAGTTACAGAGGATGAGCAATCGCTCGCTATCGGCAAAGGTGGTCAGAACGTCCGTCTTGCTGCCAAACTCACAGGTTGGAAGATCGATATCAAGTCTTCAGGTGGAGCTGAGGTAGCAGAGGCAAATGTTGGTGCAGACGAGGCCATTGAAGACACAAAAGAAGTAAAAGAAGAAATAAAGAAGGTGACGAAGGAGATTGAGAAGTAATTTGTACAGCAAAATTTATTTATTGAAAAGAAGAAGTGGTCCTTCCAAAGACTTGGCTATGGGAGGACTCTTTTTTACTCAACTAGTTCTGAAAGCCAGACCTTGAGGTCAGGCACATCCCCAGCTATCAAACCATGGCTAAAAAATATTCAATACCAAAAACTACTAAGGCGTTGCGAAGGCCATGATACATTGAGGTACCGATGACATAATTACATTTCTCTGCTATATTGTCGTTCTATACATTAACAAGGCCATCTGGCCATTTATTAACAAAGACCTCACGGTCTAAATATAATCACATGTCATCATACATCTGGTTCGCACTTACTTGTTCAGTGATCGCTATAGCTTACGGGGGTTTCTTAGCTGCTTCTATAATGAAGAAGCCTACAGGAAATGACCGTATGCGTGAGATCGCTGCAGCTATCCAAGCCGGAGCAAAAGCTTATCTCAACCGCCAATATAGAACTATCGCTGTCATAGCAGTGATCTTATTCTTCATTCTTTGGTGGAAGCTAGGCATCATATTGGCAGTCGGTTTCTTAGTTGGTGCTATTCTCTCAGCATTGGCTGGCTATATTGGTATGAATGTCTCTGTTCGCTCAAATATCCGTACAACAGAAGCTGCCAAGCAAGGTTTACAAAGCGCCCTTTCTCTAGCTTTCAATGGTGGCTCAGTCACCGGACTTATGGTTGTCGGTCTAGCCCTTCTTGGTGTTACTGGATTCTACTCCATAACACAGAATGTCGGATCCCTTATCGGTCTTGCCTTCGGTGCCAGCCTAATTTCCATCTTCGCTCGTCTTGGTGGAGGTATCTTCACTAAAGCTGCTGATGTTGGTACAGACATAGTTGGAAAAGTTGAGGCTGGTATTCCAGAAGATGATCCACGCAACCCAGGTGTTATCGCTGATAACGTTGGAGATAACGTTGGTGACTGTGCTGGTATGGCAGCTGACCTCTTTGAGACTTATGCCGTCACAACCATAGCAGCCATCATGCTCGGTTCTCATGTTTTCAAGAGTTTCGGTGGTGCCGTTACATTCCCTCTAGCTTTGGGTGGTATCGCCATAGTCGCTTCTATCATCGGAACATGGTTCGTGCGCCTATCTAAGACTAAAGATGCTAGCGAGACACCAAATATAATGGGTGCAATGTACAAAGGTCTCGCTGTTGCTGGTATTATCGCTGCTGCCGCATTCTTCCCTGCAACTTCTCTCATCATGGGAGGAAATGGAGTCTATAGCATACTAAATATCTTTGGTTGTACCATAGTCGGTCTTCTGGTTACGGCCGCCCTCGTGATCATCACTGAATATTACACTTCTACAAAATACAATCCTGTTAAGTCCATCGCTCAAGCATCGGTTTCTGGTCATGGAACAAATGTTATTCAAGGTCTGGCTATTTCAATGAAGTCAACAGCATGGCCTCTTATAACTATCGTCCTTGGAATACTTTTCTCTTACCACTTCGCTGGACTCTACGGTATCGCTGTAGCCGCCATGAGTATGCTTTCTATGGCTGGTATCGTAGTCGCTATCGACGCTTATGGTCCTATCACCGACAATGCTGGTGGTATCGCTGAGATGGCCGAACTTCCAAAAGAGATCCGTGACATCACAGATCCTCTAGACGCTGTCGGTAACACTACAAAGGCAGTTACAAAGGGTTACGCCATAGGTTCTGCTGGTCTGGCCGCTATTGTCCTCTTTGCTTCATATACAGAACTCGTCCCAGCTCTAAGGTTTGATCTCAGTAATCCCAAAGTCATAGTCGGTCTCTTCATTGGCGGTCTTCTTCCATACTATTTCGCCGCTCTCTGTATGGAATCTGTAGGTAAAGCCGCAGGGAAAGTTGTTGAGGAGGTCCGCAGACAATTCCGTGAGATCAAGGGTATCATGCAAGGCACAGCCAAGCCTGACTATGCTCGTTGTGTCGACATCGTCACTTCAGCTGCTATCAAGGAAATGATTGTCCCGGCTTTGATACCTGTTCTAGCTCCGATCATCGTCGGTTTCCTACTCGGTCCAGTTGCACTTGGAGGTTTACTTGTAGGTTCTATAGTCACAGGTCTCTTTGTGGCTATCTCAATGACATCTGGTGGTGGGGCTTGGGACAATGCAAAAAAGCTTATTGAGAAAGGCAATCATGGAGGTAAGGGTTCAGATGCTCACAAAGCAGCTGTTACAGGTGATACTGTTGGAGATCCTTACAAGGACACAGCTGGTCCTGCTATCAACCCAATGATCAAGATTTTGAACATTGTGGCTCTTTTGATAGTTCCGTTCTTGATATAAAACCAATAAAACACTGGCAAAATCAATCGGTTAACAAGAGTTGATACACGCAATACAATAGCCGCTCACAAACGGGCGGTTTTTGTATTGTGATATAATAAACAGAGTCACCTATAGTGATCATATCGACATTGTTCACAATAGGTGTTACTAATTAGATACTTTAATCAACTTAACCATGAAAAAAACTCAATTAATAAGCCTAACCATAGGGTTATCACTGGTCATAATACCTCTACTAACAAGTGCACAAGTTTCACCACCAGCAGATAATAGACGTGGTAATTCTGAAAATGGATCATCTTCGGAACAGAGACCTCCCATGCAAAATACAGGTCGCCGATTGCCAATGGGCCATACAGGTTCTACAACCCCAGATTTCCGAAGGCTAGGCTTCGCTTCCTCGACCGGAACCAGCACGCCGAGAGACATACAAGCTGAGATACGTAGACAGATAGACCAAAAGCGCAATGAGCTCAAAGATCTCAACCAGGCTTCAAGTACTGATGGAAAAAATATTCCACCAGGACAGCGCAATGAACGTAAGGAGTTGCGCCTAGATATATTCAAACTGCAACAAAATAGGATCGTAAACCAACTAAGACGCTCTTTAGAAAATCTAAACCAAGTTAGAAACAGGATACAAAACCGTATAGACAAAGCCACACAAAGCGGTAAAGACATGACTTCTGTGAAGCCTTTACTAGTCATAGCTGATAACAAGCTGTCACTAGCAAAAAGCTCCGTAGATAGTTTCGCGGCTTTCAGTCCAGCAACGGGGACACCTATCATGAGTAACATATCTACAGGTGCTCCAACTACTACATTAAGTATACAACTCGAAGTACCACGACAGATGGCTTCATCTACTATAGCCGCTATCAAAGATGCCCGAGATGCCTTGAACAATGTAGTAACAGCTTTGGCTCAAGTCGTAGGAGCAACCAATGGAAAGATTGGCCAAGGAAATACAGATAACCGTTCTACAAGCACTCCACCACAAAATCCTGAAGGTAATCCCGTGATATGTAGCCAAGAAGCTATGTTGTGTCCTGGCGGATCATATGTGAGCCGCACCGGTCCACGCTGTGAATTTACAAAATGTCCTGGAACTGGAACTACGACTAACCAATAAGCACTTCGCAATCAAACTCTTACAAACTAATATAAAAACATGGAAACCAATAATCAAGCCCCTATACTACCAGAACACAAAAAAATCGGTCCTATAATCATGACATTGGTCATAGCTCTGGTTCTGATCATCGTCGCTCTTTATATATTCGCCTCTAAGATAGGTCGGCAGGATAAATCAGACTCAAATATCTATACAAATGCCACAACTACCATAGTGCAACCACAAGAAGTACCGGTAGTGACAAATACCGCTGATGATACGCAATCTCTCAAGAACGACCTGAACACATCAGTACAAGGATTGGATAGCCAGAATTTCTAATCTAGACTTAATATTTAGCCAAAAATCGGACAACTGAAGGTGTCCGATTTTTATTATGCTTTCTTGCAGTTTATCTATTATCCGTGTAAACTCACGCCATAAAGAAAATATTTATTATTTAAGATAAGTCAAAATAAATCGTCATGACAACAAAAGCCACAAACACAGAAAGTCAGAAGAGTTATGCTTCAGCCACCATAAGTAAGACCAAAAAATCTCAGGTCGAGATAATGGGTTCCATATCAGAATCCGTACTAAACTCTTATCGTGCCAAAGCTTTAAAAAATATAAACGACTCTGTCACCATAGATGGTTTCCGAAAAGGTCTGGTTCCAGAAAATATTCTAGTCACGAAAGTAGGCCCAATGGCTATACTTGAAGAGATGGCTGAACTGGCTTTATCTAAAGCTTATATAGACATCATTGTAGACAATAAAATCGATGCCATAGGAAAGCCGGCTACGCAGATAACTAAGCTGGCCGAAAATAATCCATTGGAATTCAAGATAACTACAGCCGTTATGCCAGAGATAAAATTGCCAGATTACAAGAAGATAGCTACAAAAGAGATGGCCAAATCTACAGCCGATGAGACAAAAGTCACTGACAAAGATATTGATGATACTATTTTGCGTATCAGAAAATCACGTGCTCCTCACGAAGGCCATGACCATGAGAAGATGTCGCCAGAAGAACATGAGAAAGCTGTAGAAGCCGCTATGCCAGAACTGACAGATGATTTTGTAAAGAAGATTGGTGACTTTACAGATGTACCGGATTTCAAAAATAAACTATCTTCAATGCTTTCTGAACAGAAAGTTAATGAGGCCAAAGACAAGCGCCGTATCCGCATAGCCGATGCGATAGCCGAAGAAACCCAAGTAGAAATTCCAGATATCATGGTAGAGAGTGAGCTCCACAGAACAGAATCGCAATTTTCAGCTGATATAGAAAGGATGGGTGTCAAGTTGGATGATTATTTGAAACACGCCAAGAAGACACTGGAGGACTTGAGAAAAGAATGGCGTCCTTATGCAGAGAAAAAAGCCAAACTGCAACTCATATTGAACTCCATATCTTCGGCTGAAAAGATAAAGCCCGAGATGAAAGAGATAGAAGAGGAGGTCAATCATATTATAGAACATTACAAAGATGCAGACCGTGAAAGTGCCTATACTTATGCGGAGACAGTCCTAACTAACGAAAAGGTCTTTCAGTGGCTAGAGAAAGCTGACAAATAATACATCTGGAATAAAAAGAGAAAAGCAGCATCTTTATGAAAGACGCTGCTTTTTCATCCATTTGGTTATCAACTAAGTATCAGACGGCAAGACCTTCTTGCACGAATGAACAGCCGCCAAACGAAAGGCGGAGTCTCTGTTGTCTTTGTCCTTTGGGCCCAAGACGATGATGACTTGCCCAGCGCTAATGGTTGGCGCGAACACTCGCCAAGAAGACTTACCAATTCGTCTCACAGAAACTTCTTTGTTGGAGTCGGAGACCCAGCACCTCTTCTTTGGATCCCACACAAACAACCTTTTGAGCCGCCCCTGTCTAACCAAACAGACGCCTTTTGCTTTTTTGCAAACTTCATTCTGTTTCATATACACCTACCTTTCCGAAGAATAGCCTATAACATCAGTAGCAAAAAAGCTAGCTCTATAGAAGACTGATTCAAGATTGTGTGAAAGGACTTATTTCGAAAATACAACCATAGAAAGGGCAGCAACAACAGCGGTTTCAGCTCTAAGGACTTGATTTCCAAGACATTTTATAGGGATTTCACTATCGTGAAACAAGTTCATCTCCACCAAAGACCAACCGCCCTCAGGGCCTATGAAAACATATATAGGTTGTATTTCTCCAGAAATCCCATCACTTAAAGTGATACCACCTCTATCCAAAAGATCTCCTTCAGTATGCAAGACTATGGCTTTCGTATTATCTAAACTCTTCACCAGACCGACAACATCTTCAAGTGTCGTTATAGGTAATATGGCTGGCACATTACCACGTCCACTTTGTTCACTAGCTTCGATGGCGATCTTATAAAGACGCTTATTATTTAATGATTTCTTCTCACTACGTTCAGCTAAGACTGGGACGATGTGATTCACTCCAAGTTCTGTGGCCTTCTCAACAATCCATTCAAAAGTGTCCTTCTTTGTAATAGCTGCACACAGATAAATATCCCTCATTGGCATAAAACGACTTCGTACAGAAGAGATCACTTGAAAAGTAATCCTGTCTTTGTTATCTATTGTTTTTTTCGAGTCTTTAGCTCTTTCAGACTTACTATCTCCAGCTAAAATCTTACATTCATAATCATATCCGGAACCATCAAATAATATTACTGAGTCTCCGTCTTCCAACCGGAAGACTCGATGGATTTGATTCACAAGTTCAGATGAATCGATAGAAAATTCCTTTTGTGCCCCAATTTTATCACCGACAAGCCCGGTCATCTTATTTGAAATATAAAAACGTTGTAATCTCATAGATTGATGGTCGTCCGGAGTGGTATGAGTTTATCTGGTTGTTATTTCTTGCTTGGCAAAATAGTATCGATGATACCGTATTTCTTCGACTCGTCGGCATCCATAAAGAAATCACGATCAACATCCTTCTCGATCTTACTCAATGTTTGACCAGTATTCTTGGATAACATCTTATTCAAGACTGCACGATTCTTTAAAATCCTTTTTGCACTTATCTCAATATCTGAAGCCTGACCTTCGACTCCACCGAGTGGCTGATGAATCATAATCTCAGAATTTGGTAATGCAAATCTTTTCCCTTTTGTACCACAAGATAATATAACCGCCCCCATAGAAGCCGCCATACCGACACAGACCGTAGAAACATCATTCTTGATATGTTGCATTGTGTCTATAATAGCCATTCCAGCAGATATTGATCCACCAGGAGAATTGATATACATACTTATCTCTTTCTTTGGGTCTTCTGACTGCAGAAAAAGAAGTTGAGCAATAACTATATTTGCCACACTGTCATCAATAGGTCCACCTAGGAAAATAACCCCCTCTTTCAGAAGACGTGAATAGATATCATAAGCGCGTTCACCTTGTGGGCTTTTCTCTATGACTGTTGGTATAAGATATGACATATTTATGAAGGCGCAAGTCGCAAGGCGCATGCGCAATTAATTATTATTGTATGACTATAACCCAAAAATCAAAATGTGGCAAATCAGTAAAAATCTAATTTGCGCAAAGCACTAACCTATTGTATTATGACCATGTTACCAATTTAATTTTTGATTTCGCTTTTTTAAGCCTTAGTGATAAAAAATATTATGAACTTTTCTAGACATGATAGCCCAAACCCCCTTGCAAAGCCTCATAAAATAATCCTATCGCCTTAGTCTCTAAGGAGCGAATCACATTCGCATATGTCATTAAAACTAGTCGCACTATTTCTTTCCATCGCTGGGGTCATTGGCGCAGCAGTTGGTTACTATTTGCGTCTGATCATTTCCTTGGGGAAAAAGGGTTCAATGGAACTCGAAATCAAGGAAATGCTCCTGACAGCCAAAGAAGATGCAAAGAAGATTACTGCTGAAGCTGAAGCCAAGAATTCCAAGATCGTAGAGGACGCAAAGGTTGAGATAAGAGAGAAGGAGGAAAAGATACACCAAGTAGAAGACCGCCTTATAAAAAAGGAGGATTTTCTAGATAAACGCCAAGTAGACCTAGATAAGGAGGTTGAATTGGTCAAACAGCGTGTCGCTGAGATCAAGGCTATCCGCGAGCAAGCTGACAAGCTAGAGCAAGATCGCAAGATAGCTATAGAGAAGGTGGCTCGTCTAACAACAGAACAAGCGAAAGATGAAGTCATCAAGGCTGCCGAGAAAAATTATGAGGAAGATATCATGGTCCGTATGAATAAGCTTGATACTCAAGGTGAAGAACTACTAGAAAATAAGGCCCGCGACATATTAGCTGTCTCAATACAGCGCCTCGCCTCTTCTGTAGCATCTGATGTTATGTCTACGGTCGTTCCTATACCGAGTGATGATGTCAAAGGTAAGATTATTGGTAAGGAAGGTCGCAATATAAAATCATTCGAACGTATCACCGGAGTTGAGGTGCTAGTCGATGATACCCCAGGAGCCATCACCATCTCTTCATTTGACCCAGTACGTCGCCACGTGGCTCGTTTAGCACTTGAAGAACTCCTGAAAGATGGCCGTATACAGCCGTCACGCATCGAACAGGTTGTCGAAAAAGCCAAGCAAGATATCAACAAAACCATCAAAGAAAAAGGTGAGCAAGCCGCTTATGAATGTGGTGTCATCGGTCTCGATCCTCGCATATTGCTCATCCTTGGTCGTCTACATTTCCGTACCAGTTATGGTCAAAATGTTCTTATGCACTCTGTACAAATGGCCCATATTGCCGGCATGATAGCCGAGGAACTTGGTGCAAACGTACAAGTAGCCAAAGCCGGTGCACTACTCCACGATATCGGTAAGGCCCTTGACCATGAAGTCACTGGTACTCATGTCGAAATAGGTCGTCGTATATTACAAAAGTTTGGGGCTCCGGAAGAAGTTATCAAGGCTATGCAATCACATCATGAAGAATACCCTTATGAGACTATCGAATCCCGTATAGTCCAGACTGCTGATGCTATATCCGGATCACGCCCAGGAGCTCGTCGCGACAATGTCGAAAACTACTTGAAGCGTCTCGGCGATCTAGAAGCCATAGCTACTTCATTCAAAGGTATAGAAAAAGCCTATGCACTCCAAGCTGGTCGTGAAATACGTGTCTTTGTCAGACCAGAAGAGTTGGGAGATGTAGAATCCAAGAATATTGCACGCGAGATAGCCTTGAAAATCGAAAAAGATATGAAATATCCTGGTGAAATCAAAGTCATAGTCATACGTGAACAAAGAACCATCGAGTTTGCTAGATAAAATCATTATTAACAAGGCATCAAGTCGCTCTCGACGGTCAACTTTACAGCCTATTGCCTAAAATACAGCTTAATATATAATATATGCATAGTCAGTGACTCGATCCGCCTGTAGTGGACCGAGAAATTATTAGCCATAATAGAACAAACATGAACAAAGCAAGCATTGTAGAAGCGGTTCACGGAGTCCTCGGCGGAACAAAGGTTCAAGCCGAGCAGGCAGTCGAGACAGTTATTAATAGCGTTATAGACTCCCTTAAGAAGGGTGATGAGGTATCTATCGCTGGTCTTGGTATCTTCTCCGTAAAGCAGCGTGCAGCTCGTGAGGCTCGTAACCCTCGCACAGGTGAAGCCATAAAGGTCCCTGCTATGAAGGTTCCAAAGTTCCGCGCCGCAAAGGCACTTAAGGACGCAGTAAAATAAATCTGTATCTAGTCTGGGCCAAAAGCCAAAAGTAAAGCCATATAAGCCTTCGACAGCTCATTTGTCTCTACTACTATCGAACAAAAGACCCCCCGTAAGGGGGATTTTTGTTTATTAAATATTCCCAAGTTCTAATCTTAGGGCTTCCTGATAGCTCGAATGAGCTATATCATGCGAAGCATCTTTTACTTTAACTAATTTCGATCTGCGTGACAGCCTAGCCGTCTCCTCACATCGGATCTTTAACTGGGGATATCGAAGCATTGGAAGCCATTGAAGAGATGCTACAAAATACCTTCTTCAAAATGGACTGCTGATTGAAAAGCGAGAAGTACTCTCATGCATAAAAAGTAAGATCATTCTTAAGGACAAAAAACTTGAGCTATCTAAATCAACTAACGTAGTAGAAACAAAATAACTGGAAAAATATACTGCAACAAAACGACTTCGATGTTTAAGGGAGCAGAGAATCGAACTAAAAATACGGCTCAAATACTCACTAAAATTTTTGACGCATCAGTGTCTCGAACTACACAATGGCTCTATTAAGCCATACATCAACATCACCCTTATTTGTGCGGGATGGGAGAATCGAACTCCCAACCACAGTTTGGAAAACTGTTATTTTACCATTAAACTAATCCCGCTTTTACTTTTTCTCTACAACCTTACCAGCCCCATTCCCTATCATAACACCTGTAGCTGAAGAAGAATGACG
The DNA here is from genome assembly GCA_903870315.1 of uncultured bacterium. GTDB lineage: Bacteria > Patescibacteriota > Minisyncoccia > Phycocordibacterales > PALSA-1337 > C7867-002. Next base: position 31,313 of record CAIQCJ010000001.1, on the reverse strand, counting down.
CATTTTGTACTCTTCGTCAACTTCCTCCTTCATTTCGTCAACTTCTTTCTTCATTTCTTTAATAGTTGACTGGATTTTTATCAACTCTTGTTCTTCTCCCTTAACTTCTTTCTCTGTCTTGTCTGTAACTTTTTTCTGCTTCTTTATACCACTAATCAGAATGGTGTCGCCGACGAAATATGACACAAATAATCCAATCATCAATAAGACAATTGTAACAATTATAAGATTTGTTGGCTCATAGAAGATTGCGCCTAGCCAACCACCTTGAGACTGGAGAATATCAGCGGTATGCCAAACCCCTCTCCAAAATAATACAACTGCTACACCACCGATTATTGTATAGACGATCGGATATTGACTCAAATGACCTCTTACGACATCTTCAAGCTTATCAAAAAAATTGTATATTTTCTTATATATTTCTATCATATCTGTCGGGGCGCCGGGATTCGAACCCGGAGTCACCTCTTCCCAAAAGAGGCATGTTAGCCGTTACACCACGCCCCGATACACACATCTCACACAATGAAACTATACTTATATGATAACAAACTTTCCGTTGCACTATCGTAGCACAAAATAACTTATAAGAGAACAGTATAGCTATATAATGATATTATTCAACCACTTTACACGCGCAAGACGTCTCTTTACGTCCAAATACACACAAAGAACATGAAACTCGAACACCGCCTCCCCTGTCATACCGCCAACAACATCGGCCATATATGTCTGAATCATCCTCTTAATCTGTCTTGCTTTAAATGAATGAACATTTTCTTCTGGACTGTGATCTGTCCTATATGTTGTAACACTTTTAACTTCGAAAAAATGCAGCGTATTATATATCTGATCTCGGCTAGATTTCCTATGCGCGACAATATCTATTTCTCCCCATTTTCTACGAAAATTCCTAATAACAATAACAAAATCTCTCCTCTCCAGAAATTTACAAGCAACATCTTCACCTATATTTCCGAGCGATCTGGTATCTGTAAATTTTAAATTGTTTTCTAACACATTTTAAGTGACTTTTAAACCATCCTGCTGTTAAAAGCCTTTGTTTAGCCATTTAACAAAAGGCCAAAATAAAATACACAAAATAACGATAGTTAGCCATATTTTGTGTCTTTTATAAACGACATCCACAGACTTATCCACAGTTTATATGTATAGCTTTAGTAATACAGCCATTTATTAAGGAAATTTGGACAAGGACACTGGATACTAAATATATGGGACTTACAAATACAAAAAACCCAAATATGCTAGCTGTGTGCAGTCTTACAAAATGTGCGGGTAGGGAGAATCGAACTCCCACCTCGTCCTTGGCAAGGACGCGTCCTACCATTAAACAATACCCGCAAAATATTCTGAAAATGAGCGTGTCTTAGTATAGCGCAATTTTCTTTTTTTACAAAATTTTCTGAAACATCCTTGTGCCCTCGGAGGGACTCGAACCCCCAACATCAGTTCCGAAGACTGGTGTGATATCCATTTCACTACGAGGGCATTGGCGCTATATATCTATAACATTTACAAACATCTCACAGAACACGCATCGTTATAGTAGCGCACATAGCCAAAAACCCCAAATAATGCTACATTATAGTTATGAAAATGGCTCAAAATAGCCCTATTCCAGTGGAGATAGCGAACACCGTCAAAGACCTAGAAAGAGCTGGCTTTGAAGCTTACTTGGTTGGTGGGTGTGTCCGTGATATTTTTCTTGGACGAAAACCAAAAGACTGGGACATTACTACAAACGCAAAGCCTGAAGATATACAAAAGATATTTCCAAAAACCGTATATGAAAATATATTTGGCACCGTGGCAGTCATAAATGAAAATATTGAGACAAAAACTGAAGATGGAACAATCGATGAAACTTTATGCTCTATAGAAATAACACCGTACAGACTAGAGACTGGTTATTCTGATCGTAGACACCCGGACAGAGTGTCTTTCAGCGATAAACTAGAAGACGACCTTAAGAGACGTGACCTCACCATAAACGCTATAGCTATCTCGTTGTCAGATGGTGCCATAAAGGACATCATAGATCTTTATGGTGGCTTTACTGATATAAAAGACAAAGTTATACGAACCGTTGGGAATCCAACGGATCGCTTTAATGAAGATGCGCTAAGGATGATGCGTACTATCAGACTAGCTGTGGAACTTGGTTTCACTATAGAAAAAGCTACTTATAAGGCCATACAGAGCCATAATAATCTTATAAAAGATGTATCTACAGAGCGTATACGCGACGAATTTACAAAGATAATAATGTCTCCTAATCCTAAACTTGGATTAGAGATGCTTCATGAAACAGCTCTGTTAAGCCATTTCATACCAGAACTAGAGAAAGGTATTGGAATAGAACAAAGAGGGACTCATGTTTATGACGTCTGGGAACATTTACTTCGAAGTCTCCAGCATGCCGCAGATAAGAAATGGGATATAGAGATAAGGCTTTCTGCCCTATTTCATGATGTTGGTAAGCCAAAAAGTCGAGGCTTTTCACGTGAAAGTAATACTTATACGTTTTATGGCCACGAAGTGATTGGTTCACGTGAAACACGTCAAATACTAGAAAGAATGAGGTTTTCACGTGTAACAATAGAAAAAGTCTACAAGCTGTGCCGTTGGCATATGTTCTTCTCTGACACTGAGCAGATATCCTTATCTGCTGTCAGGCGTATGATAGTTAATGTGGGACGTGAAAACATCTGGGATCTCATGAATGTGCGCATATGCGACCGTATAGGAACTGGCAGACCTAAGGAAAACCCGTATAGACTACGTAAATACAAGGCCATGATAGAAGAAGCTCTCTCTGGCCCGGTTTCTGTGTCTATGCTAAAAATAGATGGTAAAAGACTTATGGAAGTCTGTCATATACCAGCCGGACCAAAGATCGGCTGGTTGCTACATGCCCTATTTGAAGAGGTTATAGAGGATGTGAAACTAAATACTACTGAATACCTAGAGAAAAGAGCTTTGTGGCTTGTCTCTATGGACGAGAAAGCCCTGAAAGACCTTGGTGAGGCAGGAAAAGAAAGGAAGGAAGAAGAAGTGGAGAAAAAAAAACAAGATATTAGGAAAAAACATTTTGTCTCATAGAAAATTATTATGTAAATAATAGGAATCCTACTAAAGGACATACTTATCCACAGTATGTCCTTTACACTTGTCCTTAATAAATATAAAATACCTATAGATCAGTACATCGTCCGAGAAATTAAAAAGTTGCGTTGAGCGTTCGTGGCCAGCACAACAACAGATGTACAAATGTTCTTTCAAAGAGGTTGGAACTTCGCCACCTCAAATAGAGCTGGGTAGGCTCAAGGGGAGTTGTTATGACTCCACTCCAAGTTTGAAGTTAAGCAAAGACTTTTTAAAAAAATTTGCATCCGATCGGTGCTCGGTACTAAAGGTGGTGTATATTTGTCTCAAATTACATCTAGGCCTCCTATCAGGAGAGTCATTACTTTAGACACTGCACACCACTTACCGTCGATAAACTCCTTGAAAAGATTTTATCTAGGACTGGTTTGGATAGCATTAGTTCTTTGGTTAGTCATCTTTGCGAGACTTCACAAGACCGTGTCATATGATTCTTCCTGAATTGTCACTGACACGGTTTTTTGCAACTAATTTTATATTATATATTCACTTTATATGGCTTATATAGGCCATATAATTATCCAATAAATATCTCTATGGGGCAATGGTCTGAACCCATTATTTCATCAAGTATTTTCGCCTTTGTCACCATTTTGAGGATACCTTCGGTAACGAAAAAGTAGTCTATCCTCCAACCAACATTACGATCACGAGCAAAAGTTTTCATATCCCACCAAGTATATTTTCCAACCTCACCCTGATGAAGATGTCGAAATACATCCGTATAACCCGCAATAACGACTTTATCTAACCAGCCACGCTCTATTGGTAGAAAACCTGTGTTGTTGATATTTTCTCTTGGTCGTGCAAGATCAATCTCCGTATGAGCTGTGTTGATATCTCCACAAAAGATTATTTCAGAACCCTGATTCTTGAGCTTGTTTATATATTTCAAGAATTCCTCATAATAGCGAAGTTTAAAAGACAGACGCTCTGGCCCACCACCACCATTTGGAAAATAATTATTCAAAAGGACAAAATCCTTAAAAAACAATGCCAAGAGACGACCTTCTTGGTCATATTCTGGGACACCTAAGCCATATTCGACCTTATCTGGTTTAACTTTCGAGTATACAGCTACACCGCTATAACCTTTACGACCTTTCGAATGATCAAAATATGAAAAATACCCCGCCGGATTGCGAACACCATCATCAAGCTGGTCAGGATGTGCCTTTGTCTCCTGAATACAGTAAATATCTGGTGATTCGTTAATGAACCAATCAAAACCGCCCTTCTTCACGTTTGCTCGTAGACCATTTACATTCCAAGATATAATCCTCATATAGAAATCATAACATATTCCTATATCTACAAGCATTTCATATGTAACATCAACTATTCAAATAGTTACTTACCTTTACTGTGAAACTTTTGGTGTACACGCCTAAGTTCACTGTCTGTCACATGAGTATAGATTTGTGTTGTGCCTATATTTGCATGACCGAGCAACATCTGTACAGAACGTAAGTCAGCACCGTTGCGCAGAAGATCTGTAGCAAATGAGTGGCGGATGATGTGAGGGGTGACTTTCTTTGAAATACCAGCCTTAATAGCATACTGCTTCACGATACGTTCGACAGAACGAGAAGTAAGGCGTAGGGAATCTCTATTTATAGCAAGTTTTGGAGAATTTTTCTCTAAATTCGAGACTTTTTTTACTACCCCCGTTTGACTAGTACCTTTACCATTACTATCCTTACCAAAAATCTGCACAAAAAGCGCGTCATCCATATCATCTCGCTTATCTAGGTATATTTTGAGCCATTTTTTCGACTCTTCAGAGAGAAACACTACGCGGACTTTTTCGCCTTTACCACGTACAGAAAGCTCATCGAGATTAAGATTTATATCACGAGGAAGAGAACAGAGCTCAGAGACACGCAAGCCTGTAGAAAAAAGTAACTCCATTATTGTCCTGTCTCTCACTCCACGCAAAGTGTCTGTATCTGGTGCGTTCAAGAGACGTCCAAGCTCATCTATTGAAATCAAATCTAAAGAGCGTTCTGGTATCTTGGCAAGCTCTATACGGTCTGGGGACATAGATTTTACATCCATACGTGCCATGTATTTCAAAAATGCACGCAGAGCGATCATGTAGTAGTTCTGGGTCTTTTTCTTTAGTGTCGTCTGAGACAAACCTTTTTGACTACGGGTTTCTTGACGATTTAACCATAGACGATATTCACGAACAACACCATCATTGATATCGCTTGGACTTTTTATCTTCGTGTGCTCCAGAAAACGGCTCAAGTAGCGATCATAGTTCTCAACAGTCTTCAGACTACGCCCCTTTTCTATCTCTACATATTCTAGAAACTGCTGTTTGAGATCTGAGATAGGGGAACTGGTTGGAGAAATATTGTGCGACATAACTATATTGTAAGTTAGTACAAGAATAAAGAATACTTGACAGTATTATATTATGGTGATAACGTACCAAAAGAACCGGAGGACAACCAATGAAAGAACCGAACTAGCTGAGCGGGCCAGTGATTACTATCCGAATCTCCTTTGAGATCGTTCACAGAAAACAAAAACTATACTGGAACGACCCGCACCCCTGACTGGGAGACTTACAATCTCTATAACCAGTTGGGGGGTTTTTCTATATCAAATTTGCATCAAAACCTCATTCGTGCTATGATATTGCCACAATGTTAACAACACGACAAAAGACGAAAGTTATCAAGGAAACAGCTATTCATGCCAAGGACACTGGTTCTCCAGAGGTTCAGGTCGCTATTTTGACTAAGAGAATTACAGAATTAACCGACCACTTGAAGAAACACAAAAAAGATAACCACTCACGTCGTGGTTTGCTTGGTATGGTTGCTGATCGTCAGACTCATTTGACTTATCTCAAGAAAAACTATCCTCGCCGCTATTCTTCAATCACAAAGAAGTTGGAACTTAGAGCTAAATAATCTAATTTCCCATAATAGGGTATAATAGTAGTGTGATACGTAATAGTATTGTTGTACACATTTTAATAATTGATAAAGAGCCATTTATTTTTGCTCTTTAAAGCATAATCAGGGGCTTATCTAAGAGGTATTCACCTAAAATTTAAATAAAAATGTCAGTAATAAAACATAAAGAGCAGCGCGTCGGCGTTTATATCGACACGCAAAATCTATATCATAGTGGTAAAAATCTTTATCACTCCAAAGTTAACTTCGGCGCCATAGTCAAAGACGCTGTCGATGGTCGTAAACTGGTTCGTGCGGTCGCATATGTTATCGCCACAGAATCAGGTGATGAAAATGCCTTTTTCGATGCGCTTACCAAGACCGGTATTGAAACCAAGGTCAAAGATCTACAAATCTTCGGGTCCGGAGCCAAGAAAGCCGACTGGGATGTTGGTATGGCTATAGATGCCGTGAAACTTGCACCAAAACTCGACTCAGTTATCTTGCTCACCGGTGATGGTGACTTCTGTCCGCTTGTCGAGTATCTACAAATGAACCAGGGTTGTCAGGTTGAAGTCGTCTCATTTGGCAAATCAACATCTGCAAAGCTTATCGAGGTCGCGGATCATTTCACGGACCTGGATGCTTCACCAAATAAATATCTCTTGAGATCTGGGGGGAGGAGGTAAGAAAAATCACTATTTTATTTAACATTGGCAAAACCTGTGGCGCCATGCTACATTATTCATATTGCTACCCAGTATTTTGAGTTTATTAATAGTTAACTTCGCCTAAAGATAGGCAGGTTTGAAACGCAAAATAGCCACGAACTAATAGTCGATGGCCACGCGATTCATTCAAAGCTGAAATCTGTAGGCGATATGCGACACTATCCACCAAACCAAATAGGCGAGTGGTGTCACCAAATCAAGATGACAAAAAAAGAATACTCGATCGAAATCGGCGGTAAGAAACTTACGGCCGAATTCAACGACTTAGCAGATCAGACCAATGGCGCTGTAATGTTGCGTTATGGCAACACTGTCATACTAGCTACCGCCGTCATGGGAGGTCTTCGTGATGGTGACTTTTTTCCTCTGACTGTCGACTACGAGGAGCGTTTCTATGCTACGGGACGTATTTTGGGTTCAAGATTCGTCCGCCGAGAAGGGAGACCTTCCACGGAAGCTATTCTTTCTGGCCGCATCGTCGATCGCACGATCCGTCCTTTATTCAATCAGCGCACACGTAACGAGGTTCAGGTAATTCTTACGACTATTTCTATAGACCAAGACGATCCAGATGTAGTTGCCGTCATTGCAGCTTCACTTGCGCTCGGAACTTCCGATATTCCTTGGAATGGTCCGGCTTCTGCAGCTAGAATATGTAAAAACAATGAGTGGCTGGTCAATCCAGATTTCAAAGCCAGGGAAGATGCCGGCATTTCACTCGACCTTTTCGCCTGCGGAAAAGATGGCATGATAAATATGATTGAGGTAGCCAGCAAAGAAGTTGGTGAGACTTTAGTAAATGAAGGACTCACCCTCGCATCTGCTGAAATAGAGAAGGTTCAAGCTTGGCAAAATCAAATAATCGCTGAGATTGGCAAAAAGAAAAAAGTCATTGAGCTTCCAGAACCAACTCCTGGTATAAAAGAACTCTTCGATGCTGAAATTACCCCTTCTCTCAAGAAATATATCTTTAGTAATGAGCCAGGTCATGCAAAGATAAATGAAATCCATGAAAAATGGATGAAGCTGTTCGCGGAAAAATTTCCAGAAGGAAATACTGCTATGGCTGATGATATATTCGAAGAAGCTACCAATGAAGCATTGCATGCTGGTGCTATAGATGAAAATAAACGCGCAGATGGACGTGATTTTGATACAGTAAGACCACTCTTCGCCCAAGCTGGCGGCATATCGCCTGTATTGCATGGCTCCGGGATCTTCTATCGTGGAGGTACACATGTTATGTCTACACTCACTCTTGGTTCACCTGGTGATGCTCTGGTTATAGAAGGTGTAACAGTAGCTGAAAATAAGCGTTTCATACATCATTACAATTTTCCACCATTCTCCAGTGGTGAAACAGGTAAGGTTGGTGGCACAAATCGTCGCATGATTGGTCATGGTGCTCTTGCTGAGAAAGCGCTGTTCCCAGTCATACCAGAAAAGGATAAATTCCCTTATACTATCCGCCTTGTCTCTGAAGCTCTCGCTTCAAATGGATCAACCTCTATGGGATCGGTTTGTGGTTCTACTCTCGCACTCATGGATGGAGGTGTTCCTATAAAAGCCCCTGTCGCAGGTATAGCTTCAGGACTTATGATGCGCACAAAAACTGGCACGAAAAATAATGGTTCGGCCGAAAACTATGAATACAAGCTTTTAACAGACATCCAGGGCCCAGAAGACCATCATGGTGATATGGATTTCAAGGTTGCTGGTACTCGTGAAGGTATTACAGCCGTGCAGATGGATGTGAAAGTCGGGGGTATTCCACTCAAAATACTCGCCGAGGCTTTTGAAAAAGCCAAAAAGGCTCGTTACCAGATAATCGATATAATAGAAAAAGAGATCTCTGTGCCACGTGCAAAGATATCTCCAAGCGCACCAGAAATATTGGTTATGAAAGTCAGGCCTGACCAAATCGGCCTAGTCATTGGTTCTGGAGGTAAAACTATTAATGAGATACGTGATGTCACCCATGTCGAAGATATAACCATAGAAGATGATGGTTCTATATTTATAACAGGAAAAGCCGGTTCTGCAGAAAAAGCCAAAGAAATCATATTCAGTATGACTCGTGAATACATGCCTGGCGAAAAGTTTGACGGCGAAGTCACTCGTCTTATGGACTTCGGTGCCTTCGTGAAGATTGGGCCGAACGCCGAAGGGCTTGTCCATGTATCCGAGATTGCACCATTCCGTGTCGAGCGAGTCACTACTTACATACAAGAGGGGATGAAAGTGCCTGTTATAGTAAAAGAAGTAGACGACAAAGGAAGAATAAACCTTTCTATTAAAGCCGCCAATCCAACCTTCTTCACAAAGAAAGATGAGCTGCCAGCTCCACCAAGACCGCCTCGTATTGATTTTAAGAAGAGATAATAGGAGACCATATAAAGACTAAGCCGGGGGACACAGATCAGGTGTTGACTGTAAAATTTCGATGTGTAAGACTTGTACTTGGTCTTAGAACACAAGCAAAGTAAAAGGGGGTAGTTATGCCAAGGAGAAAAGGACGCTCGCTAACACTAGGCGATCTAGTAGCGAGAATAGATAAACTCACTCATCACGATAGCGCCAAAACGACCATCTTCGTGAATGATATGCTCGTTCGTGGTGTTGTTAAGATTAACAACAAACGATCAAGGAGACACTGTAAGACTATCTGAGAACCAATTATTACAACTGAATAGCCTGGCGTGTTTACCAAAACATGCTAGGTAGAAATACATCGTCTAGTAGAGATGACGATGTATTTTTTTTAAAAAAAGATATATGTATCAAAACAAATATTACAATTTTTATGAAATACGGCTATAATATAAAGTATGGAAGAAAATCAGCTTCAACCTCAAAAAACAGATAGTAAAAACCCTTCCGCCAAATCTCTACGTACTTATGAAGGAGACGTGGCTGAAATATTGGCCAAAAGAAATACATCAGCGTTTACAATTGCTCTGGCTGAGAGTAATAAGAAAAACGGTCAGTCAGTTATCTCAAATCTCCCAGATGAAGGTGGGTCAAATTCTTGGAAAAAATCACTGATTGTAATATCAAGTCTTATCTTTATAGTCGGTGGTATCTTTGGATTGTATTACATTTATAGTATAAATTCTGCCCCAACATCCATACCAATAGCAAATACTGCTCAGAAAAATGTCCTGATACCGACTGATTTGAAAGTAAACATACCCATCAACATAAATGATCCTCTAAATACACAAACACAGATCATGGCTGAGCTGGCAAAAGACCAGAAACCTGGAACAATAAAAGAAATCCTACTTACGACCACATCAACCTCTACAGACAAAAATCAAACCGTACAGACAGGAAATATACCCGCCCAGACCCTTATAATAAATCTTGGCATAAATATGCCTGATATTCTTTTCAGATCCTTGAATAATGAGTGGATGATAGGAGAATACGCTAATAATCAAGGACAAAAAAGCATATTCGTTATGGTGAGCGATAATTTCTATCAAAATGCTTTTGCAGGAATGCTGCAGTGGGAGAGTGTGATGGCTGATGATATCAAAAAATACATAGTACCTCCGACAACAGCTCCTGTGACTGATTTTTCATCAACTGGCGGCAAAACAACAACCGGATATAATCCAAACTATCTAGCAATACATGGCAGATTTATAGATAAAAATATAAGTAACAAGGATATCCGCGAATTTGTAACTGACAATGGTGGTGTGGCGTTTCTATATTCATTCCTAGACAACAACCGCCTTATATTCACATCAGATGAGAATCTGATAGGAGAGGTGACGTCGCGCCTTGAAAGACAGTCTTATTTGCGCTAGACTGGTGGCATCATGAATACAAAAGACCTAAAATATTTTGAGGAGAAACTATTGGCAGAAAAGGTAGAGCTCGAGGAAGAACTTGGGGAAATAGCCAAAACTGACACACGTACTGCAAGTGGATGGGAAGCTACGGCTGGAAATATGGAAGTTGATTCTGCTGATGAGAACGAAGTTGCTGACAAATTTGAAGAAATAGAAGAAAACTCTATCATCGCCAAACAGCTCGAGGACCAGCTAGTAGAAGTCAAAGCTGCTATAGATCGCATCAAGACTGGAAAGTTCGGGGTATGTGAGAAATGTGGCAAACCCATAGAAAAAGGGCGCCTAGAAGCTAACCCAGCTGCTAGAATTTCTATAAAGCACGACCACTAGTAGATCTCCTACTATAGTTACTTTATTCATAGCTTCTTGAGAACTTCTTGAACGTTTCTTGAAGATTTTTTGATGGAGATTTTATCTGGCCATATTATTCTTGATATATGAGTCCAGCAAGATCATATAGCGCACAACTCGTAGGCCTTGAGGCGGAGATCATAAATATAGAAGTAGACATATCAAACGGCCTACATAGTTTTTCTGTTATCGGTCTTGGAGATAAATCTGTTGAGGAATCCAAAGACCGTGTCTCGGCCGCGATAAAAAATACCGGTTATATATCTCCTAAACAGAAAAATCAGAAGGTTGTCGTCTCACTTGCGCCGGCTGATATGAGAAAAGAGGGTCCTGCTTTTGATCTGTCTATAGCTATAGGATACCTCTTGGCTTCAGGCGAGATATCTTACGCTGATATACCACCAAATCCGAAAATGAATGAGGAAACAGATGGATACAATCCTAAAGACAACATATTTTTTGGAGAATTATCGCTCGAAGGAAATATCCGAAAAATAAGTGGTCTATTACCTATGCTATTTTGTGCTGAAAGGAGTGGCTTCAAGTCTGCCTTCATACCCAAGGAAAATGTTGACGAGGCCTCGCTGGCCAAAGGTATAGATATATATACAGTATCTACACTAAGAGAAGTCGTCGACCATATCACTGGCACAAAAACCCTTGAAAAACTCCGTATATGTCTAGATTGTGACTCTCAACAAGAAGTATATAAAGGAGACGCTCTCTCTGGTATAGATATGGGTCTTGTTCGTGGCAATGAGATAGCAAAGAGGGGACTAGAGATCGCTGCAGCAGGAGCACACAACACACTACTTTACGGTCTACCTGGAACTGGAAAGACTATGCTGGCACAAAGCTTTCCCTCTATACTGCCGGCACTAGAATATGAGCAAGCCATAGAAGTCACTTCCATACATTCTGCAGCTCGTGTTTTATCTTCCAAGCTAATAACACGACCACCGTTTAGGGCACCACATCATACAGCATCACATATATCTATAGTTGGTGGCGGTGCCATACCGAGACCAGGAGAGATAACCTTGGCACATCGCGGGGTTTTGTTTCTAGATGAGTTCCCAGAATTCGAACGCCAGACCATAGAAGCATTACGTCAACCATTGGAAGAAAGGGTGATAACTATATCGCGCGCAAAGGGTAGCATAACTTTCCCAGCACAAACAATCCTTTTGGCGTCTATGAATTCCTGTCCTTGTGGCAAACCGAGAAAGAAAGGGTGTCTCTGTTCTGAGACTATGATAAACAATTACTGGCGCAAATTATCTGGACCCATAAGAGACCGCATAGACATCTGGGTACATATAGATGCTGTAGAATATGAAAAACTGGCACCGGGAAGAGGAGGTCGCGACAACCGATGGCAATCTGGGGAGATGGCCAGACGGGTACAAATAGCTCGAGAAGTACAATTGAAACGTTTTCGTTCTATAGGGAGATCAATATATTTCAATAGCGAAATGAACGCCAGTGATATAGAAAAGGTCATATGCATAGATGAGGCCGCTCGACTGGCCCTGGAGACATCAGTCAGAAAACTTGAGCTATCAGGAAGAGCTTTCCATAGGATCATAAAGGTTGCTAGGACTATAGCAGATCTGGATGGGGTAGAGACTATAACCAAGAAACAAATATATGAGGCTTTACAATTTAGAAAACGATAAGATTTTAGTCTTTTAGACAACTAGCTATAAATCACTAATCCGTGACAAACTAGAAAGGATTCTTCGCTCCACGAATCTCGAAGTGCACATGTGGTCCTGTTGATTCTCCAGTAGAACCTAGAAGAGCTATCGTCTGACCTTGGTCTACATATTGACCTGGCTTAACAAGAACTTTCGAAGCGTGGGCATAAAGTGTCTGTGTTCCATTGTCATGTGAAATAATGACAAAATTACCATAACCACCATTCCAACCACCGGTTCTGGCGACTATGACCGTACCTGCTGCAGAGGCATGTATAGGAGTGCCAACTCGATCAGCAAGGTCAACAGCGTTGTAACCATGAAGGCCTTGTGTCTTACGACCACCATCGATAGGACGTATATAGTAACCTGGATAATACGGACCATCCGTGTCGTGTGCTGGATTATTTTTGAAAACTATACGAGTCGGAATAGAAACTTTTACTTCTACGTTGGGGATGATAATAGTATCACCAATATTTAGAGTAGAGGATGCTGATATGTCGTTATAAGCAAGCACGTCACCAAGATCGGCTTTGTATTTACTAACTATACTCTGAACAGAGTCTCCTCTTTTGACTGTGTAGGTGATGCCAGATATTGGCAATATCACCAAAGTATCACCCACGTGTAGACTAGACCTACTATTTAGATTATTTGACCAAAGAACAGTATTCACTGACACGCCAAACATCTTTGCAACGCTTGATATGTTGTCTCCACTCTGAACTGTATAGACGCTGATCTGTGTATTTACGGGGGCGTCTGCACTTGTATCATTGGCCATGGCTATATCGGCGACCAAGGTATCCCCAGATCCGATCGGGGCTACCTCTCCAGAGTTATTTATAGGGTTTATATTAGTAGCATATTGTGGAAGAGCAATGGTTTGAGAATTGGCTGTCGATGTAGATACACCAACACTAGCTGAAACTGGTTGATCCCAAAAAGAAGCGAAAAAAGAAAAAAGACTGGCGTTGGCAGTCTTTTCAAATAGAAATCCAGGTAAAACTATGACTATAGTGATAGCAACAAACCAAAACACAAGACGCTTATTTGGACCTGTTGTTATACGCTTATTCAGTTTAAGATTTTTATCTGTATATTTCATAACATATTTTTTCTTTCTGCAAGATAGCTATGATTTCATTACGTCAGTACTGTGAATGTTACTTCTAGTATAAAAAGCCCTAACTGAGCCAAATATATGGTATAAGACTAAAGGTAACCTTAACAGATTAGCAGAGGTGAACTGATTGTCAATGAGCAATGTGTACAACATGTTAACAACAATAAACATTGACATATAGTCAATGTTTATTGTTACAAAAACAACATACACATGGATGCCGTGCTAATATACTCCCATATCTATGGAAAATTACTCAAAAAACTCAGGGAAACTAAACCCCGAACAACAAAAAGCTGTAGAGACTACTGACGGGCCACTTCTCATCATCGCCGGGGCTGGATCTGGAAAGACAAAGGTAATCACGCACCGTATTTTGAACCTTATCAAGAAAGGTGTGGCACCACAGGAGATTTTAGCTATAACCTTCACCAACAAAGCCGCAAACGAAATGAAAGGTCGTGTAAGCACACTTCTATATGAAGACAAGTCTATAAATAGGCCTATTTCCATGCAAGAAAGGCCTTTCATAAGCACTTTTCATGCTCTTGGTGTACATATCATCCGCGAAAATGCTCGGCTTCTTGGGCTGACAAGACATTTCACTATATATGATCGTGGTGATTCACGACGAGCTATAAAAGAATCGATGGAACAATGTTCAGTAGATCCCAAGACTCACGATCCTGGAACTATTTTGAATATGATTTCTCGCGCCAAAGGTGATGGTATGAATCGCTTAGAATATCTTGACAATGCAAAAGGTTTTATCGAGGAAATGGTAGCAAATATCTGGGAAAAATATGAAAATATTCTGTCTCGCGAAAAATCTTTAGACTTCGATGATCTCCTTCTAAAAACAGCCCAACTTCTTGGAAATCCTGATGTAAGAAATCATTATAATCATGTTTGGAAATACATTCATATTGACGAATATCAAGATACCAACCGCGTCCAATATAAGATCGCACGTGCTCTTGCTGAAATGGGTCGAAATATATGCGTCGTCGGTGATGTCGACCAAAATATCTATTCCTGGAGAGGTGCAACCATAGAAAATATCCTAAATTTCGAGAAAGACTATCCTGAAGCGACTGTTGTAACACTCGAAAAAAACTATAGGTCAACTAAGACCATACTTTCAGCTGCAAATTCTGTTATAGAGAAAAACAGCATGCGTCGTGAAAAAAACCTCTACACAGACAATGATCACGGAGAGAAAATCGCCCTTATCATCTCATACAGCGAAACTGAGGAGGCGCGATCTATCGCCGACAAAGCGCGTGAACTTATCGCCAACGGAACTTCACCAAGCGAAATTGCTGTTCTGTATCGTGCAAATTTCCAATCGCGCGTATTGGAGGAGTCGTTTATCAATAAACAGATACCATATCAGCTTCTTGGTGTGAAATTCTTCGAGAGAAAAGAGGTGAAGGATGTCATCTCTTATATTCGTGCAGCTTTAAACAGAGACAGCTGGGGTGATATTGCTCGTATTATAAACGTTCCGCCACGCGGAATAGGGAAGGTAACTTTGGCGAAGATCCTGAGTGAAGCCGGCGCTGGAAACAATACTCCCGGTAACGGAAATATGGGTTCTGCATTGCCACCAGCTGTACGTACCAAACTTACTGGATTTTGGAAACTCCTTGATGATATACGCACAGAAATAGCCGAAAAAAAGCCAAGTGAAGCCGTAAAATTCGTTATTCAAGAAACCGGTATAGAGCGTCTATACCGCGAAGGGGTGGGGGATGATGAAGAACGTTTACTCAACGTCCGCGAGCTTGTAACCGTAGCCGCGCAATATAATCAAACAGAAAGCGTAAAGGAAAAGATGCAAGGTGAAAATAACAACCCACAAGAGCCAAATCGAGCTATCGAAGCCTTTTTAGAAAATGCTGCGCTTGCAACCGACCAAGATGAGCTGAAAAAAGAGACTGACGCCGTAAAACTTATGACCGTACACGCTGCAAAAGGATTGGAGTTTGAATATGTGTTCATCGCCGGCTTAGAACAAGACTTGTTCCCATTTAAACATATGAATGACGCTGAGATAGACAAAGCCGGTGAGGAAGAGGAACGTAGATTGTTCTACGTAGCGTTGACTAGAGCGAAAAAGAAACTTTTCTTGAGTAATGCAATCATCCGCACTGTCTATGGAGCACAGAGAGTAAGTACACCATCGGAATTCATCGCCGATATAGAAAAAGGGTTGATAGAGGAAGCTATTCCAGAAAAACCAAGTGGTGCAAAAGCAATATTTATAGATTTTTAGACACAAAAAACTCTCGTGTGTATTTAGTAATTTCACTTCAGTTTGTGTATGATGTTGCTATGACTGAACATAAACCAAACCCTGGTCTGCGAGCAAAAAAATCCCTTGGTCAACATTTTCTAAATTCGCCATCAGCTTTAAAAAAAATAATAGCTGCTGCCAAACTCTCAGCAGACGAAGTCGTCCTTGAGATTGGCCCTGGGACTGGCATATTAACTGAAGCTCTATTGAAAACCGGAGTAAAAGTGATAGCTATAGAGAAAGATGCACGTGCTTGTGATGTTCTTACGGGAAGATTTTCATCTGAAATATCTGAAAAGCGTCTTATCTTGAAGGTGGGTGATGTCTTAGAGGGGGAGATGGTAACCGCTAATGATGTCGGACATAAGATAGTTGACGGTAATTATGTGATAGTCGCCAATATACCTTACTATATAACTGGAGCTATATTAGAAAAGTTCCTAGAATACTCTCCACGTCCAAACAGAATGATCCTTCTAGTACAGAAGGAGGTTGCTGAACGTATAGTGGCAAGAGACAAGAAAGAGAGCATCCTGTCTATATCCATAAAGGCTTTCGGAACACCTTATGTTGTAACCATAGTACCAAGAGGAGCTTTCGTACCAGCACCAAATGTAGACTCTGCTGTATTGGCAATAGAAGACATATCTGTAAACAGATTCTCTGGTATGTCTAGTAAACAACCAGCAGAAGATGAGATAAAACGTTTTTTTGATATTGTCCACGCTGGTTTCGCGCATAAGAGAAAATACGCTAGAAGAAACCTGGAGAGAGTGTGTGATCATCTGAAACTTGATACTATATGGAAAAATCTATCTTTGGATGGAAAAATTCGTTCAGAAGATATGGTTATGGAAGACTGGATAAATATTACAAAAGGGATTAAATAGATTTATATCTTACTATGAAAAAAATACAGGACATTCTGGGTAGAATAAAAATATTTTTAGAGAAGATAGAAATAAGTCCTATTCAATGGATAATATCTTTTAGCACCCTTATCTTGGGTAGAATATTCCTCGAATCAATATCAAATCCGACCCCAAATGGAATCATGGCGACAGAGAATATATCTTTGATACACCTTTCTCTCTGGTTCCTGTCTTTGTCTATCATACTAATGATATATTTCTGGACCATACTTCCGGAATGGAGAAAATCTTTGCCTGTAGGTATATTGTTTGCTTTCTTGGCCACATGGATTGCTCCTATATTAGACCTTGTATTAAGTGTTGGTAAAGGATTCAGAATGACATATCTATTCCAAAATAGTACACAACTCACACATTCATTTCTTACATTCTTCGGTAACCAAGGACCTGGAGCGACCATCGGTATACGTATAGAAATAGCCATAGTCTTGTTGATATCAGTGATCATACTCTATGCCACAAAGAAGTATCTATGGAAATCATTGATAATGACATTTGGATTATATACTCTTATTTTTGTTATGTTTTCGGCGCCGAGCTTTTTGTTCATATTAAATACAAGCGTAGGTAGTCCTGCCACTCCGATAATAGAATCTGTCACACATTCATCTACACTGACAAACAATATAAGTGGAAATCTACAATATGAGTCAGAAACAGCTATGATAGACACCGGTTTTGATTTTATGATGGCGCGCATATACATAATTCTTATATTCATACTTGGCTCTTTATGGTTCTTGTTGAACGAAAAAGATATATTATTATCAATTATCAAAAACTCTAGACCTGAACGGGTACTACACTACTGGCTTATGGCTGGGGCTGGTATGTATCTGGCCTGGCAACTATCTCCTTGGTCTATATTTTCTTGGAATGACCTTGTTGTGTTTATGTGTCTGTTGTTGTCCATATACTCAGCATGGATGTTCTCTGTGTGCACAAACGACATCGCCGACATAGACACCGATCTGATAAATTGCCCAGATAGACCGCTAACAAGTGGTTCTGTAAATAAAAAAACCCTCCGGGAAGCCGGTATTATGTTCTTGATAATATCTCTTCTGAGTGCCTATACATCTGGATATTATGCTTTCTTTTGCATAATTGCTTTTCTGGCCTTTTATTACACATACTCTATGCCACCAACACGCTTGAAAAAAGTCCCTGTGTTGTCATCTCTTATAATAAGTCTCAACTGTGTAGCCATGTTCATAGCTGGTTTCTTCACATTTTCAAACTCTAAGCTTTTCTCTACATTACCAATACAGATTGTATTTTCTGTGACACTAATCACTTTCTTGTGGTCACATATAAGGGATTTGAAGGACTTAGAAGGTGATTCGAAAACTGGTATTAGGACCATACCCGTCATGTTTGGTGCTGTATGGGGTCCACGAATAGTAGGTATCGCCAGTGGATTGACTTATGTCATAGTCGCAATCTTGTTACAGAAACCTATTTTGTATCCACTATCTATAACTTGGGGGTTAGCTACATATTTCTTCTGTACAAAAAGACCTTACAAAGAATATCCACTATTTATTTTATATTTTTCTGCTATCTTATTGCTCTTGTTAATCTTGAGGGTGTCCTGATATGCACTTCTGTTAATAACTTTAGGGCTGGATATTATATTATCTGGTATAATACTTTGAGTATTATGCCAATCATACCCAGGAATAGGCAGACTGTTGTGATATCTGTGATATGCTTTTTGGTCGTGATAGTTACTCTTGTATTCGTCTATGGATTTCCAAATAATGGATCGGAGACCAAAGACTTATCTGCCAACATAACTACAACACAACAAGACGTATCGACAAGCACTGACTGGCAGAAGTCCTTTTATGAGGTAGCTGGTTCTTCTACAAAATACTATAATACTGATATGGCCTCCTCTTCGAACTCAAGCTCGTCGCCTGAAGTTCTGACAAATACTGACATTCTAGGTAGGAACTTCTTGGTAACTTACGCACAGATGTATCAGGCGGGTGTTGATAGTGATTCATCGACCATAAACACCGTAGCAAGCAAGCTAGCCTCAAATAGTCTTTCCAACGTCGGTACCCCAAAGGTTTATTACACAGAAGACATCAAGACAGTAAGTGACTCCCCAACATCAGCTGGTGCTTATGCTCAGTCTTTAGGTCAAATATTGGCCTTAGCGATACCACCAGAAAATGAAGCTGTAATAGCTCAAAATGCTTTCGATAAAGCAGATATGACTATTCTGAAGAAGATAGACCCGATCATAGATGGGTATAAAAAAGCAATAAGCTCGCTGCTCGAAACTCCTGTACCAAAATCCGCCAGCCAATACCACCTCGAACTTATAAATGGTTTGGGTATGGAGTTATTCAATGCACAATCATTACGCCATGTAGACAGCGATCCTGTTACTGGTCTCGCAGCTATAAGCCAAGAAATTCCTGCGTTACAAAGGATAAACACAAACCTTCTGAATTTACAGGGGTATTTCAATACAAACAATATAACCATATCAGTGCCTATCCCTAGTCAATAATATAAGCATATGACAATAAAAGAACAATACAAAAAAATAATCTGCTCTGTACTACTTTTCACAATTGTATTTGCTTATGTGCAAGTCTTGGTTCCAGAAAAAGCTTCAGCTGCATGGCCCGTCACAGTAGTCGCTGATACCAGTCCAACCGGTATCATGAACTCTGTAAACCATCTCTTGGAGAAGCTGAAAAACTTCGTCTTGGATCGTCTTGCAACAGCCATAGCAAACGCTATCTTGAACCAACTAACAGCTAGTGTCATAAACTGGATAAATACTGGTTTCAAAGGTAGTCCTTCGTTCTTGACGAACCCAAGTGGCTTCTTTATGGACGCAGCTGACCAAGTCACTGGTCAATTTATCGCTGAGACTGGTATATTGTCACAACTTTGTTCTCCTTTCAGTATCAACCTACGCGCTAACTTGGCTCTGGGTGCGGCCGGTACAACACAAGGAAAATATATATGTACAATAAGGACCGTCGTAAACAATGCCAAGAATATACCAAACAACATAAACGTCAATGGTCAAAACATAAAAGGCTTTATGAATGGTAACTTCAGTCAAGGTGGCTGGCCAGCATTCAACTCCGTCATGACAGACCCTCAAAACGACCCATTCTTCTCATACCACTCCGCTGTGTCCGATGTACAAGCAAGCATAGCTATGAAAAAGAGCTCTGTGAACTTCGACCTTTCTCTTGGAAGTGGACTTATGTCTTGGCAAAAGTGTACACCAGTTCCCGTAGGTGGCACATATATAGACGCATCTGGTGCAAAAACAGTCAACAATCCAGCTCCAAAAAACCTGGTTGGACCGCCAGCTCCTCCTCCACAGAACTGTACTACTGAGACTCCTGGATCGGCCATATCTAGTAGTTTGAGTAAAACCCTTGGAATGCCAATAGATAAACTAAACCTTGCAAACAACATAAACGCTATTATAGACGCTCTTGTGTCACAGATGGTCATGCAAGTATTGGGTGGTGGTCTTCGCTCTATGAGTAGCGGTAGCGGTGGTAGCCCTTCTTATACAAGCCAGATATATAACTCAACCCTAGCAAGTAGTACAAACTCAGCATCTTCTATATACAGCCAAAGTGGTGACATGATAGGTGTCATACAAGAATACAAATCGAACTATGATAGCTCTGTTTCTATAATAGAAGGTAGTCAGACAAATCTCAATTCAGCAAAAACTTGCCTAACAACCAAATACAATGCGCTTGCTGCTATACCACCAAACACTGGCGTAATATACCGACAAAATGTAGCCCAACCAATGTCGACTATCCAATCTGATCTAACATCCATAGATAGCACTCTGCAGAACCAGATACAATCCTTGCTTAGTTATCTGAACCAGAAAGCCGCAGATGGTTACGCTAAACTCGCTCAAGCGCAAAGTGTAAATATGCAACTTACTTCAAATTCATCTGCTGGTGTGTCGAGCGCCACAGCAGCTGCAACCGTAGCTACAGAACTACAATCTGGTGGGGGATTAGACCAATCAAAACAAGATCTACAAAATGCCCAAAGTACAGCAAGCGGTGTCAACTCGACAGCAAATAACTACAGCACATACTGTAATGGTGTTGTTATACCTACTACATACTAAAAAATATGTTCAATAGACACAAAAATAAATTCATATGGCTAGCACTAGTGGTTGTTGCTATTGGTTTGATCGTGCCGACACATTTTGTTGTGGCAGCAACGAGTGGTAATGATGCTGGGGGTGGTGTTATAACAAGCCTCTTTGGAATAGATAGTGTGCTGAACTTTTGTATGTTCTTGATATCAACTGTTTTACTGGCTATATTTCATGTAGTAGGTTTTCTACTAACATTAGCTGCTGG
This sequence comes from uncultured bacterium, assembly GCA_903870315.1. GTDB lineage: Bacteria > Patescibacteriota > Minisyncoccia > Phycocordibacterales > PALSA-1337 > C7867-002. The sequence continues at coordinate 9,819 of CAIQCJ010000001.1, read as the reverse complement.
GCTTTTGAACATATCTCTCAATCTCACTTTACACATAAAAGATTATATACAAAATACCACTGGCGTCTATGTTGTCTGGCAGACAATAAGAGACGTTTCTGGTATGTTCATTATCTTTGCACTTCTATATACATCATTCAGGATGATACTTGGTCTAGATCAGGGTATGGGAAAACTTATAAAAGATATTATCATAGCTGGTATACTCATAAACTTCAGTTTCTTCCTTGTAGGATTAATGATAGATGCATCAAACATGGTCTCTTTGTCGATATACAGTGGTATAGACCCATCGGCTCAATCTAATAGTTGTGCTGTTGGTGGTAGTGATTTTAACAACTGCTCTTCTGCTCAGATGTTGAATATTAGCGGTAAGCCATACCAAGGAGGTCTTTCTGCAATTGTAATGGGTAGTACAAACTTCACTAATATATTTGCCAGTGGTTGGCTAAATTCAGACACTAAAAACAATGACGTAACTAACTCCTTCAAGATAATATTTTTGCAAGTGGTCGGTATAATAATAATGATTATCTTAGGAATGAGTTTTATCGTGGCAGCAGCTGCCTTTGTAGTAAGGCTCGTTCTACTTATCTTTATTTTAGCTTGTTCTCCTATATGGTTTGCTTCCTGGATATTTCCAGGGATGAAGTCTTTGTCTGATGAGTTTACAACTCATCTGAAGAGTCAGTTAATCTTCATGCCTGCATATATGTTCCTTCTGTATACAGCCCTACAAATACTTATATCTATGAAGCTTGGTGGAAATGTGTCGGTTGACCCAACCGCTCCTGAAGCGACGATTGTGACAACGGCAATATCCGTATTTATAAATGCGGCTTTCGTAGTAATCATAGTAAATATTCCTCTTATAGGCGCCGCTAAGATCTCCGGCCTATCAAATACGTGGATAACAAAGGCTTTCTCTACAATGAAGAGTAAGACCGCTAGCTTTGCTGGAAGGGGTATAACATATGGAGGAAGTCTTGCTGCAAGCAAGCTCCGCACAAATCCAGCCGTTTTGAGTACTGTATCAAAATGGAGTCCAGAGGCTGCAAGAATAGTAAATAACAATCTTGCAAAAGCGGGTAGTAGGTATGATAAAAACCAAGCACGAAAAATAAAAGAACACGAAGACACCGTCAAACAAATAGGAACCATTGATAGAAGTAACTACCCATCGGAAGCAGCGGCAACTGATGCAGAAAAGGCCGCAAAGAAGGCGCAATCTACTTATTTGGAAGGTCTAGATCGTCCATCTATATTTACTGCTTTTGTAAATAGTCCTGCACGCCGTAAGGTAAAATACAAACTTGATACAGAAGTAAACAAGGAAAAAATAGTTGAGGAACATGAGGAAACAAAAAAACAACTCGAAATTCATAATGCAGCTGCTGATCCTGCTATTTTGGAAAAGATGAAAGAGAATGAGCAGAGCCTAAGGTCTAGATTATTAACCGTATCAAATGATAGTGAAAAAGAAGCTGAACTTAATAAGCAAATCGAGGAAGCAGAAAAGAAACGGGCTGAGGTAGAATCTTTGCTAAAGACTAAAAACCTAGAATCTATAAAAGATAACATTGTTACTCTTGAAAAACAGAAAATTGAGCTCGATGAAAAGATGCGTAGGATAAAAAAGAAAGATCAAGATGTGGCAAGGGCGGCATTGGCTCTAGACATACAAAATCTTATACCTAAAAAAGAAGCCCTGGGACCTGAACAAAAACCAAAAACTTAAATAATAAACAAACATGAAACAATTTACTTCAGAAGAAATACAAGCCATATTCGAAAAGCTACCCACAGAAGTCCAAGAAGCGATCACATCTTCTGATGTAAATGAAAAAGTAGAATCTATAGGGAAAAAATATAACTTGCATATAGATCAATTGGGTGAACTTGTTGATGAGGTTGGTTTGGTAATGTTGGGCCTCCAAAAATCATCACTCTTTGTTAGTGACTTGTGTGACAGATTATCTATAGACAGAAAAATTGCGGATAACATAACCGCAGACATAAACAAGGATGTATTTAGTCTTATAAGAAAACACCTTATGAGTGTTGAGACAACCTCAAGCCCCTCCGACCTAGAACGTCTTGGTGATTTCACTATAGATCATACTCAGACGGCCAATAATGACAAATCTCCTATAGGTGATGTGAACGGTAATGGTGGTGTACCCACAGAGAGGCGCTCAGAGATACTAAGTGGCATAGAAGATCCCGATTCAATAAAGATGCCTACTAGACCTAGGATAGAGCCACTTACAGATCACCTGCTCACCACCCCTATCACCATACCGCCCCAGCAAATAAACCAGCCACAGAAACTAGACCCTTATAAAGAATCTCTCAATTAACACCAGATAGGGGATAATAGATTCTATTGTTGTGATATAATTAGTCTAATGCGCTTTCAAGTTCCTCAATTCATAGAGGTGGAGGATAAGATATTTGGCCAATTAACGCTGAAGCAGTTTATCTATTTGGCCGGAGGGGGTGGTTTGTCGTTTATGGTTTACGTGTTCTTCAACAATTTATTGTTATCAGCCCTACCTATAGTCATCATTATGGGCATCTCAGGGTTGTTGGCTTTCTTCAGGATAAATAACAAGCCCCTCATTAACATACTTGAGTATGCTTACAAATATTATTTGGGGAGTAAGTTGTATATTTGGAGAAAGACTGAGAAACCCCAACCAACAACAACTGCAGAAGCCGTCCGAGACGCAAGTAGTTACGCCTCTCTGACTGTGCCAAAGATGTCAGATAGCAAACTGAAAGATCTGACTTGGAGTCTAGATGTACAAGAGAGTCTATACGCAAAAAAAAAGAAATAAAATGGCTCAAGACACAAAAACAACACAAGACTTCGTACCAATACAAGAAATACGTGATGGTATTGCTATACTCAAGGACGGCGGTATGCGCGCTGTGATATTGGCTTCATCACTCAACTTCGCTTTGAAGTCCTCAGATGAGCAAACCTCTATACTTATGCAATTCCAAAATTTCTTGAACTCTCTGGATTTCTCAGTCCAAATATTCATCCAGTCAAAGAAACTAGACATAAGACCGTATATCGCCTTGTTGGAGGATAGATACAAAGAACAAAACACTGACCTGATGAAGATTCAGGTGCAAGAATATGTCGGATTTATAAAAGCTTTCGTAGAAAGCACTGATATTATGACAAAAAGCTTCTTCGTGATTGTTCCTTATGATCCTCCTATGATAAGCGCCAGCAAGAATCCTCTCACAAGCTTCTTGGGAAGAAATAATCCGAATAAAAAGTCTATGGAAACATCTGAGAAACAAGCGAGTTTCGAGACTTATAGGAGCCAGCTTGAACAGAGAGTCGCTGTTGTAGAACAAGGCTTGGTCCGTTGCGGTGTACGTGCGGCTGAGTTGGGGACAGGGGAGATCGTCGAACTCTTCTATAAGCTTTTCAACCCTGGCGAGACGGAAAAGCCTATACAAATATAGCTAAACAAAGACTATGTCATTTTTGAACAAATTATTTGGAAAAAAGGATGAACAAGCACCGATAGTTTCTATTCTTCCACAAGAAATATATCAGTCTGGGGTTTTGGAGTTAAAAGACGTCATCGCCCCTTCAGCGCTCAAGATAACCCCGAAGGAATTAAATCTTGGAGAAAAGGTCGCTAGGACATTGTTTGTCATATCATATCCACGTTTTCTAGAAGAAAGCTGGTTCGCTCCTATCATCAACCTAGATAAAGTATTCAATGTATCCATATTTATACACCCAGTTGACACAGCAAAAATACTGCACCACTTCCAAAAGAAAGTCGCTGAGGTGCAAAGCCAAATCTCTATAAGAGAAGAGAAGGGGTTGGTTCGTGACCCGTCACTCGACACCGCCTACCAAGACCTAGAGACCTTACGTGACCAGCTTATGCAAGCCCAGGAACACCTCTTTGATGTGGGTATATATATCACCATCTTTGCTGATAACGACAATGAGCTAGATAAACTAGAGTCTGAGATAAAGTCTATGTTGGAATCCAAGCTTATATATGTCAAACCAGCACTTTTCCAACAAGAACAAGGTTTTAAGAGTATGTTGCCTATAGCGGATGACCAACTCTCTGTTCATTCCAAACTCAACTCTTCTCCACTTTCAAGCATCTTTCCTTTCGTATCTTTCGATCTTACAGAGAACAAAGGCATCTTGTATGGAATAAACCGCCACAACTCTTCTCTAGTTTTGTTTGATAGGTATTCTCTAGAGAACTACAACTCCGTCACTTTCGCTGTGGCTGGTGCTGGTAAATCTTACTGCACAAAACTGGAGATTTTGAGAACTTTGATGTTTGATACAGACGTCTTGGTTATTGACCCAGAAAAAGAATATGAATATATGGCTGAAGCTACTGGTGGAAAATATTTCAACATCTCACTAAACTCGGAACATCATATAAACCCTTTCGACCTGCCAGTACCAGCAGAAGACGAGTCTACCTCTGATGTCCTACGCTCAAATATTATTAACTTGGTAGGTCTTTTCCGTATAATGTTTGGCGGACTAACTCAAGAAGAAGACGCTATCGTAGATCGCGCCATCACTGAAACCTACGCCCTGAAGGATATAACTGCCGAATCAGACTTCAGAAATGTCGAACCGCCACTTCTATCTGATTTCGAGCTGGTTTTGGCTGGTATGGAAGGTTCAGCCTCTTTAGTAGAACGTCTGACTAAGTACACGAAGGGAACATGGGCTGGTTTCATAAATAGACCCTCAAGCGTCGATATCAATAGCAAATTTGCCGTATTCTCTTTGCGTGATATGGAAGATGAACTTAAACCAGTTGCTATGTATATAGTCACTCACTATATCTGGAATATGATACGCAGAACTAAGAAAAAGCGTTTACTAGTGGTTGATGAGGCTTGGTGGATGATGAAATCTGAAGATACGGCTTCGTTCTTGTTTGGTATAGCCAAGCGTTGTCGTAAATACTGGCTTGGTTTGGCCACAATAACCCAAGACGTGGACGACTTCTTGAAGTCTCCTTACGGTATGCCGATACTTACAAACTCTTCTATGCAGGTACTCCTGAAACAGTCTCCAACCGTCATAGACCACATACAACAAACATTTAACCTTACAGATGAAGAGAAGTACTTGCTTCTAGAGTCAGATGTTGGAGAGGGTATGTTCTTCGTAGGTTTGAAACACGTGGCTTTGAAGGTTGTGGCTTCTTATACAGAAGATCAGATCATCACCACAAACCCAGAACAAGTACAACAGATCCAGCGCGCCAAGAAAGAGTTAGAGCAATCTGGACAATAAACAACATGGCTTACAAGAAGAAATCAAATGGGTGGTTGTGGATGTACATCTTTGCTGGTGTTATGGATTTTATACAACTCTTTATTATAGAGTTAGTTTTGGGTTGGTTTGGTATTGGGGTCGCTATAAACGAAGTCTTGGACCTTATTGTGGGTGGAATTTTGGTTATTTGGATACAGTTTATAAAAAAGGTTTCTTTGATACAACGCCCACAAAGACTTATCTCCTTGGTTGGCACAGAAGCCGCAGCTGCTCTAACTGGTGGTATAGCTCAGTTGTGGGTCTTGGATGTCTGGTATATACACAGCGATGCGAAAAAAGAAGATGCTGAATCAGAACAACAAGAAATGTTAAAGAATTGGACACCTGAATGGGAAAAGCCGGCGATCCAAATGAACGCAGATGGTGTACCGACTCATATGCCAAACATTGCTACAAGCGAAGAGGGTGGTCCTATAAATAAACGGTCGACACCGCCACTCAATGTAGGACAAGTCAGAATGCCTAGTGGTAAAAAACATGTATAACCACTATCGCATTTTTCTGAATTACTTGATAAAATGTAATGTAATGAAGATCAGATATCCTCTAGTACTTATATCTATATTGACTCTAACGTTCTCTGGTGCATTTTTATCTGTAAATAAAGCACAAGCACAAACAATACCTGTTTCTATAAGTGGGTTGCAGTTGTCTTCTGATCCGGAGAGTCCTATACCTGGGGAGAACGTGACCATAACAGCAAAAAGTTATGCTTTCAATATCAATGGAGCAACGATAACTTGGTCTGTAAATGGCGTGGCAAAGAAGACAGCTATTGGCTTGGTGACATTTACTACAACCGCACCAGCACTTGGAAAGACGATGACTATAAAGGTAAGCGCCAATACAGTGGCTGGTCAGCAATACAATGAATCTTTCTCTATAAAATCTGGTTCTATAGACTTCATAACAGAGTCTAGTGGTTATGTTCCTCCTTTGTTTTTGGGTCGAGTGCCTTTGGTGTATCAGAATACCGTAAGGATAGTAGCTGTGCCACATATTGCCAACTCTTCTGGTGTTGAATATTTACCTTCCACATTGATATACAAATGGGAAAAGGACAGTGGAACAGTTTTGGAAGATCAGTCTGGCTATGGGAAAAGCTTTGTGGACTTGAAAGGGGATATGGTGCCTAGGCCTTATTCTTTGACAGTCACAGTGACGACAAAAGATGGCACTAGCAATGTTGTAGGAACAGTTTCTGTAATACCACATAAGCCAGGCCTTGGATTTTATATAAATGATCCTTTGTATGGACCTTTGTACAACAGGTCTGTAAGTGTTGTAAATATAGGCACACAAAAGGAAGTCTCCGTCCTAGCTGTACCATTCGGCTTCGAAAAAGCTCTAAATAGTTTGGGAAATCTGGCCTTGGATTGGTATATCAACGGTACCCAATACGCTGAACTAAGCACTAGTAACACTGTTGTTTTGAGATCGCCAGACGGTTCTTCTGGAACATCTGATGTTTCATTAAATATAAGCAACAACGGAGAGATCTTACAAAGTGCAAGTGGTGATTTCACATCGAACTTCGGAGGTGGTACTTCAACAAATAACTAAAATGAAATCAAATATCAATAAACCTATAAGTAAATACTGTGTGGTGATGGTTGTTTTTTTGGTAGCAGGATTAATCCAAAACACTGGAATAGTACTAGCTCAAGAAAACAATGTTCCAACAACAATATCTGGAACTATCTCAAAAGAATACATTCCTCCACCTTTGGATTCATACAAAATATTACCACCAGGACAATCGTCTGCTTTGCCATCAACCACACCAAAATCTCTTGAGACATTAGATCAACAACTTCAATACGCACAACCCGGCAGTGTGACAAACCTTACCCCACCAGGATCTGGCGGCTCTTATACTCTTTTGGAACCACTACCTTGTTCTCCTGGTTTGACGCAAGGAACAAATATAACATGTAACGGAAATCAGCTAACTAACCCTTCCATAAGTGGTTATCTGCAATATATGTTCAATCTTTTTATAGCTATTGCCGCTGTAGCCGCTGTTTTTATGATTGTTTTGGGTGGTTTTGAGTATATGACTTCTGATGCCATACAAGGAAAGAGTGACGGAAAAGAGAAGATAGGTAACGCAATAAAAGGTCTGCTAATGGTTGTTTGTTCATATTTAATATTGCGTTCTATAAATCCACAGTTTGTGGATATTCCAAGTAATATAGTAGATCCCATCAACATACCCTCAAGTATGTTAAATAATACTTTTTTTGATAATATGCTCAACCAAGCACAAACATTACAAAATAAAATTGACAGTAACAACAACGCCGCAACAGCGATATTACAAGCGGCCCAAGCAGACGCAAACCAAAAAAATGCCGCTATTATGGTGCTACAAAATCAATTACTAAACCCAAACCTAACTACAGCAGAACGAAATACTATTAATGTACAAATAGCTTCCTTAACAGAAAAAAGTAAGGCTTCTGGTGGTGTTGCTGTAGCCCAAAGTGCAAGTTTAGAATTCAATAAATTCTTGGCTGCGGGCGTGGCTGACAAAAACTCTGCAAGCATTGAATTAAATAACCAAAAGATTGATGCTGTTAGTCAAGACTTTCAGAAAATCTTGGTTGCAGATGGTCAAATAGACGCCGCTAATACTGTTAAAAATGCCGGGACTTATACTACATCTTTAGGCATAATTGCTTCTATAGAGCAGGTGATGGCAGATGATTCTGCACACCTTGGCCCCCAAGGATATGTACAAAGCGATTACAACAGTAACAGAAAACCGGAGCTTGTTGCTGCTTTAAATTCTTTGCCTGATGGAACACAAAAAACTGATTTGGCTAACCAAATCACTAAACTAGAGTCTGAAATAAACACATATACTAATTGGAAATCTCCTGGTTTGATTGGGTCTGTCGTACAAACAGCGGTACAGTTAAGTAAATTTAAGTAAATAGTGTTAATTTTAGTATAAGACAAAGTAGCAAGTATTAATTATAATATAAACAGATCTTCAACCAACCACCATGTCATCAAAATCAACCGTAAAACTAATAATCTTCCTCGTACTGATCGCTGCTATCTTGGGTGTGGGGTATTGGTTGTATATGTTGAAAACACACCCTGCGGCATTACCAACTAGCCCAACCAATGGTTCTGGTGGTTTTGCCCCACTCAGTCGCAGTGGTATAAGTGGACAGACAAGCTCTTCTACAAGTAATTACAAGACAACAAACAATGGCGGTGTGGCTCAACAAACAAACCCTATTCCTGTTCTACGTCTCTTAAGTGATACTCCTGTTGGTGGTTATGGTGCCAGCACAACAGCTTCAACAACTCTGGTACGCTGGATTGATAGGGGAAGGGGTAATATATATGAAGCAAAAGGGAACACTTTGGCCATAGCAACCCTTTCAAACACTTTGCTGCCAAAGGTCTATAATAGCATCTGGAATAAAGCTATAACAGCTTTTATCGGACCAACCATCCAAGGTGACAGCGAGACTCCTACATATATATACGCCGAGCTCAATAACCAAGCCATAGCTCCTGCGGCTACCTCTACTAGAAGCATACAAACGCTTACACCTTTTTCTCTTAAAGGAAGAAGTTTGCCAAGCAATACTATTGGATATGCGGTTTCACCACAAAAAGATAAGCTGTTTACTCTAGTACAGGATACAAATGGTTCTGTTGGTTATGTCTCAAACTTTGATGGGACAAAAACGGCCCAGATATTTACAACACCTCTCACACAGTTCAATGTTGATTGGCCATCCACAAATATCATCACTCTTATAAATAAAGGGACGGCTGATCGCGCTAGTTACTTATATTTCGTAGATCCTAAGACTGGTGTCTGGAAGAAAGTTATAGGGCCAATGAATGGTCTTAGTGCAAAGGTAAGTGTTGATGGTAAGAAAGTATTCTTCTCGGCCTCTGGAAATAATAGCGACATTGTTTCTGGTATATACAATGTAGCTAGTAGCACCATGATGGATGTGGTTCTAAGAACTTTGGCAGAGAAGTGTGTCTGGGGAAACTTCTATAAAGATGTTGTCTACTGTGCTGTTCCATTCCAAAACTTCCCTGGAACATATCCGGATGATTGGTATAGAGGTACAGTTTCAACTATTGATAAGGTTTGGCAAGTAAACTCAGTAACAGGAGAAACAAAGCTTGTGGCCCCTATTATAGGACAGGCTGATAGGGTTATAGACATGTTCAATCTCGGGATAGACGATAAAGACAACTTCCTCTTCTTCATGAACAAAAACGACCTATCTCTGTGGTCACTAGATTTAGTGAGAAGTCACTAGTTATATAGTCAAAAAAGGGTCTAATGGTAATTTAAGCAGTCTGTTTGCGTAGTATTTCAGTAGCAATCTTCCTGATTCTTTCTTTGCTTTTTCCGCGATGCGCGCCTAAAAGATTCTTGAGGCGACTCCAATAACCGTCCAATGAATTGGTCGTGT